>NZ_JAMYRC010000039.1:0-60118 GCF_040321205.1 Mesorhizobium sp. M0496 | reverse complement strand
TGGTGGGCGGGGGCGGGGGGGGCGGCGCGGAGCCGCGCCACCGCGCCCTCCCCCTCCCCGCCCCGGGTTGGGGGGGTCGACTGTTCACCGTGAGCCGTTGGTCGCTACCCAGATGACATGGCGCGCGCCTCGCTTGCCGTTGGCACGTATATTGACCTCCTCGACCGCGAAGCCGGCTTGCTTCAGCCGCCGCGTGAAGCCGCTGTCGGGGCCTTGCGACCACACCGTCAGCACGCCGCCCGGCTTGAGGGCGCTGCGCGCGGCACTGAGGCCCTGCAGGCTGTAAAGCGCATCGTTGGATTTGTGGACGATGCCTTCCGGGCCGTTGTCGACATCCAGGAGGATGGCGTCCCAGGCTGCGGGCTCAGACCGTATCAGCTGCCCGACATCCGTCTCCCGGATGCTGACGCGCGGATCGTCGAGACAGCCGCCAAAGATCTCCGCCATCGGGCCGTGTGCCCAGGCGACGACCGCCGGCACCAACTCCGCGACGACGATGCTGGCATCATTGCCGAGTTCAGCGAGTGCGGCGCGCAGCGTAAAGCCCATGCCGAGCCCGCCGATCAGGATCCTTGGCCGCCGATGGCCGGCGACGCGCGCGCAGGACAGCTTTGCCAGTGCTTGCTCGGAGCCGCTGAGGCGGCTGTTCATCAGCTCGTTGCTGCCGAGCATGATCGAGAATTCTGACCCGCGCCGCTTGAGGCGAAGCTCTTGTGCGCCGTCGGGTGTCCTAGCAGAGTCTAGCTGGACCCACGGGATCATGATCTTTGTCCGACCATGATCTTTTCCGAAAACCGGGTCCCACTTTTCGGGATCATGGTTTAAGCCGCGACTGCCGGTTGACTCCAGCGGGTGGCGAGCAGCCGGTAGGGGATGAGCGCGACGACGGCGATGATCAGCTTCACCGAGAGATCGCCAAGCGCCCAGGAAATCCAGCGCATGCCATCGACATGGAAGACGCCCATCAAAGGTGCGGTTTCAAGCGCAAAGCTGTCGTTCGGACCGGCGAAGGCAAACGCGGCCGAGAACGCGACAGTGAAGAATACGGCGGTATCGAACACCGATCCGACCAGCGTGCCGACGATCGGCGCCCGCCACCAGCTCTGCTGGCGCAGCCGGTTGAAGACGGTCACATCGAGCAATTGCGCGCTGAGGAACGCCGCGCCGGACGCCGCCGCGATCCGCACCAGCCGGCCGGCGGCGGTCTCGAATTCGATCAGGCCATGGCGGAACAGGAAGGGCGGGACAAGGATCGAGCAGATCACCGCCGTCATGAAGCCGACAAAGACGATCCTGCGCGCCACGGTGGGCCCGTAGCGGCGGTTGGCGAGATCCGTGACCAGGAAGGAGAAGGGATAGGTGAAGGCGCCCCAGGTCAAAAGGTCGGCCAGCGACAGGCCGCTGATCTGGCCCTGCATCGGGAATTGCACGAGAATGTTCGACGCCACGACGACAAGCGCCATGGCGGCCACGAATGGCAGGTATCGCGAGAAGGAAGGCATTTTTTTATCCTGGGTAATGGAACCAGCGGAGCATCATGTCCATCCGGGCGATGCTCGCTTCGTATTTGAACATCGGATTGCCGAAACCTTGCGGGTTCGATCCGATGCTTAAGGCCAACAAGAGGTGGCCAGGGCGGTCGTCCCCCGCCTTAAAACGATGTCAGGCGGCGACCTGCTCGGCGATCTTCTTGGCGATCTGCTTCTTCAACAGACGGGCGCGCTGCGACAATTCCTTGACGTCGGCCTTGGCCAGGAAGGCGTCGAGACCGCCGCGATGTTCGACCGAACGCAGCGCGTTGGCCGAAATGCGCAGGCGCACATTCTGGTTCAGTGCTTCCGAAATCAGCGTCACGTTGACGAGATTCGGCAGAAAGCGACGCTTGGTCTTGTTGTTGGCGTGGCTCACATTGTTGCCGGACATGACTGCCTTGGCAGTGAGTTCGCAGGTGCGGGACATTGTTCTAACCTTCAGTTCTCGGGGTCTGCCAAACCTTTGTGCCCACGCCGGGTGGCGCGCGGTTCTGGTCAGGCGGCCTTATGGAAAAAGTTGGCGTTCCATAGTTGCATTTCGCCGGGGCGTCAAGCTCCGGCTTCCCCACGGACGCGCCCGGCATTTCATATTAAGGCCGGAATTCATCCTATAAGCGGTCTGATAGGGACATGCCAGACCGGAGTTGCCCGCCTCCGGCCGAAAATCAAGGACCCGATCCCGCCATGTTTCGTTCGTCTCATGCCCTTGCTGCCTTGCTTGCCATTGCCTTGCCGTCCGCCGCTTCTGCTGCCTCGCCACAGTCGTTCAAGGGTGAGTACACGGTGTCGTTCCTTGGCCTTTCGATAGCGAAATCAACGTTTTCCAGCCGCTATGAGAACGGCGCCTACGCGATCGATGGCAGCGTCAGCGCGGCAGGGCTGGCCAAATTGTTCGACGACACGCGTGGCACGATCTCGTCCAAAGGCACGATTGCGGGCAAGAAGATGGTGCCGCAGGCGTTCCGTGCCGACTACACCTCCGGCAAGAAGGCATCGGTGGTCGATATCCGCTTTGCCAATGGCGCGGTCACCTCGACTCAGGTCACCCCGGCGCCAGGCAAGCGCGACCCCAAGAGCTGGGTGCCGATCAGTGCCGGCGATCTGGCGTCGGTGCTCGATCCGATGGCCGCCACCGTCATCCATGCCGACAGTCTCGATCAGGTCTGCGGCCGCACGGTGAAGTTCTATGATGGCGAGATGCGCGCCGATCTCACACTGACCTACGCTTCGAAGGGCACGATCTCGGTGCCGGGCTACAAGGGCGACACCATTACCTGTCGAATGGGCTTCGAGCCGGTGGCGGGTTACCGCAAGGGCCGCAAGGCGCTCAATTATCTCAAGAACCGCAGCCGCATGATGGTGACGTTTGCACCGCTCGGCCAAACCGGCATATATGCGCCGATCCACGCCACGGTGGGCACGCAGATCGGCACCTTGACCATCAGCGCCGGGCGTTTCGAAGCGGTACAATAGGCCAGGCGCCATACGCGCGCCACTGGAGACGGAATGGGGCGCGCAACACTGATCGGCTTTTCGGCGGTCGCCATGTGGGCGCTGCTGGCGCTACTCACCGATGCGTCCGGCCAAGTGCCGCCGTTCCTTTTGTCGGCAATCACCTTCTCGATCGGCACCGGCGTCGGGCTCGTCGCGCGACTGTTCATGCCAGCACCCGACAAGGGCCAGAAAATCCCTCGCCAAGTCTGGCTGATCGGCATTGCCGGCCTGTTCGGCTACCACTTCTTCTACTTCACCGCGCTGCGCAATGCGCCGGCGGTGGAGGCGAGCCTGATCGCCTATCTGTGGCCTTTGTTGATCGTGCTTGGCTCGGCGCTGATGCCGGGCGAGCGCCTGGCCTGGAACCATGTCGTCGGCGCGCTGCTCGGCCTTGCAGGTACCGTGCTGATCGTCACCAAGGGTGGTGGGCTGGCCTTCGATGCCCGTTACACCTTCGGCTATGCCATGGCCGCCGTCTGCGCCGTGCTGTGGTCGTCCTATTCGCTGTTGTCGCGGCGCTTTCCGTCGGTGCCGACCAGCATCGTCACCTGGTTCTGCGCGGCGACCGCGGTGTTGTCGCTCGCCTGCCACTTGGCGCTGGAACAAACCGTGCTGCCTGACGGCGCCGGGCAGTGGCTGGCCGTGCTCGGCCTTGGCCTGATGCCGGTCGGGGCGGCCTTCTACGCCTGGGACGTCGGCGTCAAGCGCGGCAACATCCAGGTGCTGGGCGCCGCAAGCTACGCCGCACCGCTGTTGTCGACGCTTGTGCTGATCGCGGCCGGTGTCGCCGAGCCGTCGCTGCGCATCCTCGCTGCCTGTGTACTCATCACCGGCGGCGCGGCTCTGGCGGCAAAGTCACTGTTCCTGCGCAAGCCGGCAGCAGCCGAAAGCGGAGCCGGGGCATGACGATGCCGTTTGCCGGCGGCATCGACGCCAATGCCAATGCGACGCTGATCTTTTCGCTGGCGGCGGCGGTGATCTACGCGTTCACGCTTGGCATGCCGCCGACGCTCGCCCGTTCGGCGGCAAAGACGCTTGCCGTGGCGATGCTTGCCGTGTTGGCGGTGCTGCAAGGTGGTCCGCTGCTGCTGATCGCCGCGCTCGCGCTCAGCGCCGTTGGCAATGCCTTTCTATCGCGCGACGGTGAAAAGGCGTTTCTCGGCGGGCTCGCCAGTTTTCTCCTCGCGCACGTCGTCTATATCGTGCTGTTCCTGCGCACTGGCGGCGGCTTGGAATTGCTGGGCGCCGAATCATGGCGAGGGGCAATCGCGCTGGCCATGGCGGTGTTTGCGGTCGTAATGCTGGCGGCGCTCTGGCGCCGCGTCGGTCCCGGCCTGCGTGTCCCGATCGCCGTCTATGTCGCTGCGATCCTGGCGATGGGCGTTTCGGCGCTGACGACAAGCAGCGCCTGGATTATCGGCGGCGCCGTGCTGTTCATGGCATCGGACGGGTTGCTAGCCACGGAGAAATTCCTGGTGGCCGCCATTTCGCCGCACCGCGCCTGGATGCGCTTTGCCGTATGGGTGCTGTACTATGCCGCTCAACTCGCGATCACGCTCGGATTCTTGCTAAGTTAGGATTGTCCAGGCTGCCAGCCCGGCTCGGCCAGCTCAAAGGCGGCGAACTCAAAGCCCGGCGCGACGGTACAGCCGACCAGCGTCCATTCACCCAGGCTGCGCGCCGATTGCCACCAGCCTGCCGGGACGACGATCTGCGGCCGCTCACCGGCTGCGAGATCGATGCCGAGCACCTGCTCTATAACGGCGCTGCCTTCTTCCCACACCGAGAGCGCCAACGGGGCGCCGGCATGGAAATGCCAGACCTCGGCGGCGTCCTTGACCCGGTGCCAGGCCGAAACCTGATGCTGTTCCAGCAGGAAATAGATCGCGGTCGAATGGCCGCGCGCACCGCTGGCGTCATCGCGAAAGGTCTCCGCGTACCAGCCGCCTTCCGGATGCGGCTTCAGGCCGAGCGTCGCGATGATTTCGGCGGAGCTGGTCATGGCCCGAATGCTCTAGAAATTGTCCTTGCGCTTGCGGATTTCGGCAAAGACCTCGGCGTCCGAGGCTTTCTCCAGCCCAAGATGCTTGCGGATCGCCGGATCGTGCCAGCGCAGGAAGGGATTGGTCGACAGTTCCTCGCCGATCGTCGTCGGCAGCGTCGGCTTGCCGGCGGTACGCAGTGCCTCGATTTTGGCGGCGCGTTCCTTCAGCGCCGAATTGGTTGGATCGACGGTCAGCGCGAAACGGGCGTTGGAGAGCGTGTATTCGTGGCCGCAATAGACGACCGTTTCAGCCGGAAGCGCCGCCAGCTTCTTCAGCGAATCATACATCACCGGCGGCTTGCATTCGAACAGGCGCCCACACCCCAGCGCAAACAGCGTGTCGGCAGTGAACGCCACTTTCGATCCAGGAAAATAGTAGGAGACGTGGCCGGCTGTGTGGCCGGGCGTTGCGATCACCTCGATCTTTTCATCGCCAAGATGGAGAACCGAGCCGTCTTCGACGGTTTCGTCGATGCCAGGAATCTTGGCTTTTTCCGCTTCCGGGCCGACGATGCGCAGCTTGAAGCGCTGCTTCAGCGCCAGATTGGCCTCGACATGGTCGGCATGATGATGCGTGGTCAGGATCATCGTCGGCGTCCAGCCGGTGCGCTTGAGCGCGGCCAGGATCGGCGCTTCCTCGGGCGCGTCGATGATCGCGGTCTGGCCGCTTTTGGGGTCATGCGCCAGCACGCCAAAATTGTCGGTGCGGCACATGAACTGTTCGATTTCGACCGGCATCGCATCTCTCCATTATCGCCGCAGACATAGGGCGCTGGCGTTCGGATGTCATCCCGGATGTTGAGCAACATTCGGGATGTTGGACAACATCCCGGAATGTCGAATGTCATTCCCGGAATGTCGGGCTCGTCGAGGCCTTTTGTTGAAACCCGACGATATCACGGCTACATCCCTGCCATGCACTCCGACATCGTCGATCTTCGCTCCTTTTATTCGACAACGCTCGGCCGGTTCGCCGAGCATTCGATCACCATGGCGTTGTCGTCGATATGGGCAGCCGTGCCCAACGAGCGGCTGGTCGGCCTCGGCTACACCTTGCCTTGGCTGGAGCGCTTCGGCGCCGATGCCGAGCGGGTCTTCGCCTTCATGCCGGCAACGCAGGGCGCGGTGGTGTGGCCGGCGACGGGACCCACGGCGACGGCATTGGTCTTCGACGAGGAATTGCCGCTGGTCGATTCCTGCATCGACCGCATGCTGCTCGTCCATTCGCTCGAACATGTCGAGAACCCGCGTGAGACGCTGAACGAGATCTGGCGTGTGCTGTCGCCGGCAGGCCGAGTGGTCATCGTCGTGCCCAACCGGCGCGGCGTCTGGGCGCGCTTCGAGCACACGCCGTTCGGCAATGGCCGGCCTTTTTCGCGTGGACAGCTCACTGAATTGCTACGCGAGGCGAATTTCACGCCCGCGTCCTGGTCCGATGCGCTGTTCTTCCCGCCATCGCGGCGGCGCTTCATGATGCAGTTCCACAATGTGCTTGAACGCGCCGGCCGGCGGCTGTGGCCGATCTTTTCCGGGGTCATCGTCGTCGAGGCGCAGAAGCGGCTCTATCAAGGCGTGCCTGTCGCCCAGCGGGCCTCGCGCCGTGTCTTCGTGCCGGTGCTGTCGCCGCATGGCGCCACCCGGCTTGGCCGTCGCAATGAGGCCGGGGACATCAAGCCATCGGTTGCACGGGTGACGGCTTCGTGATCACGGCAAGAGTGCCCGGCGTCGTTTCCCCGCCTATCTGTCGCAAGTGGACTGACGGCCCATTTGGCAGCCCATTTGAACGACGGATACCTTCAAGTCTCTCCAACCGGTTTCAGCACTGAACGCAAGGACCTCGGCCATGGCTGATCAACCGGACTATGCCGCCACCGTTCAGCAGGTTGCCGTGGCGGTCGAAGCCAGCAGCCTGAGCGATCAGGTGGCGACGATCAGGCGAGCGCTGGCGGGATCGCCGGTTCGCAAGTGGTTGCTCTGGACATCGGTTGGCATCATGGCCGTGATCATCGCAACGTCGATCGGCCAGGTTTTGCTCAACCGCTGGAATCAGCCTTTCTACGATGCGCTCGCGCGCCGCGACATGGCGGCCTTCCTGCACCAGCTTCTCGTCTTTGCGGCAATAGCCGGTGGACTTCTGGTGCTCAACATCGGCCAGACCTGGCTCAACCAGATGATCAGGCTCAAGCTGCGCCAAGCGCTGACGCTGGACCTGATCGACCAGTGGATGAGGCCGGCGCGTGCCTTCCGGCTGGCCAATGCCGGCGCCATCGGCGTCAATCCCGACCAGCGCATGCAGCAGGATGCCGCGCATCTTTCCGACCTTTCGACGGATCTCGGCGTCGGCCTGCTGCAGTCATGCATCCTGCTCGTGTCCTTCGTCGGCGTGCTGTGGGAGCTGTCCTCGGGCTTCGTCTTCCACATCGGCGGAACCTCGCTGGCTATACCGGGCTACATGGTCTGGGCCGCCATCCTCTATGCCGGCACCGCCTCCTGGCTGAGCTGGCTGGTCGGACGCCCGCTCATCAGCCTCAACAGCGACCGCTACACGCGCGAAGCCGAGCTGCGCTCCTCGATGGTGCGGGTCAACGAGAATGTCGATGCCATTGCATTGTACCATGGCGAGCCCGACGCCAGGCGACGGCTCGAACTCGACCTCGGTACGGTGCTGGGCGCCATGCGGCGCATCTACAGCGCCCAGATCAACCTGGCCTGGGTGACCGACACCTATGGCTGGATCACCGTCGTGGCACCCATCCTGGTCGCCTCGCCGGTCTATTTCTCAGGCGATATCAGCTTTGGCGGCCTGATGATGGCTGTCGGCGCCTTCAACCAGGTCCATTCGTCGCTGCGCTGGTTCATCAACAACATCGGCAGCATCGCCGATTGGCGCGCAACGCTCATGCGCGTCGCCGACTTCCGCATCGCGCTTAATGAAACCGATGTGCTGCACGACACGGAAAAGCGCATCGCCTTCGACGAAAATCCCAATGGCAGCCTGACTTTCGAGAAGCTCGAAGTGGCTTCGCCGGAGGGCTGCACTAGGCTCGCCGACCAGCATGTCGAAATCCGCCCCGGCGAGCGCGTCATAATCACCGGCGACCGGGGTGCCGGCAAGACGCTGTTCTTCCGCGCCATTGCCGGCCTGTGGCCATGGGGAAGCGGACGGATCAGCCTGCCGGCGGGGGAACCCCCACTATTCGTGCCGCGCGTCCCTTATTTCCCGGTCGGTACGTTGCGCGAGGTGCTTGATCATTCTAATGGAGCTGCGCCGGCGAGCGATGCCGAGATTTCGGCGGTGCTCGCCGAGGTCGGTCTCGAGCGGCTGTCGTCGTCGCTCGACCGCGCCGGGCGCTGGGACCACGAGTTGGGCGATGACGAACAGCGCTCGCTGGCCTTCGCCAGGCTCGCCTTGCGGCAGCCTAAATGGGTGATCATCGATGAAGCGCTGGATGCGTTCGACGGCCCGTCGCTAAGACGCGTGCTGTCGATGCTCGAGAAGCGTTTGCCGGGGACCGCGATCCTCAACATCGGGCGCGGCCTGCACAACGATCACTTCTTTTCGCGCGCGTTGACGATCGTCAAGGATTCCGGTGCGCCGGCTCTGAAGCCCGCCCGCATCAGGGCCGGCGCGATCGAACCGCCGCCAGTCGCCGCTCGCCGCAAGGCATAGGCCGATGTCGGCTTACCGGTGCCAAGCTTTATTTTGCCGTGATCGCGAGTGAAGCTCCCGGGGAGAAACAACCCTGGCGACGGCCATGCTTGATGCTCTGCGCCTGCTTGTCTGTCTTGCCTGCGCCCAGGCCGCTCCCGCTGCCTCGCCGCCGGATGCGCTGGCCGTCGACGTCGAGCTTGTGCTGGCGGTCGACATCTCGCTGTCGATGGACGAGAAGGAGTTCGCCCTGCAGCGCGCCGGTTATGTCGAGGCGCTGCGGCATCCCGACTTCATCGAGGCTGTCCGCGCCGGCGCCAAGGGCCGCATCGCGCTCGCCTATTTCGAATGGGCCGGCACGGTGCGCGACGACGCAGTCATAGGCTGGCAGATCATCGACAGCGCCGAGAGCGCCAACAGCTTTGCCGACAAGGTTGCGGCCCGCCCGTTCCGCAGCTTCCGCGGCACGTCGATTTCCGGTGCGCTGGCCTTCGGCACCGAGCTTTTCGACCGCATTTCTTTCGAGGGCGAACGCAGCGTCATCGATATTTCCGGTGACGGTCCGAACAATATCGGGCCGCCTGTCACCGCGACGCGTGATGCGGCGACCGCAAAAGGCATCGTCGTCAATGGCCTGCCGATCCTGATCAGCCCATCGCCCACCTTCAATCATCTCGACCAGTATTATGCGCAGTGCGTGACCGGAGGGCCCGGTTCCTTCGTGCTTCCGATTTATGCGGCCGCCGAATTTTCGACGGCCATCCGGCGCAAGCTGATCCTCGAAGTAAGCGGCGTTCAGGACAAGGCGAGAATCATCACCGTCGACGCGGCGACGCCGATAGACTGTCTGCAAGGCGAGCGGGACAGGCGGTTCCTGTCCGATCCGTATTTTCCGGAACTCGACCGGTGAGCCGTGCCGGGACTTGTCGTGAACGTCGTTGTCCCAAAACCGCTGGACACGTTTGGGCGACATGCAACTAGGCCGGTCGGGCGCCAAACTTGTCGCGGAACTCATTGTAGAGATCGCGGCGCCAGCGCCGGCCGTGGACATAGCCGTGCATCAGCTCCGACAGCGAGTAGCCGAGCGCTTTCGACGAGCGGTTGGCCATGTAGCCCTCAAATGCTTGAGGTATCCGGCCTCTGAGGATATCGGCGATAATCTGCCGCGAAATCATGTAGGGCGGAATGTGCGGGTAGGCGTCGGCAATATGCGGATGTTTGCCCATCAGGTTCGCATAGGCTTCGACATAGCCGTTACGGCAGCCCGAAATCGAGTTTTCCGAATTGTATTTTGTCCAGTCGATGTCCTCGGATAAACGCGCGCCATGGCGGCGCGCTAGCCGCAGCAGCAATTCCCGGTCCTGCATCCGGGTGATGTCGCTGTCATAGCCGCCAATGCCCAGCAAGGCCTCGCGGCGGGCGGTTATCGCGGAGCCGGCGATGAAGATCGTTTGCGCTACCAGCGTCCGTTCCAGCATCGTCGGGCTCACGAATGCATCGCGGTTGACGCAATTGGTGGCGCGGTTGCCCTTCAGGGAGACAAAAGAGCTGATCAGCACCTGAAGTGTGGGATTGTCATCGAAGCAGGCCAGGGTCCGTTCAAGCCGGTGCGGCAGGTAGACGTCGTCCGAATCAAGGAACGTCACCACGGGCGCCCGCGCTCGCTCGATGCCGGCATTCCTGGCGGCGTTGGCGCCTCGCCATTTCGCGCCGACATAGATCAGCCGCGGATCTTGAATGCGGGCGAGCGCCGCCTCGGTTCCATCGGTCGAGCCATCGTCAACGACAATATGCTCAAGCCTTGGCATGCTCTGGGAAAGCACGCTTCCCACGGCGCGCAACACTGATTCGCGCCGGTCGTGGGTCGGCGTTATGACCGTGATGAGAGGTGTCGGTTCGATGATCCCGGCCATGTCGTGTCAGCTGTTTCCTGCGCAGGGTTGCGCGTCTATCCAGGACTTTTCGATTTTCAGAACGGTCGAATGGATCGGACTTTCCTTTTCGCTACACCTCATAGTCGATGTGACGTTACAAAAACCAGCTGCCCGTGTCACTCACCGTGCGGGTCCTTGGCCCGCGCGAGATAACGAATTCCCGTTGTTAGCGCTCCAATTGCAACAGCACTGCCGGACAGAGCATTTGCGAATCACCCCGGAAGCGACCCGCCGCGACCGATAGCATGTATTCCATTACCTCGGACGTAATCGCTTCGCGCTCAACGTTTGAGCAGATTGCTATTGCGAGGTCGGCTGGTCGGCTTCGCTACAAAGGGAATGCAAAATCATGACCGCCTATGCCGTTGCCCATATGCGCCAGGCCACGCTGGGCCCGCAGATCGTCGAATATCTGCACAAGATCGATGCCACGCTGGAGGTTTTCAGCGGCCGTTTTCTGATTCATGGCGGCGATGTGGAGGTGATCGAGAACGACTGGCCTGGTCATCTGATCATCATCGAATTTCCCGACAGGCAGCATGCGCGTAACTGGTATAGCTCGCCGGCCTACCAGGCGATACTGGCGCTGCGTACAGACAATTCGGAGTCCGACGCGGTGTTCGCCGATGGCGTCGAATACCCGCACAAGGCCACGGATGTTCTGAGTTGACTGGTGCCAGACCAATGCAACGTTGCGGGCGTGGCGCAAGGGATCGCGATAAATCGCCTAGCTGTGCCCGACATAGTCAGGCACGGTCTCGATTTCGTCGCGAACCATGCCGGTAGCGAAACTGAACTGGCCCCAAAACGCCAAGCCATAAAATGCCTGACCGACAATCAGGGAAAATGGAATTTGCCAAAGCGGCATCCCTGCTTCTCGGGCATGGCCAACGATACGTCGTGTTGTGCGCCACGACATGGTGAACCATCGGCTGAAAGACTTCGCCACCCGTTGCGTGCGGCTAGGCGCACTAAGCTCCACATATTTGCGGTCGGCATCGCGACCGGTTACCAGTGCACGCCAGTAAAAGAATTTCCAGCCACGTGGCGAGTAATGGTAAGCGCGTGCATTGACATTATAGATCTTGTGACCTTCAAGTTTTAGTTTGCGCATCAGCAATGTGCAGGAGACTTTGAACCCATTATGTTTTGGGAAAGGATTTTTCGTAATCCAGTCGCGCCGAAAAGCTATATTATTGGCGTTAATTGCCCTCTTTGAAGCAAATCTCCCGTCTCCATGTGCCATGGGAAAAAACCAAATCAAAGCAAATGTTCTAGAAAAGAAGTCATCATGCAAGAGGTAGGTGTATCCGTTCACGCAAACAATTTCAGATTGTGCGAACGGCTCAAGTAAAGTTGATAGCCATCCGGGTTCAGCTACGGTATCTGAATCGGATAAGACAATTACGTCCCCATCGGCTTTCAAGATTCCTTTATTCTTCAGGTCGTAATATCGCCCTCCTGGGCAAGCGGCAAAGATGACGTCGGCAACTCGTTCCAGTTGCGGTGCTTCCGCTGTGATGTCGCTACGAAGCGATTTTGCATCCGCCTCTGTTCCGCCGTGGGAGATGACAACCTTCGGTCTGGCCAAGCCGGCTGAGGAAACCGAAGTGATTTCACGCGCCAGCGCCTTCAGTCCAACGCCGACTTCGCCCCAATCTATGGATTTGGCGTTCTCCATTTCCAAGACGAGCGAGTATGTTGCGCGTTCCTCAGCCATCTCTGCACCGACCATTCATCAGCGTCTAGATGGCTATCGTCGCCGCAACCCAACGTAAAGACAACCCTATCGATCAAGCGGCAGTAGATTCGCAAAGCGCTCCTTGTCACTTTTCGATCAGATCGGACGCCGGCCCAGGTTTCTAAGAGTGCCGAAAGCGCGATGATTGCTGAGGTTGAATTTTGAGGGGTCCGAGTATTGCGACAAGAAGCGCTCCCTCCACTCCCTATTGACGTTGTCTCGTTGGATTTCGAGACCTGAACTTGGGGCTGGTGCAGATTCAGCAGATTCAAATGTGAGTTGCGCGCCTACCAGACTCGCGACTTTCTCAAGGCTGGCCTGTGGATTTGCCAAGAGTTCCTCGTATGTCAAGGACAGGAAAGACAATCCGTTTTTTGCAAGCCAGATGTCCCACGACAGATTCTCCAGCACGATTTTTTCAAGGGCCTCCGCTATCGATGCGCCGTCATAGCGTGGTGAGTTCTGAACAGCCTCAGTAGAGCGAAACCGACCGGTCTGACGAGCGCGTGACCAAGAGATTGCCTGACCAAGGAGATCGCGGCGAGTCAAGCGCACGTAGTGCAGCCCTGGAAGGCTGGCTGGGAGATCCACAGTCTTGGCCACCTGCAAAAACTGGCTTGCAAACAGTTTGGCAGCGTAAATTCCAGAGGGAGACCGCCCATCTTTCAATGCACGCAAAACCTGGGCACGGGGATCGCGAGGATAGTTCGGCATTGCGAGAACACGGCGGCCACCGAACCACTCGAGGGGGTTGCCAAGCTCGGCGGCTGCCATCAATCCAGCCAGATGATTGCTGCCGCTGCGCGGTGAGGTGCAGATGAGAATCCCGGCTTTCAACCCAGCCAGCATTTCCGGCGGGATTTCAACTGGCAGAGGGCGCCTACGAAAAAGATGCATGGCGATCAAGACTACCGCTTCAGCAAGAACACAGCCTGCTGGCCGAAGAAATTCCAGAACCACCACGGCATCGACAGGCCGATCTTCTGGCCATTGGCGTCGAGTGCGGTTGCTTTTTCCACGGTCGCGCCGAGTTCGTCGCACAGATTGACGAAGTCGCGGATGGTGCAGAAATGGATGTTGGGCGTGTCGTACCAGGAATAGGGCAGGTCCTTGGTCACCGGCATGCGGCCCTGGATGAACAGCGACAGGCGCACCCGCCAGTGGCCGAAATTGGGGAAGGACACGATCGCACGGTTGCCGATCCTGAGCAGTTCGTCGAGAACCAGCTTCGGGTTGCGGGTGGCCTGCAGGGTCTGCGACAGGACGACGAAGTCAAAGCCCTTGTCAGGATAGAATTCGAGGTCCTTGTCGGCATCGCCCTGGATGACCGAGAGACCGCGCGCCACGCATTCGTTGACACCACGTTGCGACAGTTCCAGGCCACGGCCGTCGACCTGCTTGGTGTCCTGCAGCAGTTCGAGCAGCGAGCCATCGCCCGAACCGACGTCGAGCACGCGCGACTGTGGCGGGATGAGGTTGGCGACGACCTCGAGGTCGACGCGCTGGTCGCGGTTGACACTCATGGCTTTGCCTCCTGCCTGGAGCATGATCCTGGACAGCCAAGTCTGCAACTTTTCGGGGTCATGCGTTGAGCCCTCTGGCCCGGGCCGCCGAGCCGATGAAGCCGTTGATGGCGGCAAACAGTTCCGGCTCGTCGAGCAGGAAGGCATCGTGACCGCGGTCGGTCTCGATCTCGACGAAGGACACCGATGCGCCGGCCGCGTTGAGCGCATGCACGATCGAGCGGCTCTCCTCGGTCGGAAACAGCCAATCCGACGTGAAGGACACCAGGCAGAAGCGGGTTTTGGTGCCGGCAAAAGCGTCGGCCAACCGGCCGCCATGGTCGGCGGCGAGATCGAAATAGTCCATCGACCGAGTCATGTAGAGATAGGAATTGGCGTCGAAGCGATCGACGAAGGTCATGCCCTGGTGGCGCAGATAGCTCTCGATCTGGAAGTCGGCGTCGAAGCCGAAGGTCAGCGCTTCGCGATCCTGCAGATTGCGGCCGAATTTCCGGTGCAGGGCAGCCTCGGACAGATAGGTGATGTGGGCGGCCATGCGCGCCACCGCCAAGCCCTTTTCCGGGCGTTTGCCGTGCTCGAAATATTTGCCGCCATGCCAGTCCGGATCGGCCATGACAGCTTGCCGGCCGACCTCGTGGAAGGCGATATTTTGCGAGGAATGCCGCGCGCCGGTGGCGATCGGCAGCGCCGAGAAGACGCGCTCCGGATAGCTCGACGCCCATTCCAGCACCTGCATGCCGCCCATCGAGCCGCCGAGCACGCAGAACAGTTTTTCGATGCCGAAATGGTCGATCAGCATCTGCTGCGCGCGCACCATGTCGCGGATGGTGATGATCGGCAGGTCGAGCCCATAGGGCTTGCCGGTGGCGGGATTGGTCGAGGCCGGGCCGGTGGACCCCAGGCAACCGCCGATGACATTGGAGCAGATGACGAAGAAGCGGCTAGTGTCGATGATCTTGCCGGGGCCGATCAACACCTCCCACCAGCCCGGCTTGCCGGTAACCGGATTGGTGCTGGCGACGTGCTGGTCGCCGGTCAGCGCGTGGCAGACGAGGATGGCATTGGAACGGGCGTCGTTCAGCGTGCCATAGGTCTGGTAGGCGATCTGGAACGGCGACAGCAGCGTGCCGGCGTCGAGCTTGAGCGGCTTGTCAGGTCCAAAACGCAAAACCGGGCTCGACGGTTGGTCGGCCTCGTTGTTGGTTTTGCGAGCACGCAGAGCGGCCATTGCATCCATCTCACACCTTGATCCCTGCACCGTGCTTTTCGAAAATCGATGCCGATGCGGTGTCCGGCCGGCGCGGGCAATAAAAAACCGGCATTGCAGTCGCAAAGCCGGTTACAGGATGCAAACGGCCCTTTAGCAAGTTGTTTAACGTGGCTGCAAGCCGACCGGCCAAATCACCACGGGAGTTAGTACCCCTTCTAGGGCTGCGGCAGGCCGGCGTCAACGGCCAGCCTTGGTCCGGGGGCTGTCACCTCTCGACATTGCGACCCACGGCTTGTATTTCCGCTGCGACTTCCCTGAGGAAGCGTTTTCGACGGATTTTGTGACATGAACCAGACACCGGACAAGGCACGTCCAACCCCGCGCGCGGGCATCATGGACATCGACGCCTATGTGCCGGGCAAGAGCACGGCGCCTGCCGGCGTTGCCAAGGTCTACAAGCTGTCATCGAACGAGAACCCGCTCGGTCCCTCGCCAAAGGCGATTGAAGCCGCGCGTGAGATTGCCGGCAAGCTCGATATCTATCCCGACGGGACCGCCAGGCGGCTGCGCGAAGCGATCGCCGAGGTGCATGGCCTCAACCCACAAAACATCATCTGCTCCAACGGTTCCGACGAGATCCTCGGCCTGCTGGCGCAGACTTATCTGGCGCCCGGCGACGAGGCTGTCATCACCGAACACGCCTTCATGGTCTACAAGATCTACATCCAGTCGGCGGGTGCCGTTCCGGTGACGATCAAGGAAACAGACGAGCGCGCCGACATCGACGCCATCCTGGCCGCCGTCACGCCGCGCACGAAAATCGTTTTCCTCGCCAATCCCAACAACCCGACCGGCACCTATGTGCCGTTCCAGGAAGTGCGCCGGCTGCATGCAGGTCTGCCCAGGCACGTGCTTCTGGTGCTCGACGCGGCCTATGCTGAATATGTCCGCCGCAACGACTATGAAGCCGGCATCGAACTGGTCGGCAGCGCCGAGAACGTGGTGATGACCCGCACCTTCTCCAAGATCGGCCTTGGCGGTGCGCGGATCGGCTGGATGTACGCGCCGATGCACATCGTCGACGCGATCAACCGCGTGCGTGGCCCCTTCAACGTCAATGCAACGGCGATCGAGGCCGGCATTGCGGCGATCCGCGACCGCGCCCATGTCGAGCGCAGCGTCGCGCACAACGAGACCTGGCTGACCTGGCTGAGCGAGGAGTTCACAAAGCTTGGGCTGCGGGTGACACCGAGCGTCGGCAATTTCATCCTCATTCATTTTCCTGACGATCAGAAACATTCTGCGGCAGCGGCGGACGACTATCTTACGGCGCGCGGCTTTATATTGCGGCGCGTTTCCGGCTACGGCTTTCCCAACGCGCTGCGCATGACCGTCGGCACCGAAGAGGCCAATCGCGGCGTTGTCGCCGCTCTCACGACATTCCTGAAAAGCTAGAACACCATGACATCACCGATGTTTGAAAAGATCGCGCTGGTCGGCATCGGCCTGATCGGCTCGTCGCTGGCCCGGGTCATCCGCCGCGAGGACCTCGCCCGCCATGTCGCCATCTCGACCCGCAGTGCCGCGACATTGGCGCGGGCGGAAGAACTTGGACTCGGCGATAGCTACACCACCGATGCGAAAGAGGCGGTCCGCGATGCCGATCTGATCATCGTCTCGGTGCCGGTCGGCTCATCCGGCGCGGTGGCCGAGGAAATCGCACCGGCGCTGAAGCCGGGCGCGATCCTCACCGATGTCGGCTCGACCAAGGCATCGGTCATCGCACAGATGCAGCCTTTTGTGCCGGCCGGCGTTCATTTCATTCCCGGCCATCCGCTGGCCGGCACGGAAAAATCCGGCCCCGATGCCGGTTTCGCCGATCTGTTCGACAATCGCTGGTGCATCTTCACGCCGGTGCCCGATACCGACCCGGATGCGCTGGAGCGGCTGTCGGAATTCTGGCGGCGCTGCGGCGCCAACATCGACACGATGGACCCCCAGCATCACGACATGACGCTGGCCATTGTCTCGCATTTGCCGCACATCATTGCCTATAACATCGTCGGCACCGCCGATGACCTGCAGTCGGTGACCAAGTCCGAGGTGATCAAATATTCGGCTTCCGGCTTCCGCGACTTCACCCGCCTTGCCGCGTCCGACCCGACCATGTGGCGGGATGTGTGCCTGCACAACAAGGATGCCATCCTCGAAATGCTGGCGCGGTTCTCGGAAGATCTGGCGTCATTGCAACGCGCGATCCGCTGGGGTGACGGTGAAAAACTCTTCGATCTGTTCACCCGCACCCGTGCCGTGCGCCGTTCGATCATCGAGGCCGGCCAGGACATCGACGTGCCGGATTTTGGCCGCCAGGCGGTCGAGCACCCCGCAAAGAGCTAAACTGTTTCAGGCAGGCCAGGCCAGGTCGCGGCAACCATGGCCAGCGTCTCGGCCCTGTCCGGCGCGCCCAGCCTGCCGCCGAAGCGCAGGCATTTGAGCGCGGCGGCCGCACTGGCAAAGCGCAGCGCCTGCTCTACCGGCATGGCTTCGGCCAGCCCGACGGCGAAGGCGCCGTGAAAGACATCGCCGGCGGCGAGCGTATCGACCGCCTTGATCCTCGGCGCCGCGACGTGGCGCACACGGCCTGCGGAACGGTCGTGCCACCAACTCCCTGCCGCGCCGCCAGTCACCGCGACAAAGGCGTCGGTGCGGCTGGCGAGATCGGCGCAAGCCTTTTCCGGGTCTAGCGCCTGGCCGCAGACAATGCGCGCCGCCGGCTCCGAAGCGACGATATGCGTGGCGAGCGGCAACAGCTGTTCCAGGACCTCCAGCGGCGCGGTGTCGGCATCGAGGATCGCCGGCCGGCCGATGGCGCGCGCTGCGTTGAGGGCAAGTGCTGCCGCGCCCGGCCAGCGGACATCGACCAGTACGGCGTCGAATGCGGAGAGGTCGGCGACCGGCAGGGCTTCGGGGTCGGCCTGCGCAAGTCTGTCATAGAACGGCACGATGATGCGCTCGCCATGCGCGTCGACCAGGATCGAGGCCAGTGCCGAGCGGGCGCCTCTGACACGGCGCACAAGGGTGCAATCGACGCCTTCGGCCTCGATGCCAGCGATGAGCTGGTCGGCGACGGCATCGTCGCCCGCGCTCGCCCACAGCGACACCTCAGCGCCCAGGCGGTGCGCGGCGCAGGCAGCACTGGTGGCCATGCCCGAGGCGATCTGGACGCCGTCGGAGGCGATGAACTTGCCCTGATGCACGGGCAGTGTCTCGACACGCAGGATGGTGTCGAGCGTCAGCGCGCCGACGCTCAGAAGTTTTGCCGGTCTGTTCATATAGGGATGCTTAATCGAGCGGCTTGATCTTGCCCAGCGGGATGAAGCCGAGCGAGGCCTTGCCCTTGACCACCTTGAGCGGCATCGACGGTTCGTTGCCGAGCACCGCCAGGGCAGAAAAACCTTGCTCGATCTGGCTTTTCTGCTCGGGTATGGCGGTGCCGAGGATGGCAGCCACCGCCTTCGGATCCTTCAGCCTGATCATCAGATCGGCGTTGACCAGGCCCTCGGCATCGACCGACAGCGGTCCCGAAACGGTGATGCGCGCCGTGCCCGATGACAGGTCGAGGTTGCGGATTTCGATCGCCTGGCCGCGCAGGCTCTTCACTTGCGTGCCGATGAGCGCGACGCCGTTCTTCAGCGTGACGTCGCCGCTGGCGTCGAGCGCCGGCAGCACGCGCCCGCCGATCGCATCGGGATCGATCTCGAGATCGCCAAAACTGCCGACATAATCGATATCCCCACCGTTCGGCTGCAACTGACCGGCGGCCTTGCCGGCGCTGAACAATTGCACCGGATCGGCATCGTCGGCCGGATCGGTCTGGCCGGACAGACCCTCCGCCTCCAGAACAATCCGCTGCGGTAACGGCCACCACAATTTGACGTTGGCTTGCAGATTGTCCCAGTCGATCCAGAGCGGCACCATGTCCGGAATGGAGGTCCTGAGCGGGCCGCGCAGATTGGCAACCGGCGACAGAGGCTGGATGATCTGAGCAGCTGCGTTGAATCTGCCGACCGAAGCGGCGATGTTCCTGGCATCGTCCTCGTAAGCCAGGTTGTCGCAGGAGACGGTAAAGCTCAGGGGATAGCCGCTGACCTGGAGGTTGGCGCAGCCGGCCTCGACGCCAGTCTTGTTCAGCGTGGCAACCGCCTTGTCGGCCTCGCTCCTGACCCGGTCGGCCAGGTAGAACCAGCCGCCGCTGTAGATGGCAAACAGCACCACGACGAACGCGGCAAGCCAGAACAGGCGGCGACGGTAACTCGGCTGGCGTTCGTCACTTGACGTCATGCTTTGGCTCTCGTTAACGCATGGGTGTTGCGGACGGACAGTCGATTCCGCCAACAATAGGTAGACAGAGACGAATAGGTAGACGGGACAGGCGGAAAAAACACCGGTCCCGGTGCGGTGTTGGCATTTTTTGCAATCAGGCGCGGCGATATGGGCGATTTTTGGGTGTTTGGCTATGGGTCGCTGATCTGGCGGCCGGGTTTCGCGCATGTCGAGACGCAGCGCGCCCGCCTGCATGGGTACCGCAGGTCGCTCTGTGTGTATTCCTTTGTGCATCGCGGCACGCGGGAGCGGCCGGGGCTGGTGCTCGGCCTCGACCGCGGCGGCTCGTGCATCGGCCTGGCGTTCCGGGTTCCCGGCGACTTGCGCGACGAGGTCATCACCTATCTGCGCGAGCGCGAACTGGTCACCAACGTCTATCTCGAGCGCTTGCTCAAGATTCGCCTCGACGGGGGCCGGACGGTCGAGGCGGTTGCCTACATCGTCGACCGCCAGCACGAGCAATATGCCGGCGCGCTCGACGCGGCGGAGGCGGCGGCCGTGGTGCACGGCGCGGTCGGCCAGTCCGGCATCAACGAGGATTATGTGCTCAGCACGCTGGAGCATCTCGAGGCGCTGGGCATTCGTGACCATTGGCTGGAGGATGTCGCCAGGCGGGTCGCGCCTTTGTGAAGCTGGCTCTGCGGAAAAAGGCGGCCAGGCCTTTGACCTCGATCAGTCGAGACCTAGGTTAGGTTCCGAACCTCAGCCCGCGGGCGCCATTCGTCCGCCCAATCATCCCGGAGATCCGCCTTGCAGAAACGCCGTCTCGGTCGCACCGACCTTTCCATCGCGCCGCTGGTTCTGGGCGGCAATGTCTTCGGCTGGACCGCCGACGAGAAAACCTCGTTCGACCTGCTCGACCGCTTCGTCGGCGCCGGCCTCAACGCCGTCGATACGGCGGATGCCTATTCGCGCTGGGTGCCCGGCCACAAAGGCGGGGAGTCGGAAACCATCATCGGCAAGTGGATGAAGGACCGGGGCAATCGTGACAAGGTCATCGTGGTCACCAAGGTCGGTTCGGATATGGGGCAGGGCCATAAGGACCTGTCCGCCGCATACATCGAAAAGGCCGTCGACGCATCGCTGAAGCGCCTGCAGACCGACACCATCGACCTCTATCTGTCGCACTGGCCGGACCCGACGACGCCCTACGAGGAAACCCTTGGCGCCTACGAGAAGCTGCTCGCCAAGGGCAAGATCCGCTATGCCGGCTGCTCGAACCTCGACGCCGCCCAGTTGCGCGCCGCACTTGATGTGGCGAGCCTGCGCAGCCTGCCGCGCTACGAGGTGCTGCAGCCGGAATACAATCTTTACGATCGCTCGTCCTTTGACGGGCCGCTGCGTGATCTCTGCGTGGCCGAGGACATCGGCGTCATCACCTATTTTAGCCTGGCCAAGGGCTTTCTCAGCGGCAAATACCGCAGCGAGGCCGATCTTGGCCAAAGCCCGCGTGGCGGCGGGGTGAAGGACTATCTCAATGCGCGCGGCATGCGCATCCTTGCGGCACTGGACGGCGTTTCGGCCAGGCATTCAGCCAAGCAAGCGGAAGTCGCGCTTGCCTGGATTATCGCGCGGCCAGGCGTCACCGCGCCGATCGCCAGCGCCACCAAGCCCGAGCAGATGGACAGCCTGATCAAGGCGGCGTCGCTGAAACTGAGCGCCGACGACATGGCCGAACTCGACAGGGCGAGCGGCTGAAGCTTTCGGCGACCGCTCCTCGCACGAACGTCCAAGACGATCCTCTTGTCTTGCCATAGCCTCGTTCGCACAGGGCGAGACAGAGGGTGCATATGACTGAGCCGCTTCTTTCGCAGCCGGATCTGTGGCGTCAGTTGCCCGCGCTGGTGCTTGCCGCCACGGTCGTCATGGGCAGCCCAGGGCCGGCAACGATAAGCGTCACCGCCGTCGGGGCCGCCTTCGGCCTGCGCCACTCGCTGCGCTATGCAGGGGGGATCATCCTGGGCACGATCGCCGTGCTGCTGGTCGTGGCGACCGGGGTCATGGCGGTGCTCACGTCGATGCCGCGGCTCGCGCCGCTGCTGGCTGTCGCGTCCGCCGCCTACATCCTCTATCTCGCCTTCAAGATCGCCACGGCCCCGCCCTTGGCGGCACGCGTCGCCGAGGCTTCGCGTCCAACATGGCTGGCTGGGTTCCTTCTCGCGGTCGCCAATCCAAAGGCCTATGTGGCGATCGCCGCCGTGTTCGCAGGTGCTTCGTCGAAACAAGGCGTCGCTGAGCTCGGTCCATGGCTGAGGCTGACGGTTCTCGCCCTGATGATCGTCGCCATCCATGCCGTGTGGCTCGTCGCGGGAGCAGCGTTCGCGCGCTTCCTGCGCCAGCCGGCAACCTCGCGGATCGTCAATTTGGTCTTTGCCGTGACGCTGGTGTTGACCACAGCGCTGGCAGTGTTTGGTTGAAAACTGGCCGGGAGTTTTCGCTCAGGCTTTCGCGCCGAGTTCCTGCAACCGCTTCACCGCCGTCGGCGGCAAGGCCGGCGGATTGGGTTCGTGGGATGCCTCAATGAGAAGCTGATCGCAGGCGGTCTCCGTCTCGCCGATCAGGCGTGCCATGAATTCGTCCTTGCTCAAGCCGGGCGGGATCGGCGGCAGGAAGCGTGCCTTGATGGTGCCGGGGTAGCGCAGGAATTTCCGGCGCGGCCAATAAAGGCCGGCGACATGGGCAACCGGCACCACCGGAACACCAAGCTGCGCATAGATTTCGACGATGCCGTATTTGTAGGCCGGCTCGTCGCCCGGTGCCCGGCGCGTGCCCTCGGGATAGATGATCAGCTGGCGAGGGTTGCGCGCCATCTCCGCCTTGGTCGCGGCGACCACCGCCTTCAACGCCTTCGAGCGGCTGCCGCGATGAACCGGGATCATCCGCATCTTCATGATGTACCAGCCGAAGAACGGGATCCAGGTCAGCTCTCGTTTCAAGATATAGAGCGGGTCCTGGAGGAAGGGGAAGAAGGCGATCGCGTCCCAGAACGACTGGTGCTTGGGCGCCAGGATGAACGAGCCTGCTGGCAGGTTTTCCTGGCCAGTGATGTCGCTCTTCGTTCCAGCGATCTTGTCGAAGAGCCACATCGAGGTGCGCGACCAGAATTTCGGCACGAACCAGGCGCGGTGACGGGGCGACAGGAAATAATAGGGGGTCCAGAGGATCATCTGGACGATCAGGTTGACGTAGAAGACGAAATTGAACGTCAGCGATCTGGCATAGAGCATGGGGGAGGCCCGGTGAGGAGGTGAGCGTTGGTTACACCAAGCGCGGGGAAAAAGGAAATGGCCGCGGGGCGCCTTGACCGACGAAGAAAAACGGTCGCCGATTGGGCAGACCCGGTTCCGCTACTTCAGCCGCGCCAGCCGCTCTTTCAGGCGCGGGCCGGCAAAATCAAGGAAGGCACGCAGCTTCACCGGCAGCAGGCCATGGCCCGCATGCACCAGGCTTACCGGCCATGGATTTGGCTCGAACTCCTCCAGCAGGACGCGCAGCATGCCGGACCGCAGCGCGGCCTCGATCTGGTAGGAGAGCACTTTGGTGAGCCCGACGCCGGCAATCGCCGCATCGATGGCCGCTTCGGCGGTGTTGACCTGAAGCCGTGAATGGACCTGAACCGGGATTTCTGCCTTGCCCTTGATGAAGCTCCAGGTGGCGGCGGAAGCAAGTCCCTCGAAGGTGATGCAATCGTGTGTTTCCAGATCTTCAGGGGTGGTCGGCGTGCCGTGTTCAGCCAGATAGGCGGGGCTGGCGCAAACGACGCGGCGGATCGCGCCGACGCCCATGGCGACCAGGCTCGAATCGGGCAACTGGCCGATGCGGATGGCGAGGTCGAAATGGTCCTCGACCAGCTGGGTTATATGGTCGGCCAATGTCAGGCGGATGTCCACGTCGGGATAGGCGGCGAGAAAACCGGTGACGACCGGCAGCACGTGCAGGCGTCCGAAGACGACCGGCGCGGTGATGGCCAGTTCGCCGGTTGGAGCGCTGTACTCTCCGGCAGCCGTGCGTTCGGCCTCACCGATGTCGTCGAGGATGCGGCGGCAGGCGGCAAGATAGGCCTGGCCGGCATCGGTCGGCGTCAGCCTGCGCGTGGAGCGGTTCAAAAGGCGTGTGTTCAGATGGCGTTCCAGATCGGAGACCTTGCGGCTGATCGTCGCCAGCGGAATGCCGAAACGGCGGCTGGCCGCGGAAAGGCTGCCGGCCTCCACCGCAGCGACAAAGAGCGACATGGCTTCGAGACGATCCATAGCTTCTTCCGGAAAATGGAAGGACGAGTTGCAAATATGACATCTGCATTGGAAGGATGGAAGGCTTTATATTGGGTGGTGTCGGCCTGCCTGCAGCATGGCCTCGCAAAGGAGTTGCCATGTCCGAAGCCCGGCCGCCACTGCCGCCCTTCACCGCAGAGACATCAGCGCAGGGCAATCTGGCCGACAATCCGCAGGCCTTCCTGTTCTTGATCGACTATATGCACCGCCAGCGCATCAAGCTCTGGGGTACGGCGCGTGTTGTCGAGAACGATGCCGAACTGCTGGCGAAACTGATGCCGCAAGATTACAAGGCACGCCCCGAGCAGGTTATCCTGTTCACGGTCTCGGCCTGGGATGCCAATTGCCCGCAGCATATCCCGCAGCGTTTCGAGGCGGCCGACGTGGCGGCTGCACTCGGCGAGAGAGACAGCCGCATCGAGCGCCTCGAACAGGAGATCGCACGCCTCAAGGGGATGTCGGGCGCAGCCGGCGGGCAATAATGGTTCAGCCGCCGGCCGCGGTTTCGGCCAGCGCAATGCCGTTGGGCGTCGGCTTGACCGGCACGATGCCACGCGCCAGCGCCAGCAAATATTTGTTGTACTCGGTGAACAGCACGCGCAATGCCCGCGGCTTGGTCATCCAGCCGCCATTGTCGAGGTTGGAATTGACCACCGGATAGGGCTCAAGCTTGGCGCCATGCAGCAGCCGGCCCATTTCCAGCAGGCTGCGCGGCATATGATAATTGTTGGTGACGAGGATCACCGTGCCATAGGCATGGCTTTCCACCCATTTGGCGCTTTCCTCGGCATTGCCGATGGTGTCGAGCGCGGCTCGGTCGATGTCGACGCAGCAGGAGAACAGTCTGATGTCGCCACCGGTCGCCGCCTGCAACTGGCGACGGCTGGCGGAAGGGTGCACGCCGCTGATCAGAAGCCGCTCGCCCTTGCCGGACGCAAGCAGATCCATGGCCGCATCGAGGCGCGACTGGCCGCCGGTCAGCACGATGATCGCATCTGCCCTGGCCGGATTGGCGGGCGTCGTCAGATGGCTGACCTTGTTGGCGAACCAGCCGAAACCGCCGGCAAACAATGTTGCGAGGACAAGCACGGAAAGAGCGGATATACGCAACGCGGCCCTTAGACGGCTCAACGTGCTACGGTCACGCGAAAGGGCAACCACCACTGGTAACTGTCCAGCCGTACCGGTCGAATCCCGCGCGTCCATTGCCATATGGTTAACCCTGAAATGCGGCCTTGGGTAGGTAAAAGACGCACTTTGCGTTACGCGAATTCTCCATCCGTGATCACCCTGCCTTGTTAGCCTGCATCCGGTTGGCGAACATCGATGTCGCTGAGATAGGCGACGACGGTGACGTGGGACGTCGCAGCCGTGAGCCCGCCGATCACCAGCACCATCAAGACGACACCGAGATAGCCTGCCGAACCGATGGCGAAATTGCCGAACAGGGCGGTCGCCTGGTCGGCCTGCGGCGTCGCCATATTGCGCGACGACCACCAGGAAAAGACGATGAAGACGAGCACTGCCGCGGCGCCACCTGCCGCGGCTCCCTTCATGCCGGTGACCAGGAAATGCCGGCGGAACTCGCGTGCGATGAAGCGCGCCTCGGCGCCGACGAAATGCAGCACCTCGATGATGTGGCCGTTACCGGCCATGGCACCGCGTGTGGCGAACACCACGGTCAGCACGGTTGCCGACAGCATCAGCGCCAGCACGGCAATGCCGATGGTCACCGTGGTGCGGGCCATGGCCACCAGCCGGTCGACCCAGGTGCGGTGATCGTCGAGCGACGCGCTCGGCAGTTTCGGCGTGATCGCGGCGCGCATGGCGGCGAAATCGGGCGGGCTGTTCTCGTCGATGGTGACGATGATCAGGCGCGGCACCGGCAGCTCGTCGATGTTGAGGCCTGAACCCAGCCATGGCTCCAACAGCCTTGCGGTCGCCTCGCGATCGATGATCCTTGTCGCCTTGACGCCAGGGAATTCGCCGGCGATCTGCGATGCCTGGGCAAGGGCGGCCTCCATGTCGATGCCGTCGACGGGTTTGATCTGGATCGTCGCCTCGCGCGAAATCTGGTTCTCCCAGACGGAAGCCGTGTCGCGCACCAGCGTCACCGCACCGAAGGTCAGGCAGGACAGGAATGTCATGATGGCGATGACCAGCACCAGCGCCCGGCCGGCGATGTTCTGCGCCGGCACGATCGGCGCCATCCTGCGTTGGACGCGCGGTCTTGCTGTGGCCGCCTCGGCGTCCTGCTCGTGTGCTTCGAGATGTTCGGCGGACAGTTCAGTCATAGATGTCCAGCCTTCCGCCGGCCAGGATCATGCGGCGCGCGTCGACCTGTTCCATCAGGCCGAGATCGTGGGTGGCGATCACCACGGCGGTGCCGAGACGATTGAGCTCGATGAACAGCCGCAGCAGGCGTCGCGCCAGTGGCGGATCGACATTGCCGGTCGGCTCATCAGCCAGCAGGATTTCCGGCTGCTCGATCAGTGCTCGCGCGATCGCGGCGCGCTGTTTCTCACCGCCGGACAGAACCGGCGGCAGCACATGCATGCGCTCGCCCAGTCCAACCCACTTCAACAGCTCGGTGACATCGGTGCGGTAGCTTGCTTCCTCGCGCCCGCGCACGCGCAGCGGCAGCGCGACATTCTCGTAGGTGGTCATGTGGTCGAGCAGGCGAAAGTCCTGGAACACCACGCCGATGCGGCGCCGCAGATGCGGCAGCTCGGTGCGCGAGATGCGTGAGCGATCCTTGCCGAAGATGGTGATCAGCCCGCGCGTCGGCTTCAACGACATGAACAGCAGGCGCAGCAACGTCGTCTTGCCGGCGCCCGAAGGCCCGCTCAGGAACTGGAAGGAGCGCTCCGGGATGTGCAGGGAGATGTCGCGGAGGATCTCCGGACCCATGCCATAGCGGAGGCCGACATTTTCGAAGCGAATCAATTTCGACGACCTGAAATTCGGCACGGCGGCGAGCCAGCCTGTTCTTGGTAAAGACCATCGGCCGGCATGGTTAACCGGCGGTTAATTCCTGGGCTTTTTCGGCTCGTCACGAGGGCTCCGGTGGGGAAGCGTTAACCATTTGTGTTTACGCAAAAGAAACGAAAAGCGAACACGTGCTGCAATGCTGGGGCCATGATGGCTGACGATCGAACCGCGCGCCCGGTTTCCGGCGAAATCATGACCGATCCGGCGGCAATTGCCGCTGCGGACCGGTTCATGCGTGGTTCGGCTGCCGACATCGTCGATGCCGACTACGTGGTGATGCCGCGTCTTGTCCCTGACGTGGAAAGCGTTTCGCCGTTGCCGCGCGCGATCGTCATGCCGCCTATCGAAGGCATGGACATGCTGCGCAAGCCCGAGGCCCCCGCGGAGCGGCCAACGGCCTCGCGTGGCGGGCCGATCTTCTGGATCGCCGGCCTCGGCGCCGCATTGGCCGCCTTCTGGGTCTCCGGCGGTCATGCGCTGGTGCGCCAGGCGCCGTTCCTGTCCGGCGCGCCGGCGCCGGCGCTCACTATTTCGGGTGTCACGTCACGCGTCGACGCCTCTGGGCCGAACCCCGCGCTGTTCGTCGATGGCGAGGCCACCAATGACGGGGCAAAACCGGCGCAACTGCCGCCGCTCGAAATCCGGGTGACCGGCAATGACGGGCATACAACGCGCTATACGTTGGGGACATCCGGCCGTTCACTGGCGTCCGGCGAAAGATTCGGCTTTGCCAGCAGGCTCGACGTGCCTAAGAACGGCGTAAGAACCGTTTTGGTCACTTTCGCCCAATAGGCGATTACCGAGGAACACCAATGCCAATCGTACGCGGCAAGGACATCGAAGTCCTGTTTTCAGCATCGGCAATCGCCCGGCGCAACCTCGAACTCGCCAAGGAGATCGCCGCCCACGACTATCACGATCTGCTGGTGATCTCGGTGCTGAAGGGCTCGTTCATCTTCGCCGCTGACCTTATCCGCGCCATGCACGATGTCGGCCTGTCGCCGGAGGTCGAGTTCATCTTCATCTCCAGTTACGGCGCCGGCACCACCAGTGGCGAGGTGAGGGTGCTGCGCGACATCGACAATGAGGTCGCCGGCCGCGACGTGCTGTTGATCGACGATATTCTCGAATCGGGCAAGACGCTGAGCTTTACCCGCGATCTGATGCTGTCGCGGGGCGCCAAAAGCTGTTCCATCGCCGTGCTGCTCGACAAGCGCATGCGCCGCCAGACTGCGCTCAATGCCGACTATGTCGGCTTCGACTGCCCGGACTATTTCGTCGTCGGCTACGGCATGGATGTCGCGCACGCTTTTCGCGAGTTGCCGTTTGTCGGTGTCGTCAAGGGCGACGTCTAAGCGACTTCAAAAAGGCTCGTTGACCCTCCGCGCTTTCAGGAAAAGTCAACCTTTCGCGGCCAAATATGCCGGCCATGGCAAAGCTTTTGATCGTCGAGGACGATGAGTCCGTCCGCACCCTGGCCGCCCGCGCGCTTGAACGCGCCGGGCACACGATCGATATCGCGGCGGACGGCGCGCAAGGGCTTTCGCTGATCCAGGCCACGCGTGGCGGCTACGATCTCGTCGTATCCGACATCCGCATGCCGGAGATGGACGGCATCGAGATGGCCATCGCGGCGGCAGCGCTCTTCCCGTCGATGAAGATCGTGCTGATGACCGGCTATGCCGACCAGCGCGAGCGCGCCGAGGAGTTGAACGGCATCATCCTCGATGTCGTGCAGAAGCCCTTTACGCTGGCTGAAATCCGCTCGCGCGTCGAACGGGCGCTGATCTGCTTCGCCTGATCAGGCTGGATCGGTGGCAGCGAGCACGGGTGGAGCGCTCTTGCGCCGTTCGGTGTTGAGCGCCAGCAGGCCGGCACCGATGATCAAGGCAGCACCGATCACGGTCGTCGACCGCGGCACCTCGGCGAAGAACAGGAAACCCCACAGCGGCGACCACAGGATGCCGGTGTATTCGAAGGTGGCAACGCGATTGGCCGGCGCCAGCCTGTAGGCCTGCGATAACAGGATCATGCCGGCGGAGGCGACGAAACCGCAGGCCGCCATCTTGAGAAAATCGGGCAGCGTCGGCCACAGCCACGGCCGCACCAGGAATTCCAGGCTCGGGTGGGCGGCGTGGGTAATGCCGGCCAGGTGAAATGCGCCGGCAACCAAGGCCGCGCCGACCAGATAGGCGCCGTTCTGATAGAAGGCCATGACGGTGGACGATTCGGTGTCGCCGATCTTGCGGGCCATCAGCTGCGAAAAGCCATAGAGCGCCGCCGAGCCCAGCGACAACAGCGCCGCCCAGTCGAATAGCCCGGTGCCGGGACGCAACATCACGAGGACGCCGAACAGCCCGATCAGCACGGTCGCCAGCGTCCGCCAGGAGACGCGCTCGCCAAGATACGGCCCGGCCAGCGCCATGATGAACAGCGGTGCCATGAAGTAGAGCGCCACCGCATCGGCCAGCGGCAGAGCGGCGATCGCCAGATAGTACATCGTATAGGAGGTGAACTGGATGAAGGCGCGCACCGTCAGCATGCCGAATCGCTTCGACAGTATCGCCCGCAAGCCAACATCGGCATGGACCAGAAATATCAGGATCGGCAGAGCGACGATCGAGCGGATCGCCATCACCTCGGTCACGGGATAACCGCTCGACACCGCTTTGACGAGCGGATCCTGCAGCGAAAAGACCAGCACGCCGAGGCACAGGCTCAGGATGCCGCCCATCATCCGATTCTGCATCTGCATCCAAGCTCCTGCGCGTACGATCCGAAGCTGCCGCCTGCCGGGTAAAAAGAACCCGCCACCGTTTCGGGCAGCGGGCACGAGTGAGGACTCTTGATTGGTCCGCGGCCGATTTCGCAGCCGCATATCCAATGGGTGAGGCCACTATCATCCTGCATTTGACATGTTGCAAACGAATTGGAATGATACCAGCGATCAAATTTCCTTATGGCGGATTTCGTGCGGCCAACCCTCGACAGCGACCTCCTGCGCACCTTCGTGGCGATTGCCGAGACCGGCAATTTTACCAAAGCGGCCGAGCAGGCCGGCCGCACCCAGTCGGCGGTCTCGATGCAGATGAAGAAGCTCGAAGAGTTGATCGGCGACAGCCTGTTCGAACGCGGTTCGCGCGGCGTCGCGCTGACGCGACGCGGCGGTGAACTCATCGTCAATGCCCGCCGCATCGTTTCGCTGCTCGATGAGACGGCGGCGTCGATGGCGGCAGCGCCGCTAGGCGGACCGGTGCGCATCGGCATTCCCGAGGAGTATGGCCACGCCATCCTGTCGCGCGCGCTCGGCGCTTTTTCGAAGCGCCACACGCAGGTCGAGGTCACCGTGCGCTATGCGCATTCGGGGGCGCAAATAGCGGCGCTCGCTACAGGCGAACTCGATCTGTGCGTGGTGTTCGAATGGCAGGATCCTGCCGGCGGCGAGGTGCTGATGCATGACCCGACCGTGTGGGTGACATCGACCCTGCACCACATGCATGAGGAACAGCCGGTGCCGATCGCGCTCTACAACCGCGCCGGCTGGTGCAAGGATTTCGCCATCAAATCACTGGAGCAGCGCAATCTTGCCTATCGTGTCGCCTATACCAGCGACACCACTGGCGGCCTCAAGCTCGCCGTCACCTCCGGACTGGCGATCGCGCCGATTTCGCGCAGCAACATTCCGGACGGCTGTCGCGAACTGACGGCCGCGGACGGGTTCGGCGATATCGATTCCTCGAATGTGGTGATGCACCGCAACCCGAATGCCTCCGGCGAGGCGATCGATGGCATGCAGGAGGCAATCCGCGAAGCGTTCGTCAACAGGCTGAATCAGCCGGCGGCATCCTCGTAGAAATGCAGGCGGTTGCCGAATGGATCGGCGACCGATACCTCGCGGGTCTTCCACGGCGTCTCTTCCAGGCCCGGCCTGGCGAAGCGGTAGTTTTTGCCGATCAACTCGCGATGCAGCGCGGCGATGTCCTCGACCTTGATGCGCACGGCAATGCCGGGTGCACCGTCGCCGTGATGTTCGCTGAGATGCAGGACGCAGCCGTCGCGGCCGACCGCCATGTAAAGTGGTGCGTTGTCGTCGAAGCGATGTTCCCACTGCACTTCGAAGCCGAGGAAGTCGATGTAGAATTCACCCGCCTTGGCAATGTCGAAGATGCGCAGGATGGGGGTTACGGCGCCAAGTCTGGGCATGGGGGTGCAACCGTTGGAAGGGGGTTCGAGTGGGGTGGAGGCGCGGCAATCCCTTTGTTTTATCGCAATTCCGGACGGAAAACCGCTTCACACTTTTCCTGGAATTGCTCTATTTCAGCTCTAGCAGCCGTTCCAGGTAGCTGCGTTCGATGTCGGGGCTCAGCGCATTGCCGAGCCGCTTGCGGATCGCTTCCAGAATCTGGCGCGCTCGCTGTACGTCGATCTCGTCGGGCACTTTCACCGAATCGCCAAAGTCGGGACCCTGGCTGGCGCGCGGCCGGCCGAGCGGGTCACGATCGGCGTTCTGCTGGCGGCCGCCTTGCTCGCTGCCGCCCTGGTCGCCCTGCATGGCCTGCATCTGCTTCATCATGTCCTTGGCGCCCTTGCGCAGCGCTTCCAGCGCCCGGCCCTGATGGCCGACGGCCTCGTCGCCTTCGCCTTCGCCGAGCGCCTGTTCGGCATTGCCCATGGATTTGCCGGCCTCGCCAAATCCTTCATTGGGCTCCATGCCCATGCCTTCGAGCCCCTTCTTCAACTGCTCGAGGTCGCTTTTCAGCTGGCCCTGGCCCTGCTGCAGCTGCTTCAGCGCGTCGGCGAATTCCTGGGGTGTCATCGGCTTTTGCCGGGCGAGGGGATCGCGGTCCTCGCCGACGCCCGGCTTCTCCTCGTCCTGACCGCTGCCTTCGCCGAGCTGTTCGTCGCGGTTCTGTCCGCGCTGGCGTTCGCCGCGCTGCATCTGGTCCATGCGGAAGGTATCGTTCATCATCTCCTGCTGGCGGCGCAGGATATCGCCGAGCTTGTCCATCTGCTGGCGCATCTCGCTGTCCTGCTGGCCGCCTTGCTGCTGACGGCCGGCCTGCAGGTTGTTCATCATATCCTGCAGTTGCGACAGCAATTGCTGCGCCTTGTCGCGGTCGCCCGACTTCGCCAGGTTCTCGATCTGGTCCATCATGCGGTCGATGTCGCTCTGGCGCAGTTCCTGGCCATTCTGCTGCATCTGCGGGGCGTTGGGATTCTGCTTGGCGCGCTCCGCGAATTCCTGCAGGAATTGGTTCATCGCCTCGCGCAGTTCCTTCATCGCCTTTTCGATTTCAGCGTCGCTGGCGCCATTCTTGATGGCGTCCTGAAGTGCCTGCTGCGCCTGGCGCAGCCGCTTTTCCGCGGCCGAGAGATTGCCTTCCTCGATGCCGAGCGCGATCTCCCAGAGATAGGAGACCTCGTTGCGCAATTGATCGTCGCTGTCGGCCATCTTCAGCCGGCTGCGGGCGCTCATGATGGCGAGGTAGTGGGACATATTGTCGAACGTGTCTTCGGGACGCAGCGTGATGGCGTCCATCAGGTCGAGCACGCGGGGCTTGGCATTGGCGTCGAGCGCCAGCAGGCGGCGCTGCTCGATCACGGCCCGCGCCAGCGGATTGGCGAATGGCCGCTCCGGCATCAGCAGCGTCTTGGTTTCGCTCGATGCGGTGTGGCCGGCATCGTCGGTGGCGACCAGTGTCAGCTTGATGCTGTTGCCGGCCCAGACATGTTCAGTCAGGTCCTTAGAGGTCCTGGCGGCATTCTTGCCGCCGCGGCGCGGCAGCGACAGTGGCATTTCAGGCGGACCATAGAGCGGATGGGCATTCGGTGCCTGCGGATCGGCAAGTGTGAAAACCGCCTTGGCATTGGCGGCGCCATAGTCGTCGTCGATCTGGTAATTGAGTTCGAAGGCGCCGTTGGCGGCCCGCTTCGGCTCGCCGACGAAGCGGATCTGCGGCGGCTTGTCGGCTATGACCGCGAAGGCCCAGCGGCCGAGCTGATCCTCGCCCGATGTCAGCGTCAGCGTGCCGTCATTGGTCAGCTTGCCGGTGAACTGGCGCACTTTGGACGGCGTCGACGGGCTTGCCGCAGGCTTGGCCGTAGCGGCGGCCTGCGGCCCGGCCGGGTCGATGGCGCGGGAATTGCCATTCTTGTCGGCATAGTCGAGCGTTTCCTCGCCCGAGCCGCCGGTCACGCGCAACGACACATCGCTGCCTTCGGGAACGGTGAAGGTCGGCGTCGCCTGGTTGGCGTCGGCGGTCAGGAAGATCGGCGGCTTGCCGGTATACGCCGGTGGCGTCACCCAGGCGTCGATGCGCGGCGGCACGGCATCTTGCGCGCCATGGGCATTGAACCCGTCGCTGACCCTGCCGCCCGTCGGCCCGAAGGAGAAGGCGAAGGCGGTAACGAACAAAAGTGCCGCCACCGCGCGCAGCCCCCAGGGGTCGCGCTCCGGCACGCGCGTGCGCGGCAGGTCGGCACCAAGGCTGTCGAGCTTTCCGGCCATGCGCTTCTGGTGTTCGCGCCAGAGCGCTTGCGAGAAGCTGCTTTCTTTGCCGCTAGGCCGGTCGGTCTGCACCAGCACCGGGCTGTGCAGCAATTGATTGGCCGCCTCGATGCGGCGGTCGATTTCGGCGGCACCAGGGATGCGGAAGAAGCGCAGCGGATAGAGCGCGGCCAGCGCCGCGATGGCGAAGGCGGCGACAAGGCCGATGCGCGCCATATCCGGCAGCCGTGAGAAGATGCCGAGCCATGAAACGCTGAGGAACAGGCTGGCGACGATGACGAGCGGGAGCAGCAACGGCCAGCCACGCTCGACCATCATCGAGACCCGCGTCGCCAGCCGGCTCAAGGCTAGGCGCCCGGCCAGGCCGCGATCGCTGCTGAAGGTGGGTCGTTGCGTCATCGGCCCTTCCTAAAGCCTATTCCATCCCGAAAGAACCGGGACAGGGCTCTATCTTCTTGAGCATGATCAGTTTCCGAAAACCGGATTCCACTCTTCGGGATCATGCTGTGGTGCGGGCACGATAGCCCAAGCCTCACGACTCAAAGAATACCAGCAAACACGGCAAAGGCGAGGCAGTTTGGAAAAACGTGAAGGCCGCCGTTATAGTTCCATAGTCATGGTTGCGGTCAAAAGGTTGTGAGGTTGGCGTTCGCCCCGCAGACCAGCACAGCGACGCGTTCGCCCGGTGTCGGCGCATAGCGGCCGGACAGGATCGCGGCAAAGGCCGCGGCGCCACCCGGCTCGGAGATGATGCGGACCCGGTTCCACAGCGCCTTTTGCGCGGCGATGATGTCGTCGTCGCTGACCAGGATCGAGCGTTCGACAAAGGCCTCGGCGATCGGGAACATCATTTCGCCGACACGCTTTGGCGCCAGCGAATCGGCGGCGATGCCCTCGGCTGGTGCATCGACGGGGTGTCCGGCCTCGAAGGCGCGGTAAAGCGTTGGTGCCCCTTCCGGCTCGACGGCGATGATGCGGATGCGGCCGGCAAACCAGGCAGCGATGCCGCCGATCAGGCCGCCGCCGCCGACAGCGACCAGCAGCGTGTCGATCTCCGGCAGGTCGCGCTCGATTTCCAGCCCAAGCGTGCCCTGGCCGATCAGCGTCTCCTGCTGGTTGAAGGCATGGATCTGCAAGGCGCCGGTTTCCTCGGCGAACCGTTCGCTGGCGGCCAGCGCCTCGGCATAGCGGGCGCCGCCGACGATCAGCTCGGCGCCGTAGCTGCGGATTCGCTCCAGCTTGGCCACCGGGCTCACCTCCGGAACGAAGATGGTCGCCTTGTGGCCAAGCCGCATGGCGGCATAGGCGACGGCCGCACCATGGTTGCCGCCCGACGCGGCGACGACACCCGCCTTGGGGACCGGCCGTTCCAGGAGATTGGTGAAGGCGCCGCGTGCCTTGAACGAGCCGGAATGCTGCAGGCATTCGAGCTTCAGGTCGACCGTCAGCGGCGGCCGGTCGAAGTCAGCCATGTCGACGCGCAGCACCGGTGTGTGCCTGATATAGGGGCGGATGCGCGGTTCCATCGCGGCAATGCGCTCGCGTGTCACGGTATTGCCCTGCAACATGGTGATCTCCTCGGGATTGACAGTAATTAGTAACTTGGCAAAATGCCTAAATGCAAGAGGTTGATGTTTTCAAGGCGATTGCCAACGAACGCAGGCTGCAGATTCTCGACTGGCTGAAGGATCCGCGCGCGCATTTCCCGCCCCAGGCGGACGGCGATCTGGTCGAGGACGGCGTTTGCGCGCTGCTGATCGCCGAGAAGCTCGGCATCACACAAGCGACGTTGAGCGAGCATATGCGCGTGCTCACCCAGGCCGGCCTGTTGCGCGCCAGACGCATCAAGCAATGGACGTTCTACCGCCGTGACGAGAATGGGATCGCCGATGTCAGGGCGCTCATCCACAACCGGCTGTAGCACAACGGCCCGGCATCCGGGCCGAGCCGCTTCTATGCGAGCCAGTCGGGCACGGAATCCAGCCCGATCAGGTCGTCATAGGTCAGACGCGGCCGCACGACATGGAAACGGTCGCCGTCAACCAGCACCTCCGGCACCAGCAGGCGGGTATTGTAGGTGCCGGCTTGGACCGCGCCGTAGGCGCCGGCGGTGGAGACGGCAATCAGGTCGCCGGCCCTCAGCCTGGGCAGATCGCGGTCGAGGCCGATATAATCGCCGGTCTCGCAGACGGGGCCGACCACGTCGACCATCATGCGTGGCGTATCGGCCGGCGGCTGCACGACCGGGCGGATGTCGTGAAAAGCGTCGTAGAGCGTCGGCCGGATCAGATCGTTCATGGCGGCGTCGACGACGAGGAAGTTCTTGGCGTCGCCTTCCTTCACGAAGATCACTTCCGAGACGAGGATGCCGGCATTGCCTGATATCAGCCGGCCCGGCTCGAACATCACCTTCAATCCGAGCTTGGTGACATGCTTCCTGACGATCTGGGCATAGGCGTCGGGCAAGGGCGGCGGATTGTTGTCGACGCGGTAGGGAATGCCGAGGCCGCCGCCGAGATCGATATGCTCGATGGCATGGCCGTCAGTGCGTAGCGCGCCGATCAGATCGACAAGCAGGGCGAAGGCGTCGTCGAAAGGCTGCAACTCGGTGATCTGGCTGCCGATATGGGTGTCGATGCCGGTGATCTTGATGCCGGGAAGCGTTGCCGCGCGGGCATAGACCTGACGCGCCTTCTGCCACGGAATGCCGAACTTGTTCTCGGCCTTGCCGGTGGAGATTTTCTTGTGGGTCTTGGCGTCGACATCGGGATTGATGCGCAGCGAGATCGACGCCACCTTGCCAAGCGCCACGGCTCGGGCCGACAAGAGCTCGAGTTCAGGCTCGGATTCGACGTTGAAGCACAAGATGCCGGCGGCAAGGGCAAAGTCCATTTCGCGTGCGGTCTTGCCGACGCCCGAAAACAGGATCTTGCCGGCCGGGATGCCGGCGGCCAGCGCCCGGCGCAATTCACCTTCCGAAACCACGTCGGCGCCGGCGCCGAGCTTCGCCAGCGTCCGCAGAACGGCCTGGTTGGAATTGGCCTTCATGGCATAGCAGACCAGCGCGTCGAGCCCGGCAAAGGCCTGCGCGAACACCCGGTAGTGCCTGGTCAAGGTGGCCGTCGAATAGCAGTAGAACGGCGTGCCGACCTGTGCGGCGATATCGGGGATCGCCACGTCCTCGGCATGCAGCACGCCGTCGCGGTAGTCGAAATGGTTCACGAGAATGGTTCCGGGAAGTTGGAGCGCTATGAGATCGGGTTTAGAAAGACCAACCCAGCCTCATCGGTTCTAGATCAGCGGGTCGAGGATGAACTTCTTGTCCACGACCGGTTTTTCCGGCTCCGGCGGCACAGGCTGGTGGGCCTTGGAGGCATCCTTGCGCGCTTGCACGGCTGCCTCATAGGGCGTGTCGAGACCGGCCCTCCTGCCGCAGGCCGAAACGGCCGCCATCGCAACCAGCAGCGTCAGCGTCACCAAAATCCTGCTTCCGGTCATCGATCCATCCGTCTGAAACTTTTGTCAGCCGCCGCTTCTAGCCGAGTTCTCGGCGTATTGCACCCCGAGATATTGCTGGGCGCAATATCAGCGATATTGCTGGTCGCAATATCCGGCATCATGCTTTCGCCAGTCGCTTTTTCCAGGCGCGGATCTGCTTCCTCACTTCCGACGGCGCCGTGCCGCCGAAACTGGTGCGGCTCTTGACCGAGTTCTGCACCGCCAGCACCGAAAATATGTCCGCCGTGATGCCGGGATTGATCGACTGCAGATCCTCTAGCGAAAGCCTCTCCAGCCCCACCTTCTGGTCTTCGGCCAGCGCCACCGCCCGGCCGGTGACATGATGCGCCTCGCGGAACGGCAGGCCGAGCGTGCGCACCAGCCAGTCGGCAAGGTCGGTCGCGGTCGCGTGGCCGGCGCCAGCGGCCTTCTTCATCGCGGCTGCGTTGACCGTCATGTCCGAAACCATGCCGGTCATCGCGGCTAGCATCAGGTCCAGCGTCTCGGCGGCATCGAACACCGATTCCTTGTCTTCCTGCATGTCCTTGCCATAGGTCAAAGGCATGCCCTTCATCACCGTTAGCAGGCCGACGAGATGGCCGGTGACGCGGCCGGTCTTGCCGCGCACCAGCTCAGCGGCATCGGGGTTCTTCTTTTGCGGCATGATCGAGGAGCCGGTCGAAAACGAGTCCGACAGCCTGACGAAGCCGAACTGCGGCGTCGACCAGATGATAATCTCCTCGGCCAGCCGCGACAGATGCGTGGCGCAGATCGCCGCCATGCCGAGGAACTCCAGCGCGAAATCACGGTCCGAGACGCTGTCCAGCGAATTGCGCATCGGCTCGCGGAAGCCGAGTGCCTTGGCGGTCTGGTGACGGTCGATCGGGAAGCTGGTGCCGGCGAGCGCCGCGGCACCGAGCGGGCTCTCGTCCATCCGCTCGATCGCATCGCGCACACGCGACAGGTCACGCGAAAACATTTCGACATAGGCCATGCAGTGATGGCCGAAGGTCACGGGTTGTGCCGCCTGCATATGGGTAAAGCCCGGCATCACCGTTGCCGCATGCTCCTCGGCCCGCTCCAGCAGCGCCTTGATCAGCCCTTTCAGCGCCTCGGCGACGCGAAAGCACTCGTCCTTGACCCACAGCCTCAAATCGACCGCGACCTGGTCGTTGCGCGAGCGGGCGGTGTGCAGCCGGCCAGCCGCTGGGCCTATCAGATCGGCAAGGCGCGCCTCTATGTTCATGTGGATGTCTTCGAGCCGGGTCGAGAACTCGAAGCTGCCGGCCTCGATCTCTTTCAGGATCGTGTTCAGCCCGTGAGTGATTTTTTCTTGATCGGCCGCCGAAATAATGCCCGTTTGCGCCAGCATCTCGCTATGGGCGATCGAGCCCTTGATGTCCTGCGCATAGAGTTTGCGGTCGAAGGAGATCGACGCGTTGATCGCTTCCATGATCGCGGCCGGACCCGAGGCAAAACGTCCGCCCCACATCTGGTTGCTGGTCTTCTTGTCGCTCATGGCTATAACCCGTGCTTCGGAGCAGTTTTGAGAAAATGGCAGACGGTAATAGATTCTTCCCGGCCCCGCGCCTGATCCTCGCCGCCTTGGTGGCCGGCGCGCTGGCCGGCGCGGTCGCGGTATATGTCAGCGAGAGCCGGTCTGGCAACAATGCACCAGCACAAGCTGCCGTCGGCGAGAGCAAGGACGATGTCGCCTGTGCCGCCAAGAGCGACCGCGCCAAGAAGGTCGCGGCTTCGGCAACCGGCGAGGTCGCAGCCCTTCTGCCGGCCGATCCGCCGCAATCCCTGAAGAGCCTTGCCTTCAATGGTCCGGACGGCAAGCCGATGACGCTTGCCGATCATGCCGGCAAGACGGTGCTGCTCAATCTGTGGGCGACATGGTGCGCGCCGTGCCGCGCCGAAATGCCGGCGCTCGATGTGCTGCAGAAGGAAATGGGCAGTGACGTCTTTGAGGTGGTCGCCGTCAATGTCGATGCCGGTGACGATGTGAAGCCGAAGAAGTTCCTCAGCGATACCGGCGTCGCGACGCTGGGCTACTACCGGGATTCGACGATGGCGCTGTTCAACGACCTCAAGACGCGCGGCCTGGCGCTCGGCCTTCCCGTCACCATGCTGATCGATGGCGAGGGCTGCCTGATCGCCCATATGAACGGCCCTGCGGAATGGTCGGGGCCGGACGCCAGGCGGCTGGTCGAGACGGCGCTCAAGCCGGAAAGCCTCTAAAAGCGCGTCGCGAGCGCAGGCGTGGGCGCGAAGGCCAGAACGCTTCTGTCGCGCATGCTGGCGGCTTTGCTGCCGACAGTGGGTGCGTCGACACCGGTCAGGTCGCCGAATTCCTCGATGAGGCCAGGCCTGCCGATATAGTAGCCCTGGCCGATCTCGCAGGCTTCAGCGTCCAGGAATTTCAGCTCGCCGAGCGTCTCGACACCCTCCGCCAGAACCGGCAGGCCGAGGCCGCGCCCAAGTCCCAGAACGGCGCGCACGATCGCCGCGACCTGGCCGTTCTTGTCGACGGACTTGATGAAGGAGCCATCGATCTTGATCTTGTCGAAGGGGAAGGCGCGAAGGTTGGAAAGCGAGGAATAGCCGGTTCCGAAATCGTCCATCGCCACGCGCACGCCCAGCGCCTTGACCTGCCGCAAGGTCGCCAGCGCGCGCGGCATGTCCTTCACAAGCGCCGTTTCGGTGATCTCAAGTTCGAGCCTGCCGGGCGCCAGCCCGGAATTCAGCAGCGTTTCATGGACCTTGCGGCTGAAATTGGTATTGTGAAGCTGCACCGCCGAGACATTGACGGCCACGGTCAGCGGATTTTCCCAGCGGGCGGCTTCCTCGCAGGCCGCCGTCAGCACCCAATCGCCAATCTGGCCAATGGCTCCGCTCTCTTCGGCCACGGGGATGAAGATGTTCGGGGGCACGTCGCCGCGTGTCGGATGTCGCCAACGGATCAGAGCTTCGAAGCCGACCATCTTGCCGCTGCTGATCTCCTTCTGCGGCTGGTAGACGAGGTAGAACTCCTGGCGCGCGACCGCCTGGCGCAGTTCGTGCTCCATCACGCGCTTGTCTCGTGCCTCGGCTCCCATCGAGGCCTCGAAATAGCGGTAGGTGTCCTTGCCTTCGGTCTTGGCCCGGTAGAGTGCCGTATCGGCGTGGCTTATCAGGCTGGCCTGGTTTTCGGCATCCGACGGATAAAGCGCGATGCCGATGCTGGCCGACACCAGGCCGCCGCCGACCGAGAGCCGGTTTTCCTCACGCATGGCGGTCAGCACGGCGTTGGCGATACGGCCGGCCTCCAACGGGTCGGTCAGGTTCGGGGCGATGATGGCGAATTCGTCGCCGCCCAGCCGCGCCACCAGCTGTCCTTGACCAAGGACGCCGGTCGCGCAATGCGCGACCTTCTGCAACATGGCGTCGCCGGCGCCGTGCCCGTACAGGTCGTTGACCTCCTTGAAGCGGTCGAGATCGAGCAGCAGAAGCGCAAGGTGGCCGCCTTTCCTTCCCCGGCTCATCGCAGCAATTTCCGTCTCCAGCCGGTTGGAAAAGCTGCGGCGATTGGCCAGTCCGGTCAATGGATCGAAATGGGCAAGGCGCAGGATTTCCAGTTCAGCCTTCTTGCGCTCGCGAATGTCGCGGACCGCGACCACATTGTGAGGCTTGCCACAGTAGTCGATGCTCCGGGCAATCAGTTCGACAGGAATGCCTGTGCCATCGCGGCCGCTCAATTCGGCCTCGTGCGGCTGTTCGCCGAAGCCGGACATATCGGCCCCGAAGAGATCGCCAAGCTGCATTCCGTTCAGCGTCGCGGGTGCCATGCCTGTCAGCCTCGCAATGCTGTCATTGGCGCTGATGATGCGGTTGCCGTCGCAGACGATCAGGCCCTCCACTGCGGCGTTGGCCAGGCCGTGCATGCGGTCGACTTCGAGCTTCTGGCGGCGGAAGCGCAAATCGATCCACAGCGCCGATGCCGACAGCACCAGGATCACCAGCGTGGCGGCCGCGGCCGCGAAAGCCTGCGAGGTCGGCTCGATCGTGTACTGGGATATGGCGATCGAGGAATCGGGAAAGATCGAGACGGCACCCATGCCGATGAAATGCAAGGTGCAGATCGCCAGCGTCAGCAGCACCGCGCCGACGGAGGTCGCTCGCAAGGAGGGGCGGCGCAGCACGACCCGCAGCGCCAGCGCCGCAAGCGTCACGCCGGCCAGCAAGGAAACGGCGACGAGCAACAGGTTCCATTCGATCCGGCCCTGGACTTCGAATGCCGCCATGCCGATGTAGTGCATGGCCCCGATGCCGCCGCCCAGGACGGCGCCGCCGACGAGATGATAATCGAACTCGTCCCGCAAGGTGGCGATCCACATGCCGGTCGCCGTCAGCGCGACCGAAGCAGCGAGCGAAAGCACGGAGAGCGCCGGATCGTAGGCACTGGGTATGCCTGGTGTGAACGCGAGCATGGCGATGAAATGCGTAGCCCAGATGCCGAAGCCGGTCGACGTCGCCGCGATCATCAACCAGGCAAGCCGGTTCCGATCTGTGGAGCGGCTGATGTGGTGAAGCAGGTTGACAGCAGAGAAACAGGAAATCCCGCAGATCAGCGCGGCGAGTGCGACCAGTCTCAGGTCGTGTTCGTTGACGATGCAATTGTAGACCGTCAGCATCTTATTTCACCTGATCTATCGGAAATAAACAAGGCAGCAGAATTGAGTAGCGCTTTGCCGTTGAAGGATCGATAAAGTCGCCCACAACCCTGGCGTGTCTCTTCGGGTTGCAGCGGCTGCAATCAGGGCTGATATGTCGAAAGCCAGCTTGGCAGTCCTGACGGCAGTTCCTGGCGCGCTTGTCGTCGCGCTAAGCCGGCTAACCGTATCGCTTTCCATGCCGCCAAGCGGCAGCGAGCGTTGCGTGAGGCAAAGGGGTGAAGTTCGTCGATCTGCAACAAAACCGTTGTCTGATTGTCATGAGCGACACATATTGCCTTTGCGGGAGTGCCCCTTTCGCCAATGACAAACGGGAGATGAAACATGAAGTCCTTCGGCTTCGCGGCCGGTGTTGCCGCCACCTTTACGCTGCTTTCCTCAACCTCCGCTTTTGCTGTCACGCAGATCAGTTGGTGGCACGCCATGACTGGCGCCAATGCCGAAGTTGTCGACAAGATCTCCAAAGATTTCAATGCCAGCCAGAGCGACTACGAGCTCGTTCCGGTGTTCAAGGGCACGTATCCCGAGACGTTGAATGCCGGCATCGCCGCGTACCGCGCCGGCCAGGCGCCCGACATTATTCAGGTGTTCGATGTCGGCACTGGCGTGATGATGGCAGCCGAAGGCGCAATCAAGCCGGCAGCCGATGTGTTGACCAGCGCCGGAATGACCTTCGACAAGAGCCAATACCTGCCAGGCATAGTCGGCTATTATTCGAAGCCGGACGGCACCATGCTCTCCTTCCCCTACAACTCCTCTTCGCCGATCCTTTATTACAACAAGGATATCTTCCAGAAGGCTGGTCTCGACGTCGACAGCCCGCCCAAGACCTGGAATGAGGTGTGGGAAGATGCCAAGAAGATCAAGGCGAGCGGCGCGGCCGCCTGCGGCTATACCTCGACCTGGCTGACCTGGATCCATCTGGAGAATTTCGCGGCCTGGAATGACGTGTCATGGGCCACCCAGCAGAACGGTCTGGCCGGCGGCGATGTCGAGCTCAAGATCAATGCGCCGATTTTCGTCAACCATTTCCAGGCGCTCGCAGACCTCGCCAAGGACGGCACCTTCAAATATGGCGGCCGCACTTCCGAAGCCAAGCAGATCTTCCTTGCCGGCGAATGCGGGATCATGACTGAATCCTCCGGCGGGCTCGGCGATATCGTCAAGTCCGGCATGAATTACGGCATCGGCCAATTGCCCTATGACAGCGACGCCAAGGGCGCGCCGCAGAACACGACGCCGGGTGGCGCCAGCCTGTGGGTTTTCGCGGACAAATCCGACGAGGAATACAAGGGAGTGGCTGCTTTCTTCGCCTATTTGTCGAAGACCGACGTGCAGGAGTACCTGCACCAGAAGTCGGGCTATTTGCCGGTAACGTTGGCGGCCTATGAAGCGACCAAGAAATCCGGTTTCTATGACAAGAATATCGGTCGCGAGACCCCGATCCTGCAGATGACGGGTAAGGCGCCGACCGACAATTCGAAGGGCGTGCGTTTGCCGAATCTGCCGCAGGTGCGCGATATCCAGAACGAGGAGTTCGAGAAGATGCTCGCCGGCCAGCAAACCGCGCAGCAGGCGCTCGACAATGCGGTTACGCGTGGCAACGCCGCGATCAAGGAAGCGCTGGGGAATTAGAGCGAGCGCAGAGGCCTTGCTCTACGGCGCACCCACCTGTCCCGTCAGGCATCTCCCCTCGGCGAGGGGAGTGCCGTCCTTTGCGATTTCGCCAATGGTCGATGATGCCGAATCCGAAACGCTCATCAAAGCCATCTTGGCGAAGAGGGGTGCCGCATGGTGCCGCCCGCCTCATCAACTCGGAGTGGCTCCGTGACCCCCCGCGTCGTGTTTCCCAACAAGGTCCTCCCCTACCTGCTGGTGGCGCCGCAACTAGCCATCACGCTCGTTTTTTTCTACTGGCCGGCCGGTCAGGCGTTCTACCAATCCATGCTCAGGCAGGATCCGTTCGGACTAAGGACTAGGTTCGTCTGGTTCGCCAATTTCAGGAAAGTGCTTGCCGATCCGGCCTACCTAAACTCGATAAAGGTCACGGTGGTGTTTTCCCTTGCGACCGCTATCGTCGCCATGTGCGTGGCGCTCCTGCTTGCGGTCATGGCAGAGAAGGTGGTGCGCGGCAAAGGTCTTTACCGCACGCTCTTGATCTGGCCCTACGCGGTGGCGCCGGCGATTGCCGGTATGCTGTGGCTGTTCCTCTTCAACCCGTCGATCGGGTCGCTGGCCTACATGCTGAGGAGTTTTGGCATCGCCTGGGATCCACTGCTCAACGGCACCCACGCCATGATCCTGCTGGTGTCCGCCGCTGCCTGGAAGCAGATCAGTTACAATTTCCTGTTCTTCGTCGCCGGCCTGCAGGCGGTGCCGAAAACCTTGATCGAAGCGGCGGCCATGGACGGCGCCGGCGAGACCAAGCGATTCTGGACCATAGTCTTCCCGCTGCTCGCGCCGACGACCTTCTTCCTGCTGGTCGTCAACACCGTCTATGCCCTGTTCGACACGTTCGGCATCGTCCATGCCGTTACCGGCGGCGGTCCGGGCAAGACCACTGAGACGCTGGTCTACAAGGTCTACAATGACGGCTTCGTCAATCTGATCCTCGGTGACTCGGCGGCGCAGTCGGTCATCCTGATGATCATCGTCATCTCGCTCACCGCCATCCAGTTCCGCTACGTGGAACGCAAAGTCCATTACGGCTGAGGCAAGCGATGATCGGTCAGTCCTCGTCTCGCATTTTCCTCGCCCATGCCGTGCTCATCCTCGGCATATTGATCGTCGCCTTCCCGATCTACTACACATTCGTTGCCTCGACGCAGACGCTGCAAACGATCCTTAAGCCGCCATTGCCGCTCCTGCCCGGCGATCAGTTCTGGAACAATTACACCGAAGCGCTGTTCGGCGGCGTCGGCCGCATCGGCGGCGTCAGTGTCAGTCGATTGCTGCTCAACACCACGATCATGGCGCTCGGCATCGCGGTGGGGAAGATTTTCATCTCTATCCTGTCGGCCTATGCGATCGTGTTCTTCCGTTTTCCGCTGCGGATGGTCTTCTTCTGGCTGATCTTCATCACCCTGATGCTTCCCGTTGAGGTGCGCATCCTGCCCACCTACAAGGTGATGGTCGATCTCGGCATGATCGACACCTATGCCGGCCTGATCATCCCGCTGATCGCCTCGGCTACCGCCACATTGCTATTTCGTCAGTTTTTCATGACCATCCCGGGTGAGCTGGTGGAGGCGGCGCGTGTCGACGGTGCGGGGCCATGGCGCTTCTTCTTCGATATCCTGTTGCCCTTGTCGCGGACAAACATCGCGGCGCTGTTCGTCATCCTCTTCATTTATGGCTGGACGCAATATCTGTGGCCGCTGCTCGTCACCAACAGCAGCAACATGAATACGATCGTCATCGCGCTGAGGAAGATGGTCTCCTTCGCCGATGCCGATACGCAGTGGCACCTGGTCATGGTTACAGCGATGCTGGCCATCGTGCCGCCGATCCTGGTCGTGGTGCTGATGCAACGCTGGTTCGTTCGCGGGCTGGTCGATTCCGAAAAGTGAGAAGCTGATGGCGACCGTCGATCTGAAGGATGTGAAGAAGGTCTACCCCAGCGGCTTCGAGGCCGTGAAAGGCGTTTCCATCGCCGTTCCCGACAAGGAGCTTTGCGTGCTGGTCGGCCCATCCGGCTGCGGCAAGTCCACGCTGCTGAGGATGATCGCCGGGCTCGAAACCATCTCCTCGGGAACGGTTGCGATCGACGGCAAGATCGTCAACTCAATCGGCCCGACCGAGCGTGACATCGCCATGGTGTTCCAGAACTATGCGCTCTATCCGCATATGAAGGTCTACGACAATATGGCCTATGGGCTGCGTAACCGCGGCACGCCGAAAGACGAGATCGACAGCCGGGTCCGCGCGACGGCGAAAATACTGGAACTTTCAGCGCTGCTCGATCGCCGCCCGCGCGAGCTTTCCGGCGGCCAGCGCCAGCGTGTCGCCATGGGCCGCGCCATCGTGCGCAACCCAAGGGTTTTCCTGTTCGACGAGCCGCTCTCCAATCTCGATGCCAAATTGCGCGGCCAGATGCGCGTCGAGATCAAGAACCTGCAGCGCTCGCTTGGCGTCACGTCGGTCTATGTCACACATGACCAGCTCGAGGCGATGACGCTGGCCGACATCCTCGTCGTCATGAATGCCGGACTGGTCGAGCAGGTGGGGGCGCCGCTCGACGTCTACGAAAGGCCGGCCTCGACCTTCGTCGCTTCCTTCATTGGCGCGCCGCCGATGAATCTTCTGGCGCTGACCGGAGGCTCCTCGGGCCCGGTGCTCGCTGACGGCACGGCGATCGTTTTCGCACCTCAGGAGGCAAGAGCTGCGACGGTCGGTTTTCGGCCCGAGGATGCCGACGTTACCTTCAATGCGGAGGCGCCGTCCGGTGCGCTCGTCCTGCCGGCGCTGGTCGAGGCAGTCGAACCGGTAGGCGCCGAAAGTTTTCTTCACTGTGCCGCAGGTGGCAGCAGGATCGTCGTGCGGGTCGCTGGTCGTGCCACCGCCACGGTTGGCAACCAATTGCGCGTGGTTGCCAAGGCAGAAAAGCTGCACTGGTTCGATCAGGCGGGGAAGCGCCTCGGCTAATCGGAAAGATAGTCCTACATTCCACGCGCCGGCGTTCAGGCGAAGACATGTGCCTTTCCCGATACGGTCAGGCGGACGATCTCGCCGACCGCCGGCGCGTCCATGCCCGGTTTGCGCAGGACCAGCGGCGTGTTGCCGATCGCGGCGGCATCAGGCGGATCGGCACTGTTCAAAAGCCGCACCGCGATCGTGCACATCGAGCCGGCGAATTCCGATTCCGTCACTTCGCCGAACAGCATGTCCGAGGTGCCCGACATGCCCTCGCGCGACGTTCTTTTCAGCGCGATCTGCTCCGGCCGAAGCATGATGCGGGCAACGTCGCGGCTGTCATTGGTGTCGATGGCGATGCGGCCGAGCGGCGAGCTGGCGAAGCCGCCTGATATCTTTGCCGGCAGGATGATGGCGTCGCCGAGGAACTCGGCGATCATCCTGTCCTTCGGCTTGAAATAGAGGTCGCGCGGCGTACCGATCTGCGAGAACTTGCCGTCGCGCATCACCGCGACCTGACTGGCAAAGGACAGCGCTTCAGCCTGGTCGTGCGTCACCAGGATGGTGGTGATGCCGGCGGTTTCCAGAAGCTCGGCCACCGCCTTGCGCATCGAGGCGCGCAGGCCGGTATCGAGCGCCGAGAACGGCTCGTCGAGCAGCATCAGCCGGGGCTTCATCGCCATGGCGCGGGCAAGCGCCACGCGCTGCTGCTGGCCGCCGGAGAGTTCGTGCGGGCGGCGTTTGAGGACCGCCTTGTCGAGCCCGACGATATAGGCGAGTTCGACGATGCGCTCAGCGCGCTTGTCCTCGCCGCGGGCCATGCCGAAGCCGATATTGTCGGCAATGGTCAGATGCGGGAACAGGGCGCCGTCCTGCGCCACAACGCCGATGCCGCGGCGATGCGCTGGTACCGCCGCGCCGCCATTGGCCAGCACCTCGCCATCGAGCGTGATGCGGCCCTGGTCCGGGGCCTCGAAGCCGGCGATCAGCCGCAGCAAGGTCGTCTTGCCGCAGCCGGACGGACCGACAATCGCCGTGCGGCTACCGCTGGCGACGCTCAGGTCGACGCCGGCAAGAGCGGCCACCGGACCGTAATGCTTGTGCAGGCCGCTGATTTCGAGAAAGCTCATCGTCCGGCCATCCGTTTCGACTGGACATAGAGCAGCCAGGTCAAGGGAAGCGACATAGCCACCATGATGAAGGCGTAAGGTGCTGCCGAGGCATAATCAATCTCGCCACTGTAGGACCAGAACGCCATTGCCAGCGTGCGGGTGCCGTTCGGCGCCAGCATCTGGGTGGCGGTCAGTTCGTTCATGATGCCAAGCGCCACCAGCGCCATGCCGGCCGCGGCACCTGGTGCAGACAGGCGGATCGTCGTCGACCACAGCGCCTGCAGCGGCGGCCGGCCGAGGCTGGAAGCGGCGCGTTCGAGTTCGACCGGTGCCTGCGCAATCGACGCCCGCAGGCTGACCAGCGCGCGCGGCAGGAACATCAGCGCATAGGCCACCAGGATGGTGAACAGGGTCTGGTAGAGCGGAAGCGCGATGCGCACGGTGATGGTGACCAGCGCCAGCGCAATGACGACACCCGGCAACGAGCCGACAATGTAGTTGCAGCCCTCCAGCAGACGCTGCAATGGCCCCGGCGCGCGGATCGAGATCCAGGCCATCGGCATGGCGGCGACAGTGGCGAGCAAGGCGCCGGCCAGCGCCAGGAACAGCGTCTGGCCAAGCGCCAGGCCGATCTCGTTGAGGCGCCAGACAGAGGCGCCGCCGGCGACAAGCCAGCCGCCGATGGTGACGAAGGGCACGCCGAGCGCCAGCAGCGTAGTAACGACAAGCAAGGCGAGGCAAGGAATGGTGGCGCGTCCAAGGCTTGCGTGCTGCTGATAGCGCGCCGCACCTGAGCCGACACGGGCATAGCGTTCCTCGCCGCGTACCAGCACTTCGAGCCCGAGCAGCACGAAGCAGCAGCTCACCAGCACGCCAGCCAGCATGTTGGCGGCCGGTCCGTTGAAGGTCGACTGGAACTGGTCGACGATAGCCGTGGTGAAGGTGTCGAAGCGGATGAAGACATAGAGGCCGTATTCGGCCAGCAGGTGCAGGCCGACCAGCAGCGAGCCGCCGCAGATGGCAAGCCGCAATTGCGGCAGCACAACACGCCAGAACACGCGCCGGGGCCCAAGGCCGAGTGCGGCGGCGGCATCCTCAAGGGCGGGATCGAGACGGCGCAACGCCGCCGACACCGGCAGATACAGGAGCGGGAAATAGGCGATCACGGAAACCAGCACGCCGGCCCACAGGCCGTGCAGTCCGGGTACCATGGTGATCCAGGCATAGCTGTGCACGAAAGCCGGTATGGCGAGCGGCGCCACGCACAGCCAGGCCCAGAGCCGGGCGCCCGGCAGGTCGCTGCGCTCGGTCAGCCAGGCCAGCGCAACCGACAGTGCGATGGTGATCGGCACGGAGAGTGCGACCAGCAGGACAGTGTTGACCAGAAGCTCGCCGACACGCGGGCGGAAAACCAGCGCCGAGACGGTTTCCCAGCCGGTCTGCACCGCGATCCAGATGATGAAGGCAAGTGGCAGCAACGCCAGCAGCGCAACGAAGATGGCGGCGATGACCAGCCAAAGCGGTGCGCGTCGCCGAGCCCTTCGGCCTGTGCCCGAAGGCAGGCCCGAGCGCGCCAGATCGACCGCAGACTGCATCAGGTCAGACGCCGTGCCGTTGCCGTACAGCGGCAGCAATTGAAGGACCGCGATAGCGGTTGGGAACACAGCGTGTCGTCATCGACGAATGCCATCTCGAAAAACAAAATCACTCCCGCGGAAGGCGAATTCCCGCGGGAGCGTGGTCGGCTGTCCTTTTAGGAGGAATGACAACTAAAGCAAGCCGGCTGCCGTCATCAGGTCGGTGACCTTCTTGGAATTCAGCGTCGTAGCGTCGACCTTCGGCGCCTGCAGATCGGCGAGCGGCACCAGCTTCGGGTTGGACTCCGCACCCTTGCCGACCGCGTATTCGAAGGAATCGCCGGTCTTCAGCACGTCCTGGCCGCCCTTGCCGGTCACCCATTTCAGGAAGGCCTGGGCTTCCTTCGGATGCTTGCTCGAAGCCAGCACACCGCCACCGGAGATCGAAACGAACGCGCCCGGATCCTGGTTCTTGAAATAGTGCAGCTCGATATTTGCGCTGTTTTCACCGGTCTTGGCCTGATCGCCGAAGTAGTAATAGTGGTAGATCACGCCGCCTTCGATTTCGCCGGCATTGACCGCCTTCATCACCGTGCTGTTGCCCTTGTAGGCGGTGAAATTGGTTTTCATCGCCTTCAGCCAGTCCGCCGTGGCGGCCTCGCCCTTGAGCTGCAGCAGCGCGCTGACGATGGCCTGGAAATCGGCGCCCGATGGGGAAGCGGCCCAACGGCCCTTCCAGCTTGGATCGGCGAGGTCAAGCATCGACTTGGGCAACTGGTCGGCGGTGAGCTTGGTCTTGTTATAGGCAAAGACCGTGCTGCGCGCCGCGACGCCGACCCATTTGCCGCTGGCCGGCTGATAGTCCTGGGGAACTTGGGCCAGTGTGTCGGCTTCGACCGGCGCGAACAGGCCGGCCGTCTCGACCAGCACCATGGCAGGTGAGTTTTCCGTCAGGAACACGTCGGCCGGCGAAGCAGCACCCTCGGCGACGATCTGGTTGGAGAAATCGCTGTCGCCACCGTTGCGGACGGTGACCTTGATGCCGGTTTCCTTGGTGAAGCCTTCGGCCCACGCCTTGGTAAGATTCTCGTGCTGGGCATTGTAGACAATGATGCCATCATCTTCCGCCATCGCCGGGCCGCCGATCAGGCTGATTGCCAGCGCGGTAGCGCCGACGAGGGTGGAAAGAGCGTATTTCATGGCATTGTCCTCGATCTCTGGGGTCTTCGGTCTGTCAGGGCTGCACCTATCGATACCTGACCAGGATAGTCAACATTGCTTTGCCGATTTTAATCAGGCGCCGGGGCGCAAACTTTCGTGATTTGCAGCTAGTTTGGCTTGGACATTATTTCGCCGGCCACGTAACAAATCAGCGCCGAGACGCGAAAATCGGGGGAGTAACTCTTGTGAGCGGCAAGGATGAGGCCGAGCTTTCCCGGCTGATGCGGGCCGCGATCGCGGGAGACGAAAAGGCCTATGCCGACTTTCTGCATCGGATTGCCGCGCTGGTGCGCGGTTTTGTCCGGCGCAAGATCGTGCAGGGCGGGGTCGATCCCGAGGATGTCGTGCAGGAAACCTTGTTGGCCATTCATGTGAAACGGCATACCTGGCGACAGGATGCGCCGGTGTTGCCATGGATCTATGCAATTGCCCGCTTCAAGCTGATCGACGCGTTCCGGCGGCGCGGACGGCGCATCGAAATCGACGTCGACGATATCGCCGAGACCTTCGCCGAGCCGGAAACGGAAACCGTCAGCGAGCGCGACATCAACCGGGCATTGGACGGCCTGTCGCCGGCACAGCGCTCGGTGGTCTCGGCCGTGTCGGTGGAAGGCCGCACCATCGGCGAGACGGCGGCAAAGTTCGGCATCAGCGAGACGGCGGTACGTGTGTCGCTGCATCGGGGACTTGCGGCGATAGCCAAGCGGTTCGGGCAGGGGCGGTTTGGGCGGGAATGATATGAGGACGGACGATCTCATCAAGGCGCTGGACGCCGATGCAAGCAGCAAGGCGATGCCATTACACTCGGCCTGGTGGATGGCCGCCGCTGCGGCAGCGGTGATCGCGGCTGTCGTCTTCCTGCTGACCATCGGCCCGCGCCCGGACTTCATGGCGGCCGCGCATACGATGCGCTTTCTCTCCAAATTTGTTTTCACCATCGTGCTTGCCAGCAGCGCCTTTGCCCTGATCCGTGCCTTGTCGGCGCCGGGTGCCTCGATGGGCCGGGCAATGGCCTGGATGGCTGCGGCGCCGGTGCTGGTAGCCGTGGCGGTGGTTCTGGAGCTTTTCATGGTGCCGGAGGCGCTGTGGGGCACAAGGATGATCGGCTCCAACATGATGGTCTGCATGACATTCATCCCTTTGATCGGGATCGGTCCGCTTGCCATCTTCCTGTGGATGCTGCGCTACGGCGCGCCGACACGGCCGGTACTTGCCGGCGCGGTGGCGGGCCTGCTCGCCGGCGGGCTGGCGGCGACGTTCTATGCCGCGCACTGCTTCGACGACTCGCCGCTTTTCGTCGCGACCTGGTACTCGCTGGCGATCACGGTGCTCGCGCTGCTTGGCGCACTTGGCGGGCGGTTTTTCGTGCGCTGGTAGCGTTCCGCCACGACCGCTACCCCTGCACACCGATCCTTAATCATGCCGGCAATTGTTTGTCGGTTCGCAATAGTGCCGGTATGCCGGACGCAACCTTTCCTTAAAATCGATCCGTCAAGGTTGATGCGACAACATGCGTTTGCGCACGGGGGTGGCACGTATCGTGATGTGGCAAGGTTTGACCGGCCGAAAATCTTTTAGACACACAGGGTTGGCGTTGCTCCTAGCCGGCCTGAGCGTCGTGGCGGCCTCGATCCTGCTGTCGCGCCTTGACGTCGACATCGAGGCGCTGAAATTCTGCCTGCAGATCTCGGTGGGGGTAGCGGTGGGCGCCCTTGTCCTTGCCGCCCTGTTCATCCGCCGGATCAGCGAGGATCGCCGGCAGATCTCGGAGAGCGAACAGCGCTTTCGACGCGCCATGGAGGATTCGGCAATCGGCATCGTCGTTGTCGGTCTCGACGGGCGTATTCTTCAGACCAATCCGGCCTTCGCCGCCATGCTTGGCTACACAAACGAGGAGATCGAGGCGCTCACCTTCTTCCAGATCACGCATCCCGAAGATCTGCATATCGGGCGCGAAACGATGGACGGCATGAGAGCCGGCACGGTCAACTCCTTCCACTTCGAGAAGCGGTATCTCCGCAAGGACGGCACACCCGTCTGGGCGCATCTTGCCGGTTCGGTCATTCGCGACGAGAGCAGCGCCCGCCCGCTCTATCTCGTCTCGCAGATCGAGAACATCGACGCGCGCAAGCAGGCCGAGGTGCGCATTGCCGAAGCGGAAACCCGTTGGAATTTCGCCCTGGCCGGCGCCGGCCAAGGTGTCTGGGACCTCGACATGCGCAAGGGCGGCACGACCTATTCCTCGACCTGGGTCAAGATGCTGGGCTATGCGGATGGCGAGCTCGACGGCGACACCGACCGCTGGCTGACGATGATCCATCCCGATGATCGCGAGACTGTCGCCGAAGCGGATCGCGCCCATCTCGAGGGCAAGACGCCGTTCTTCGAAGCCGAGTTCAGGATGCGCCACAAGGATGGCCACTGGATGTGGTTCCTCGACCGCGGCAAGGCCATCGAGCGTGACAAGGACGGGCGGCTGGTCAGGGCCATCGGCAGCCTGATCGATATCACCCGGCGCAAGGAGGCCGAAGCACGCCTCATCGTATCGGCGGCAATGCTGGCCGATGAAAAGGAGCGGCTCAGGGTGACGCTGCAGTCGATCGGCGATGCCGTCATCTGCACCGATGCCGCAAACCGCGTCACCTTCATGAATCCGGTCGCCGAAAAGCTGACCGGTGTTGCCGGTGACGAAGCTCTCGGCAAGATGCTGGGCCATGTCTACTGGGCGGTCGACGAAGAGACGGGACACAGGATAGGCATGACCCGACCGGCGATCGGCCAGGCGCCTGCAGACCAGAACAGCCGCGCCGTTCTCATCCGGCGCGACGACACCCGCTGCAGCATCCGTCAGGTCGTGTCGCCGATCATCAACGAGCGCAACGAATTTTGCGGACTGGTCATCGTCTTCCAGGACTTCACCGATGCGCGCGCGCTGCAGCGCCAGCTCGCCCACGCCGCCGCGCATGACGCGCTGACCGGCCTTGCCAACCGCTCGAGCTTCATCCGCGCCATGGAGGACCTCGTCGGTCAGGCGCGCAAGGACGGCACTTCGGGCAAAGGTAGCGGACATCAGTTCATGTTCATCGATCTCGACCACTTCAAACTGGTCAACGATACGGGCGGCCACGCCGCGGGAGACGCGCTGCTGAAGCGGGTTGCCGGGGCGGTTCGCGGCGTGCTTGGTCCAGATGACATCGTCGCTCGTCTGGGCGGCGACGAATTCGCGGTCATTCTGAAATCGGGTTCGGCGGCCGGCGCCAAGATCGCGGCGCGCTCCATCATCGATGCGATCGGCGGCCTGGACTTCACCTGGGACGACCGTCCTCACGTGATCGGCGCCAGCATCGGGCTGGCTGCGATCGGCGCCAATTGCGGCGAAGTCGACGAGATCATCGCCAGGGCCGATGCCGCTTGCTACGCGGCCAAGGCGGCAGGCCGTGGCTGCGTTTGCGTGGCGCCGGACAGCGAGAGCATGGCCGACAGGACACAGCGGCCCGAGCCGCTGGCCGCGGCGTCCTGATCAGAGCCGGTCCCGAAAGCCTGCTGCTGACGCGGATCCGATCAGCGCGTAGGGACGGGATGCTCGCCGCGATAGTCGTAGAAGCCGCGCCCGGTCTTGCGGCCGAGCCAGCCGGCCTCGACATATTTCACCAGCAGCGGGCAAGGGCGGTATTTCGAGTCCGACAGGCCGTCATGCAGCACCTGCATGATCGACAGGCAGGTATCGAGCCCGATGAAATCGGCAAGCTGCAGCGGCCCCATCGGATGGTTGGCGCCGAGCCGCATGGCGGTGTCGATGGCATCGACCGAACCGACACCCTCATAGAGCGTGTAGATCGCCTCGTTGATCATCGGCAGCAGGATGCGGTTGACGATGAAGGCCGGAAAATCCTCCGAAACCGTGATCGTCTTGTCGAGCTGCTTCACATAGGTCTTTGCCGCCTCGAAGGTCTGGTCCTCGGTGGCAATGCCGCGCACCAATTCGACCAGCTTCATCAGCGGCACCGGGTTCATGAAATGTATACCGATGAACCGCTCCGGCCGGTCGGTCTGCGCGGCAAGCCGCGTGATCGAGATCGACGAGGTGTTGGTCGCCAGGATGGCTTCGGGATTGAGCTGCGGACAGAGCTGGGCGTAGATCTTGCGCTTGACCGTCTCGTCCTCGGTCGCGGCTTCGATCACCAGATCGGCACCGGCAAGATCGGCCATCGCCGGGGCGGAAGCGATGCGCGCCATCGCCTCGTTGCGCACGTTCTCGTCGAGCTTTCCGGACCCCACCTGGCGGGCCATGTTGCCGCTGATGGTGGCGATGCCCTTCTCGATGCGGTCGGGCGAAATATCATAGATCAGCACCTTGTAGCCCGAAAGCGCGGAGACATGGGCGATGCCGCCGCCCATCTGGCCCGCGCCGATGATGCCGATCGTTTCGATCTTGCTCATTACACCGATCCCGTCAAAAGGCCTTTTGCGGCCTGCTTTTTGTGCGGTGCAAACTAAAAGGGCGGGGCGACTTCGTCTACCCCACCCCTCACCATTTAATACGCTTTGGCAGAAAGCGTCAAAGCACCTTTTGCAGCTCCGGCAGGATGACGAAGAGATCGCCCACGAGGCCGTAGTCGGCAACCTGGAAGATCGGCGCCTCCTCGTCCTTGTTGATGGCGACGATGACCTTCGAATCCTTCATGCCGGCGAGGTGCTGGATGGCGCCGGAGATGCCCACCGCGATGTAGAGATCAGGGGCGACGACCTTGCCGGTCTGGCCGACTTGCCAGTCGTTCGGCGCATAGCCGGCATCGACGGCGGCGCGCGAGGCGCCGACAGCTGCACCGAGCTTGTCGGCGACCGGCAGGATGACCTCCTGGAATTTTTCCGAGGAGCCCAGCGCGCGACCACCAGAGATGATGATCTTGGCCGAGGTCAGTTCCGGACGGTCGGTCTCCGAGAGCTTGTTCTCGACGAAGGAGGACAGGCCGGGGTTGGCTGCCGCCTTGACGGTCTCGACGGAGGCCGAGCCGCCTTCGGGGGCAGCCTGGAAGGAGGCGGTGCGGACCGTGATCACCTTCTTGGCGTCGGTCGACTGCACCGTCTGGATGGCGTTGCCGGCATAGATCGGCCGCTTGAAGGTGTCGGGCGATACGACTTCGATGATCTCGGATACCTGCGCGACGTCGAGCAGGGCAGCCACGCGCGGCGCGACATTCTTGCCCGACGAGGTCGCCGGGGCGATGATGGTGTCGTAGGCGCCTGCCAGCGACACAACCAGTGCCGCCGTCGGTTCGGCGAGACGCTCGGCAAGCTCGTCGGCTTCGGCGAGCAGCACCTTGCTCACGCCCTTGAGCTTGGCGGCGGCGTCCGCTGCCGGCTTGGCGCCCTTGCCGGCAACCAGCACGTGCACGTCCGAGCCGATCTGCAGCGCCGCCGAAAGCGCCTTGGCGGTCTGGTCGGAAAGAGTGGCGTTGTCGTGTTCTGCGATGAGGAGAATTGCCATTTGTCTGTTCCTTTCCCGATCGCTCACAAAACGCCTGCTTCGTTCTTCAGCTTGTCGACCAGTTCGGCGACGCTCTTGACCTTGACGCCTGCCTTGCGGCCGCTCGGCTCCTCGGTCTTGATGACCTTCAGCCGCGGTTTGACGTCGGCGCCGTAGTCGGCCGGGCTCTTTTCGTCCAACTGCTTCTTCTTGGCCTTCATGATGTTGGGCAGCGAGGCATAGCGCGGCTGGTTGAGGCGAAGGTCGGCGGTGACGATCGCCGGCATCTTCAGCTCCACCGTCTGCAGGCCGCCGTCGACCTCGCGCGTCACCTTGGCCTTGTCGCCCTCGATCACGACCTTGGAGGCGAAGGTGCCCTGCGCCCAGCCCAGCAGCGCCGCCAGCATCTGGCCGGTCTGGTTCGAGTCGTCGTCGATTGCTTGCTTGCCGAGGATGACGAGGCCGGGCTGTTCGGCGTCGACGACGCCCTTCAGCACCTTGGCGACGCCGAGCGGCTCGGTCTGTTCGTCGGTCTTGACCAGGATAGCGCGGTCGGCGCCCATGGCGAGCGCGGTGCGCAGGGTTTCCTGCGCCTGCTGCGGGCCGATCGAGACGACGATGATCTCTTCCGCCTTGCCGGCTTCCTTCAGCCGGATTGCTTCTTCCACTGCGATCTCGTCGAATGGGTTCATCGCCATCTTGACGTTGGCGAGTTCCACCGCCGAACCATCAGCCTTCACGCGAACCTTGACGTTCGCATCCACAACCCGCTTCACGGGCACAAGGATCTTCATTTGCCTGTCACCTCTTCACGCTAGTTGGGCGCGCTATAGCAGCCTGCGCCCGTTCTGAGTTGTCGAAAGCCGACATTCCGGGTGGAAATTCTGGCCGGATGGAAATTCTGGCCGGATGGAAATTCTGGTCTTTGACCGCCTTTGGCTGCGGCGGAGACGTTTCCGTAATTGTGGCAACCCTGCACGTCAATACGCCGCGAGCGGCTCAAATCGGTTCAGTCCGAACTGGAAGCGTTTCCTCGCCCCCATTGCGTCGCGGCAGGTTGCTCAGGCGCCAATGGTTCAGCGGTGGCCTGCGGCTGGTTGGGAGCGGCGATCGCTGCATCGTCGTCAGCGCCGGCAAACAGCGGCACGCCGGGGCTGCGCAGAACCAGCACCAGCACAGCGCCGGCGATTATGCCGCCGATATGGCAGGCCCATGATATCTGATCCTCGCCGCCGGCGGCAAACATCACCACCTGGAACAGCACCCACAGGATGAGCGGAATGAAGGCGGGGATGCGCAGCGGGATGCGGGCAAAGGCCAGCACCCAGACCTTCACCCTGGGATAAAGGATCAGATAGGCGACGACCACGCCGGCAATGGCGCCGGACGCGCCGATCAGCGGCACCTGGGAATCCCAGGCGATCAAACCCTGGAACGCGGCTCCCGCAATGGCGCACAACAGGTAGAAAATGAGGTAGCGGATGTGGCCGAGCGCGTCCTCGACATTGTCACCGAACACCCACAGGAACAGCATGTTGCCGCCGAGGTGGAAGATGTCTGCGTGCAGGAAGGAATAGGTGAGGTAGCTCAGGCTTTCGGGGATGACGATGAAACGAGGGTCAAGCTCGGCAGTGTCATGGACGACCGACGGGATGAAGCCGAGACCAAGCACTGCGGCATTGGTGAAACTCTCGCCGCCTAGCGCGGTGGCGAAATAGACCAGCGCGTTGGCCACGATCAGCCCGATCGTCACATATTGCAGGCGGATGTGCCGCAGCCTGTTGGTGTCGTAAAGCGGGATGAACATTTCCCAGATCCTCTTCCGCTTTCGACGATCAGCGGTTCTTGCCGGGAACCCATAGCACGTCGGCGTTTCCGTTGTCATTGACCGCCCGGGCGGCGACAAACAGGAAATCCGAGACGCGATTGATGTATTTCAGCCCGTCGCGGTTGACGTGTTCGTCCGGGTCCTGGGCCAGGGCCACCATCAGCCGTTCGGCCCGCCGCGCCACGGTGCGGGCAAGGTGAAGTGCCGCCGCTGCCGGTGTGCCGCCATTGAGCACGAAGGATTTGAGCGGCTGAAGCTCCTTGTTGAGCAGGTCGATGTCCTTCTCGACCCGGTCGGTCTGCACGGCGATGATGCGAAGCGGTTCATAGCCGAGCGGCTTGCCATCGTCTGGCACGGCGAGATCGGCGCCGAGGTCGAATAGATCGTTCTGGATGCGGGAAAGCATGGCGTCGAGCTCGGGGTGGGCCGATGCCGTGTGGACCCGGGCGATGCCAATGCAGGCATTGGCCTCGTCGACCGTGCCGTAGGCGTCCACCCGCAGATCGGATTTCAGCCGCCGTTCGCCGGTGCCGAGACCCGTGGTGCCATCATCGCCGGTGCGGGTGTAGATCTTGTTGAGCTTGACCACGTCGCCTCCCGGCTACCGATATCCTCACTTGCGGGTGAAATACACCGCAAGCAGGATCAGCGCCAGCGCCACGGCCTGCAACAGAACGCGCGTCTGCATCAGCTTGTTCGAGGTGACGCCCGAACCACCTCGCATCATGTTGATGAGACCGCGAACGAGAACGATCACCACGGCGACCATGACCAGAATGGCGAGGATGTTGAAGACGGATGCCATTATTGCGTTTCCAGTTGTTTGGCTTCAGGCTCGCTTGGCGAGCAGGCGATAGAGCATCGAAGCGGGCAGGATGCGTTTGAGCGCCGCACCGATTCTGGCCGGCACTGTTACCACATAGTGCGGGCGCGGGCGCCGCGACAGAAGTGCATGGCGTAGCGCCGCGTGAACCACTTCCGGCCCAGGCTTCAAGGCCGATTGGCTGCCGCCGGCCCGCAGCCGCTCCAGCTGCGCCGCATAGTCGAGGCGGTGGACGGACGTCTCGTGGTCGATATTCCTGAGAAACCAGGGAAGCGCATTGCTGGCGATCTTTGACTTCACCGGCCCCGGCTCGATCAGCGAAACATGGACGCCGCTCCCGGCCAGTTCCTGGCGCTGGCAGAGCATCAGGGCCTCCAAGGCGTGTTTCGACGCCGAATAGGCGCCGCGGAAACGCACTGGCATCAAGCCGAGGATCGACGAGCAGTGGACGATGCGGCCGCGCCCCTGGCGGCGCATCACCGGCACCAGCCGGCGGGTCAGGTCATGCCAGCCGAAGAAATTCACCTCGAACTGCTCCTTGAGCGCTGCGACGGGCAGATCCTCGACGGCACCGGGCTGCGCATAGGCGCCATTGTTGAACAGGGCGTCGAGCCTGCCGCCCGTGCGATCGAGCACAGCCGTCACCAGCGCGGCGATGGAATCCGGTTCGCAATAATCGAGATAGAAGGCCTCGATACCGTCGGCTTCGAGTGCGGCGATGTCCTGCGGCTTGCGCGCTGTCGCGAACACCCGCCAGCCTTCCGCCTTCAACGCGCGGGCGCAGTACGCGCCTATCCCCGAAGATGCTCCGGTGACGATGATCGAGCGCAATTCTTGCGCCGGACTGCTCGTGGTTTCGCCAAGGGTTGCCATTTGCCGCAATCCCTTCCCATATTCCCGGCGTGGAGACAATTGGAGGGCGCTGTTCTTGTTGCGGAAGATCGTAGCCCTCAAGCGAGTTCTCTACGACGCGCTTGGCCATTTCAACACCGATGATGGCTGGGCGATGGCCAGCCATCTGGCGATAACATCGCTGATGGCGCTGTTCCCGTTCCTGATCTTCGCCACGACGCTGGCGAGCTTTCTCGGCGCGCAGGCGTTCTCCGATACGGCCGTGCATCTGGTGTTCGACACCTGGCCCGAACAGATCGCCAAGCCGATCGCGCGCGAAGTGCTCAATGTGCTGACCGTCAGGCGCACCGACCTCTTGACCTACGGCGTGCTGCTTGCCGCCTACTTTGCCTCGAACGGCATCGAGGCGCTACGCACGTCGCTCAACCGCGCCTATCGCGTGTCGGAAACGCGCGGCATCATCTACCGCCGGGTGCAAAGCATTATCTTCGTTCTCATCGCGACGGCCGGTTTCCTGGCGATCAGCGTGCTTTTGGTGTTCGCGCCATTGCTGGCGCGGCTCGCCGAAGCCCATATCGACTGGATCAAGCCTTATATGGGCACGATCACGCTGTGGCGTTATGTCATCGCCTCGGTGGTCATCGTCGGCGGCTTGTTTGCCGTGCATTTCTGGCTGCCGGCGGGCAAGCGCCGCTTCGTCTCGCTGGTGCCGGGCATCATCTTCACGCTGGCGGCATGGCTAGTCGGATCGACCATCTTCGCCACCTATCTCGACCACTTCTCGTCCTATGTGACGACCTATGCCGGCCTTGCCTCGATCATGATCGCTGTGGTTTTCCTCTACATGGTCTCGGCGATCTTCATCCTCGGCGGCGAACTCAACGCCGCGATCAGCCGCTATCTGGAGGCACGCGCGCGGGTTGGATGATGGCCGAATGGGGGAACGGGAGAATTGAGGAATTGTAGAATTGAAGAATTGAAGAATTAAAGAAGTAGCACCCAGCGCCAGATGGGGCCATTTTCCTCAATTCCTCAATTCCTCAATTCCTCAATTCCTCAATTCCTCAATTCCTCAATTCCTCAATTCCTCAATTCCTCAATTCCTCAATTCCT
>NZ_JAMYRC010000038.1:0-63465 GCF_040321205.1 Mesorhizobium sp. M0496 | reverse complement strand
AGAGAGAAGACGGACAAACCCCGTTTTACGGGGCATGCACATGCGGCATTTCGATTCACTCAAAACTTTCCCCGGACAGCCCTGCCACAAGGGGGGAGATTGGCCGTTTGGCCGCTTTCGCCAATCTTCAGCCGTCAAAGCGTTAAATCCCTGAGCCATCCAACTGTTGGGCGTCGTCACCCTCCCACGGCGCCGGCATGGACGCGCGGCTGAGATTGGCTGTCGGCAGCGGCATCCAGCATTTCAGTTCCGGTTCGGCGTATTCGATGACGCGCCCTGGCGAGGAGTCCGACGCGCGCCAGCCTTCCGAGGCGAACTGGTCAGCGCGTGACCAATAGGCGAGATCGACTTCGGCCGGCCCCTGCTCGGATGGGCGCACCGTGACCAGGATCCGGCTCCCATCCCTCGGCGCCGTCGACATGTGGCGCCACCGTTCGGGTTCGTCCATCACAATTCCTCCTCGCACCTGCAGCGTTGGGTGAAGTGTCGCCTCGCGGTCCGAACGGGTCAACCCAAAGTTTGCGCCATGGAGCGGGTCCATACGATGTCAGGGCAGGATGGGGGACCACGCCAAATTGGCGACCGACATATACTGTGAAAGAAACTTGAAAACGTCGGTCGCCAGGGGCGGAGTTGGGACGCACCACGTTGGGGACGCGATGCGAGGTCAGGCTAGGCGGATGCTTGGTATCTGCAATCGGAACGCCGGATGATGGTGAACGACTGGTTACTATCCACAGGGTTCGCCCGACGGATCGCGTCAGGGCAACTGTGCGCAACGCGGAACTGGCGGCCATCCGCGCTCGACTGGCTGTGACCCAGTTGATATGCCCGTCTGCGAAAGGAGCCTTGAGTCGAAATGACCGTTGCGATCGAGATGGGACACACGACCGCCGGCGCCCCGGCGAATCTGGATCTCGAGGAACTGTTGGCCACCCGGCTTTTGGTGCAGGGCAATTCGGGCTCTGGCAAATCGCATCTTTTGCGCCGGCTCCTGGAGCAGAGCGCGCCCTGGGTGCAGCAGACCATCATCGACCCCGAAGGTGACTTCGTCTCACTGGGCGACCGTTACGGCCATCTGGTCATCGATGCCGAGCAACATACCGAGCGCGGCCTGCAGGCGGCCGGCGAGCGGGCACGCATCCATCGCGTTTCCACGGTGCTCAATCTCGAAGGGCTCGATGCCGAGAACCAGATGCGGCGCGCCGCCGCCTTCCTCGGCGGGCTGTTCGAGGTCGCCCGCGACCACTGGTACCCGATGCTGGTCGTCGTGGACGAGGCGCAGCTGTTCGCGCCGGCGGTGGCCGGCGAAGTGTCGGACGAAGCGCGCAAGCTCTCGCTTGGCGCCATGACCAATTTGATGTGCCGTGGCCGCAAGCGCGGGCTGGCCGGCATCATCGCCACCCAGCGGCTGGCCAAGCTCGCCAAGAATGTCGCCGCCGAGGCGTCCAATTTTCTCATGGGCCGCACCTTCCTCGATATCGACATGGCGCGCGCCGCCGATCTTCTCGGCATGGAACGGCGCCAGGCGGAGGCGTTTCGCGACCTGGAGCGCGGCCAGTTCATGGCGCTGGGGCCAGCGCTGTCGCGCCGTCCGCTGGGGCTTCGCATCGGCCCGACCGACACCAGCCCTCGCAACGGCACGCCGCGGCTGATGGCGATGCCGGAGGCGGCGCTGGAGGATGCTCGCGCGATCATTCTGGCCGCCCCGCCCCTAGAGGCCGTGCGCGCGCCGCGCCGGATGGCGTCGCCGGACCTGCTCGACCAGCTGATGGCGGCGAAGTCGGCGGCGCTGGAAATCCGCCCCGAACCGGTGGAGCCGCAAATCAGCGCCGAGGATCTGGCGGAGCGTCGCGAGCGCGTCGACCGTGTGCTGCGCGCCATCCTGGCGCAGCCCGACGCGGGTTTTCGCGTCATCGGCGTGCTCTATCAGGAATTCGTGGTCCGCTGCCGCATCGAAGGCCTCGCCTCGGTCGTGCCCGACCTGCCGGAGTTCCGACGCATGCTGACGCGCGCCCGCGCCGGCCTCGGCTCCGACATGGCGGCAGGCGACGACGCCTGGCAGGATGTCTCGGTGCGTGCCTCGCTGCTGCCCGACGACATGCAAGGCGTGTTCATGATGATCGCGCGTGCGGCGAAGGAAGGCTGGCCGTGCCCGAGCGACGCCGCGATTGCCCGCGCCTACGGCTCCCACTCGCTGCGCCGCGCCCGGCGGCTCCTGACCTATATCGAGGAGCAGGGGCTCATCGTCTGCCAGCTCGACGGGGTAGGCAGGCGCACCGTGACGCTCGTTGAGCTGGCCTGGGCCACGGCCCCGGGCGACCCCAATGCCGAGGAAGTGGAGCAGGGGAGCCTGGCGTTGTGAAGGGACGCGCTTTGGGGTAGGCCACCGCTTGTCGTTTCCAAAGCCAGCCGGCCGGGGGGGCGCACCGGGAGATTTCACGCCGAGGCGCCGGGCGCCGCGACGAGACTCAGCCCGTGAACGCTTTGAATGTGTCCTTGGAGGTCAGCATCGCCTCGCCCTTGAACGAGATCGAGAAATCACCAAGCTGGTACTGGCCTTGGTCATTCTTCACTAGAATATCGCCATCAATCTTGTTGAAGCCACTCTCGATACCTTTGATGATCCCGTCGACGTAGCGTAGGTTGGTCTTGGCGGAGAGAATATCGTTCTTGGCCATCTGTTGCGCGAGACGTTGGAGCTTCGGGTCGTCGCCGATACTTTGCAGACGCGCCTCAACGACCTCGGGACTGATGCGCGCCAACGCTGCGTTCAGAGCCGGCAATGCCTTCTGCAAGCTGAACAATGAATCGGAAGTCCATCCTGCTTGCGTCGGCGTAGCTAAGGCTTTGGTTGCTGATCGCCTTGTTCGCCTGCGCTTGCGGGCTGCGGTCGGCGGCGGCCCCCATCTCGTCCTCGACAGCCCAAATATAGTCATGCTCGTCCATTGCCATCACGGTTTCCCGCGTCTCGCCGGCAGGGATGAAATAGCGGGCAACAGTGGAGTCTTCGTGCCGGCGGTCCGCCTCGACCATCGAGATGATGAAGCGCGTATACTCGGCATAGAGTTCGCCATAATTGGCCTTGCCGGCCAGCATATAGGGGTCGTCCGCCGTCGTGGTGGAGGCCTGTGCCGCACTGGCGGATGACGTCGCTGGCACGTCCGCCTTGGGGCCTCGGCTAAAGCTACCGAACAAGTCATACTCGGTGTTGTCCTCATTGCTGGCGGCGCCCGGTCGGATGACCGGAGCCTCGGTCCGCAAGGACGTACCAGCTTTGAGGAACGTCGGCTGGCTTGTTCCAGCAAAGCCGCTCCTGGCGGATACCAGCTTCTGTATCGTAACAGTGAGGTCCGAGGTAATCTGCACTGAGGAATCCCTGGATTTACCATGCCTTGCAGGCGATTCGCAGAATGAAGAACGGTAGTTAATCAATGGTTGAAGGTGAGCAAACGGATGTTTGACGAAGAAAAATTTCTCACGGCAGATGTAGTGTATTTATATCTTTAGATGATGCTGTTGCCGATCCGATCCGGAAGCGGGCTCGCAGGCTGCACCCATCCAAATGTCGTTGCGGGCAAGATCCGAACGCCGACCTTCAAGGTATGACCCGGCCGCCCCACAAATCATGGCCAGCACGTCAGCAAGGCTGACCCTCCTGCCCGAATATCGCCTCTCGGCAGCCCTTGCCGGTTAAAAAAGTATCATCCGCCGACCCGAATCGTGGTGGCGCCTGTTGTCATGAGCCGGTACCTTGGTCTCGAAATGCAGAGCCGAAACCAATTCGGCCGGTTTAGGGAATTTGGGCCGAATGCGGCAACGATCCGTACCGGCCCGGGAGGAAACGGACATGGAACCGGACCTGGAAGTTGTCCAGATACGACGCGGTGAGTCCTTCAAGGCGTGGTCGCACGGCTACCCCTTCCACACGGTGCGTTGGCACTTCCATCCCGAATATGAACTGCATCAGGTGATCTTCACCAACGGCCGCTATTTCGTCGGCGACTTCATTGGCGAGTTCGAGCCGGGCAATCTGGTGCTGACGGGGCCGAACCTGCCGCACAATTGGGTGAGCGACATCCCCCGCGACAGTTCGATCCCGCTGCGCGGCCGTATCATCCAGTTTTCCGAAAGCTTCATCGGCGATGCCATGCATGTGCTGCCGGAACTGGCGGGACTTGGCCATCTGCTCGAGGCGTCGCGTCGCGGCGTGCTGTTTTCCAACCGCACCAGCAAGGCGCTGGCGCCGCTGATGGAAGAGGTGATGCAGGCGCAGGGTGTGCGCCGCATCGAGCTGTTCATGATGATTGCAGGCCTGCTCAGCCGCGCCCAGGAATTCCAGTTGCTGGCCAGCGCCAGCTACCGGCCCGATCCGTCGGGCTACATGACCGCCGGCATGAACAAGGCGCTCGCCTATATCCGGGAGAACCTGACGCAGCTGTTCGACGAGGCGGATCTGGCGGCCATTGCCGGCCAGTCGACCGGCGCCTTCTCGCGCTCGTTTCGCCGCCACACCGGCATGTCGCTGGTGCAATACGTCAAGCGGCTGCGCATCAACCTCGCCTGCCAGATCCTGATGAGCGACGAGCAGGCCTCGATCACCGACATCTGCTACGAGGTCGGCTTCAACAACCTGTCCAATTTCAACCGGCAGTTCCTGGCGGAGAAGGGCATGCCGCCCTCACGCTTCAGGCGCCTGCTGGCCGACAACATCAACGCGGGAAAAGCCGCTTAACGGAGGAGCCAGGGAGGAACCAAGGGAGGAAATACTTTCTTTCGCATGACGACGTGGAACGCATAGGCGGTCCGCGATGGAGAGCGCTTGTCTTGAAAAATCCTCCGTCAGCGGAGGATGTCGGCGCGGACTCGAAAGGCTGGCGCCGGGCCCTAGTTCTCAATTGCAGTTTGGGGCGAGGCCGGAGGCGTGTCTCCACACCAAAGCAGTCAACGACCTTCTTACAACCATATCGAGAAACGGAGAAGACCGAATGACCAAACTTTCATTGAAGTCCGCCGGCATGGCAGCCCTTGCGCTGTCGCTGCTGGCCGGCACCGCCGCCATCGCCCGGGCCGCCGAAGTCACCGACGCCACCGTTGCCTTCCTGATGCCCGACCAGGCCTCGACCCGCTACGAGCAGCACGATTATCCCGGCTTCGCCGCCGAGATGAAGAAGCTGTGCCCGGGCTGCAAGGTGCTCTACCAGAACGCCGATGCCGACGCCTCGCGCCAGCAGCAGCAGTTCAACTCGGTGATCTCGCAGGGTGCCAAGGCGATCGTGCTCGACCCGGTCGACTCGACCGCCGCCGCCTCGCTGGTCAAGCTGGCGCAGAGCCAGGGCATCAAGGTCATCGCCTATGACCGGCCGATCCCGACAGCACCGGCCGACTTCTATGTCTCGTTCAACAATGAAGGCATCGGCAAAGCCATCGCCGACTCGCTGGTCGAGCACCTGAAGGCGCTGAAGGTCGATCCGGCCACCGGCGGCGTGTTGCAGATCAACGGCTCGCCGACCGACGCGGCGGCCGGCCTGATCAAGAAGGGCATCCATGAAGGCCTCGACAACAGCGGCTACCAGATCCTGGCTGAATACGACACGCCGGAATGGGCGCCGCCGAAGGCGCAGCAGTGGGCCGGCGGCCAGATCACCCGCTTCGGGCCGAAGATACTCGGCGTCGTCGCGGCCAATGACGGCACCGGTGGCGGCGCCATCGCGGCCTTCAAGGCGGCAGGCGTCGATCCGGTGCCGCCAGTGACCGGCAATGACGCGACGATCGCGGCACTGCAGCTGATCATCGCCGGCGACCAGTACAACACCATCTCCAAGCCGAGCGAGATCGTGGCGGCGGCCGCCGCCAACGTCGCCATCAAGCTGCTTTCGGGCGAGACGCCGAAGGCCGAGATGACGCTGTACGACACACCCTCGCAGCTGTTCACGCCGGCCGTGGTGACGCAGGAAAACCTGAAGGCCGAGATCATCGACAAGAAGATCAACACCGCGGCCGAACTCTGCGTCGATCGTTACGCGGAAGGCTGCAAGAAGCTGGGCATCGGGAACTGACCGCGACCCTTGCCCGCTCCGCTGTCTGGCCACCCGCGCGGTGGCCAGACAGCGCACTTCCTCGAACCGGTTTTTTGAAAGGTCGCTGGCATGATTGAAACCCCGGACGAACCGGTTCCGACAGGCGAGCTGGTGCTCAGCCTGCGCGGCATTTCGAAACATTTCGGCGCCGTCTCGGCGCTCACCGACATCGATCTCGACGTCCATGCCGGCGAGGTTGTGGCGCTGGTCGGCGACAATGGCGCCGGCAAGTCGACGCTGGTCAAGATCCTGGCCGGCGTGCATCAGCCGAGTTCGGGAAGCATCAGCTACCGCGGTAAGCAGGTGACGCTGGCCGACCCGAGTGCGGCGCTGACGCTCGGCATCGCCACCGTGTTTCAGGACCTGGCACTGTGCGAGAACCTCGACATCGTCGCCAACATTTTCCTCGGCCGCGAACTCAGTCCGCTACGGCTGGACGAGGTGGCGATGGAAGTGCGCGCCTGGACGCTGCTCAACGAGCTTTCGGCGCGTATCCCGAGTGTCCGCGAAGTGGTCGCGTCGCTGTCGGGCGGCCAGCGCCAGACGGTGGCGATCGCCCGCTCGCTGCTGCTCGAACCCAAGCTCATCCTGCTCGACGAACCGACGGCCGCCCTTGGCGTGGCGCAGACGGCGGAAGTGCTCAACCTGATCGAGCGTGTGCGCGACCGCGGCCTCGGCGTCGTGATCATCAGCCACAATATGGAAGACGTGCGCGCTGTCGCCGACCGCATCGTCGTGCTGCGGCTTGGCCGCAACAACGGCATCTTCTCCCCCGATGCCTCGAACCAGGAACTGGTCAGCGCCATCACCGGCGCGTCGAACAATTCGGTGTCGCGGCGCGCCGAGCGCAGACAGGCTAGGCAAGACCAAACCCAGGAGCCCCACGCATGAGCCGCGAAGCCGAACAGGCCGCCCCCGTGCCGCCGCAGCTCGACCGCGCCGACGTGCGCGTCAAGCACGAGGCCGGGGTCGGCGGCGCCATCCGCAGGTTCTTCGACCGGGTCCGCTCCGGCGATCTCGGCTCGTTGCCGGTCATCGTCGGGCTGGTCATCATCTGGACGGTGTTCGCCAGCATCAACCCGATCTTCCTGTCGAGCAGCAATTTGGTCAATCTGCTGTTCGATTGCTCGACCGTCGGCGTCATTGCGCTCGGCATCGTCTGCGTTTTGATGGTCGGCGAGATCGACCTTTCGGTCGGCTCGATCAGCGGCTTTGCCTCGGCGATGGTCGGCACGCTGTGGGTCAACCAGGGCTGGCCTGTGGCGCTCGCCATCCTCGCCGCTATCGCCGTCGGCGGCTTCATCGGTGCGCTCTATGCGCTGCTGTTCAACCGGCTCGGCATGCCGAGCTTCGTCTCGACGCTCGCCGGCTTGCTGGCGGTGCTTGGCATGCAGCTTTACATCCTCGGCTCGACCGGCTCGATCAACCTGCCTTACGGCTCGAACCTGGTGAATTTCGGCCAGCTGCTGATGATGCCGAAATTCGTGTCGTTCGGGCTGGCGGCGGTGCCCGGCATCGTCATGCTAGTCACCGGCCTGCGCACTGTTGCGCGCCGCCGAGCCGCCAATCTCTCGGCGCCGTCGACCGGCGGGCTCATCACGCGGGCGATCGTCATCACGGTCATTCTCGAACTCATCGTCTTCTATCTCAACCAGGCGCGCGGCATTCCGTGGATGTTCGGCCTGTTCGTCGGCCTTGTCATATCAATGCACTACGCGCTGACGCGGACGAAATGGGGCCGCTCGATGTCGGCGGTCGGCGGCAACCGCGAGGCGGCAAGGCGCGCCGGCATCAATGTGCGGCTGATCTATTCCAGCGCCTTCGTGCTGTGCTCGATGCTTGCGGCCTTCGGCGGCGTGCTGTCGGCGGCCCGCCTTGCCTCGGCCAGCCAGCAGGCCGGCACCGGCGACGTCAACCTCAACGCCATCGCGGCGGCCGTCATCGGCGGCACCAGCCTGTTCGGCGGCCGCGGCAGCGCCTATTCGGCACTGCTCGGTATCATCGTCATCCAGTCGATCGCCAGTGGCCTGACGCTGCTCGATCTATCCTCGTCGCTTCGGTACATGATCACCGGCGCCGTGCTTGCCATCGCAGTCATCGTCGACTCGCTGGCCCGCCGCTCGCGTGTTTCCCATGGCCGGGCCTGAACCCCTCAACAGGAAGCAAGACATGAGCGAAGAACTGTCCGGAAAAGTTGCCGCCGTCACCGGCGCGGCATCAGGCATCGGTCTCGAATGCGCCAGGCATATGCTGGCGGCCGGCGCCACCGTGGTGCTGGTCGACCGCGCCGAGGCGACGCTGAACAAACTGTGTGCCGAGCTTGGCCCCAAGGCGATCCCGCTGGTGATCGACCTGATGCAGCCGGCAAGCGTCGCCACCATGATGCCGCAGATCCTGGAGAAGGCCGGCCAGCTCGACATCTTCCATGCCAATGCCGGCGCCTATGTTGGCGGCGAGGTGGCAACCGGCGATCCCGACGCCTGGGACCGGATGCTGAACCTCAACATCAATGCCTGCTTCCGCTCGATCCAGGCGGTGCTGCCGCACATGATCGAACGCAAGACCGGCGACATCATCGTCACCAGTTCGATCGCCGGCCTGGTCCCGGTGGTGTGGGAGCCGATCTACACGGCCTCCAAGCACGCCGTGCAGGCCTTCGTCCATACCGTGCGTCGGCAGGTCGCCAAGCACGGCCTGCGCGTCGGCGCAGTAGCGCCGGGCCCAGTGGTGACGGCACTGGTCGACGACTGGCCGAAGGCCAAGCTCGAGGAAGAGCTCGCCGCAGGCGGCCTGATGCAGCCGCGCGAAGTGGCCGAGGCCGTCATGTTCATGCTGACCCGGCCGCGCAACGTGACGATCCGCGATCTGGTGATTCTGCCGCAGAGCAATGATTTGTGAGGCAGTAGGGAGTAGGGAATAGGCAGTAGGGGAAGCACAGTCTTACAGGCCCCGCTCAAAAACGCTTCGCGCGTCCTATCCCTACTAACTAATCTCCTACTGCCTACTGCCTACTGCCTATTCCCTATTCCCTATTCCCTGAACCGGAGGTTCCTCATGCCCCACTATCTCGGCATCGACGTCGGCACTGGCAGCGCGCGGGCCGGGGTGTTCGACCACACCGGAAACCTGCTCGCCTCGGCCAAGCAGGATATCGAGGTCTGGCGCGAGGCCGGCGATATTGTCGAGCAGTCGAGCGATGACATCTGGCGGGCGGTGTGCATCGTCGTCCGCGCGGCCGTCGCGCAATCAGGCATAGCGCCCGAGGCGATCGCCGGCATCGGCTTCGACGCCACCTGTTCGCTGGTGGTGCTGGGCGAGGGCGGCGTGCCGTTGCCGGTTGGCCCGTCCGGCAATGCCGACCGCAACATCATCGTCTGGATGGACCACCGCGCGGTCGAGCAGACACGCCGCATCAACCGCAGCGGCGAAGCGGTGCTGAACTATGTCGGCGGCGTCATCTCGCCGGAGATGGAAACGCCGAAACTCCTGTGGCTGGCCGAAAACCTGCCCGCCACCTTCAATGCCGCCTGGCAGTTCCTGGACCTCGCCGACTTCCTCACCTGGCGGGCCACAGGCAGCCTTGCGCGCTCGGTCTGCACGGTGACCTGCAAATGGACGTATCTGGCGCATGAGAGCCGCTGGGACGAGACCTATTTCCGCAAGATTGGCCTCGGCGCGCTTGCCGATGAGGGGTTCGCCCGCATCGGCACCGAGATCGTACCGGCAGGTGCCGCACTCGGCGGCGGATTGACCGCGCAAGCGGCGGCGGAGCTTGGCCTGCGCCACGGCACCGCGGTGGCGGCCGGGCTGATCGATGCGCATGCCGGCGGCGTCGGCACGGTCGGTGCGCGCGGCGCGTTCGGCAGCGTTCTGTCGCGCATGGCCTATGTCTTCGGCACCTCGGCCTGCACCATGTCGTCGACCGCCGAACCGGCCTTCGTCGATGGCGTCTGGGGTCCGTATTTCTCGGCCATGGTGCCGGGCCTGTGGCTGAACGAGGGTGGCCAATCTGCGGCGGGTGCGGCGATCGACCATCTGGTGCGCATGCACCCGGCGAGCGGCGATGCGACGGCGAGGGCGCAGGCCGACGGCCTCAGCCTCAGCGCCTGGCTGTCGCTGCAGGCGCAAAGCCGCAATGGGGCAGCGGCCACGCCGGCGCTGGTCGGCGGCATCCATGTCGTGCCGGAATTCATCGGCAACCGCGCGCCATTCGCCGATCCGGACGCACGCGCGCTGATCGCCGGGCTCGATCTCGACACCAGCCTCGACAGCCTGGTCGGGCTCTATGTCGCCGGTGTTTGCGGGCTCGGCTACGGCGCGCGCCAGATCGTGCGGGCCGAGCATGAGAAGGGCATCCCGGTGGACACCATCGTCGTCAGCGGCGGCGCCGGGCAAAGCCCGCTGGTGCGCCAGCTGCTGGCCGACACGACTGGCATGGTGGTGGTCGCGTCGACCTCGCCGGAGCCGGTGCTGCTCGGCTCGGCGATGCTGGGCGCTGTCGCCGCCGGAACCTACAAGGATGTCGCGACGGCCATGGCCGGCATGTCGGAACTCGGCGAGGTCTATCATCCCGACGCTACGCTGGCCGGCTGGCATGCCAAGCGCTTCGCCGCGTTCGAGCTGCTGCAGCAAGCCGGCAAGGCGATCAGGGGTTAAACGGGCAGCTTCTGTCCGGCTTTGTCAGGAGCCTGGCGAACACCGCTTGGCGATGATGCCTGAAGCTGGCAGCTTTGTACTGTCGTAGACCCTCCTGCGGCTTGCGATGAGAGCAGGGCGACAGGATCAGGAGGCCCCCAATGGCAGACGAGAAAGCGCCCGTGCCATTCGCATCGGATGAGGTACCGTGGACGGAATGGTCCGATGTGCCGCGCTTCGGCGTGCGCTATCGGCATTTGTCGCTGGCCGCCCTTGGCGAAAACTATCATGTCGGCGTGGCGATCGAGGAACTGCCGCCGGGCAAGCAGACCTCGCCGGCGCATTACCATATTCTCGAGGAAGAGCATGTCTTCATCCTCGAAGGGATGCCCACCGCTTATGTCGGCGACGTCGCCTATGCCATGAAGTCCGGCGACTATATCTGCTTTCCGGCGGGCGCGGCGGCGGGGCATTGCCTGATCAACACCAGCGACGCGCCGTGCCGCTACATCATCGTCGGCGAGCGCAACCCGAATGAAGTTGTCGTCTACACCGCCTCCAACAAGGTGCTGGTGCGCGCGCTAGGCAGCCGCGCGATCTTCGACCTCGCGGCAATCCGAACCTACTGGGACGGCGAGAACACCGGCCTTGCCGCCGGCGATCCGTTGCCGTCGGATGTGACGGCCGGTGTCACCAAGGCCCCGGTTGCGCCGATCCCGCCGATCGCTAGCGATGCTGTCGAGTGGAAGGTCGAAGGCGAAGGCCCGCGGTTCGGCGGCCGGTCCAGGCATCTGACCTATGCCGCTCTGGGCCGGTCCGATTATCACGTCGGCATGCTGATCGAGGCGCCGGCGTCCGGCATGCGCCTGGCGCCCCGGCACTACCACATGCTGGAAGAAGAGCACGCGCTGATCCTGGAAGGGCAGGTGACGCTGCTGCTTGGCGAGGAGCGCCACGAGATGAAAGCTGGCGACTATGTCTGCTTTCCCGCCGGCCGGCCGGTTGGCCATTCCTTCCTCAACAGCGGTAGCGGACAATGCCGCTATTTGATGATCGGCGAAAGAAATCCCAATGAAGTCTGCGTCTATCCCGATTCCAACAAGATGGCGGTGGACGCCTTGCGCCGGCGCGACGGTATTTTCGATATGGCGGCGGTGAGGCTTTACTGGGACGGTGAAGAGACGCAATAGCGCCTCGCTGTCTCCCGCTCACAATTGCTTCTCGGCCAGTTCCCTGAATTCATCCGGAACCGAGCGCGCCGCTTCCAGCGCCACCGTGCCGTAGCCGACCGCCTGTTTGCCGAAGCGTTCGCGGATCTTGTCGATGGCGCGGTCGGCGTCGAAGCGTGCCAGGCCTTTCCTGGTACCGGGCCTGCGTTTCTCATCGGCGAGGCCGAAGGGCAGTTCGAGCTGCAGCTCGAAGCTTTCCTCGAGATGCGAGACCGAGATCGCCAGCAGCGAGATCGTTTTGTCGTGCGGGTGGTCGGCGAGCACGCCGCGCACCAGGTCGCCGGCGATCTCGGCCAGCATCGTTGTCGCCGAGATCGGCTGTTCAAGCGTGATCGAGCGCGTAACGGCGCTCAGATCGGCAAAGCGCACGCGCACCGTCACCGTGCGGCCGGGACGTGACTTGGCGCGCAACCGGCTGGCTACGCGGTCGGCCAGATGCAGCAGAGTGGGCACGATGACCCGCGATACCGCCGGCTTCAGGCCGAGCGCCGATTGCGCGCCGGCCGAGTGCGCGCGGCGCTTCGTCTCCAGTTTTCGCGGGTCGCGGTTCCATGACAGGGCGGCGAGCTTTTCGCCGACGGCGGGACCCAGCAGCCGTGTCAGCGCGCCGCTGTGGGTCCTGGCCAGCTGGCCGATGGTCTCGACGCCGATTTCGGCCAGCCGCGCCCTGGTCGCCGGGCCGACGCCCCACATCAGCCCGACGGGCAGATCGTGCAGGAAAGCAAGCTCGCTGCCGGGCTCGACCACCACCAACCCGTCGGGCTTGGCCACCTGCGAGGCGATCTTGGCCAGATGCTTGGTGCGGGCGACGCCGATCGAGATCGGCAGGCCGAGTTCGGCGCGTACCCGGCGGCGGATGATCGTTGCGATCTCTTGTGGAGAGCCGAACAGATGCGTGCAGCCGGCGACATCGGCAAAGGCCTCGTCGATGGAGATGCGCTCGACCAGCGGGGTGAAATCGTCGAGCACTTTGATCGCAGCATCGCCCAGCCGCTGGTAGTGGCTGAAATTGCCGCCGACGAAGATCAGCTGCGGGCAGAGTTCGCGCGCCTTGCGCCCCGGCATGCCGCCGCGCACGCCGAAGGCGCGCGCCTCGTAGGAGGCGGCGAGCACCACGCCGCCGCCCACCGCGATCGGCTTGCCGCGCAGCGACGGGTCGAGCAATTGCTCGACGGAGGCATAGAAGGCGTCGAGATCGGCATGCAGGATGGTGGCTGTCGTTTCCATCCCGAAGGCACATCCGCAGTTGCTGATAGACGCGAACGAATAGAGAACAAAAGGGGGTGATTGTCAAGATGGACATGATCACGCCACCCAAAATCGCGGCGGCAGCGCTGCCCCTCACCTGCCTGCCGGCATCCTCTCCCCGTAAACGGGGCGAGGGACGCTGTCATCGACCGTTTCGCCAATTGGCGGCGTCGCAGGAAAGGGATCGGCGCCGCGACAGCTTCTTTCTCCCCGTTTACGGGGAGAAATGCCCGGCAGGGCAATGAGGGGCGGCACTCACCTTGCAGAAGAGAATAATGCTGCTCTCGGAATTCGCCACTGTCTAGACAATATGCTCCGCCCGCAGCGCCGCCTTCATGGCCTCCAGAGCGGGCTCGCCGCCCGCCGCCAGCTCTTCGGCGATCCGCGCCAGATGATCGTCGGCCTTGCGGTGTTTGCTGCCCCAGGCGCCGAGCGTCGCCAGTACGGGCAGCAGGTCGATGCCGGCCTCGGTCAGCCGGTAGACCGTCTTCAGCCCATGCGTCGGGTCGTCGCTGCGGGTGAGGATGCCTTCGTCCTGAAGGGTCTGCAGCCGCTCGGCCAGCGTGCGCGATGAGATGCCTTCGTCGGATTGCAGGAATTCGCGAAAGTGCCTTTTCCCGGCGAAGACCAGGTCGCGGATGATGAGCAGCGTCCAGCGGTCGCCGACGAGTTCGAGCGACAGGTTGATCGGGCAGCCGGATTTTTCGCGCGTCGACATCTATGGTTCCATTTTTAAATCACTTTCCTATTGACATCATTTTTGGCTTGGCGTCAATGGTTCCAAATGTAAACCAATGGCGAAGCCGTAGCGAACCATGGTTTCGCCCGCATCCGCACAAACCCGAGGAGAATGACGATGAGAAAATTGATCCTTCAGATGCAGATGTCGGTCGACGGCTTTGTCGGCGCCAATGAGGACCATGCCTGGCAGCTCTGGGAATGGGGTGACGAGAGCGCCTGGGACGACGAGCTGAAGCAGGACTTCAACGCCGTCTTCGCCGGCATCGACACCATCCTGCTCAGCCGCAAGATGGCGCAGGAGGGCTATCTAGCCCATTGGGGTAGTGCGGCGAAGAAATTTCCGCGCGATCCCTTCTATGCGTTCGCGCAGCGCGTCGTCGACGCCCGGAAGGTGGTGCTGAGCGACAAGCTCAAGCAATCCGCCTGGGAGCGCACGACAGTGGCCAGCGGCGACCTGCCGCGCGAAATCGGTGCGCTGAAGGCTGGCGAGGGCGGTGACATGGCCGTCTTCGGCGGTGCCGGTTTCGCCTCCTCGCTGATCGCGGCCGGGCTGGTCGACGAGTTCCAGCTGTTCATCAACCCGGCGGTGCTGGGCGCCGGACGCCGGATCTTCGACCAGGGCGGTTTCCAGACCCTGCGGCTGCTCGGCTCGAAGGCCTATGCCTGCGGCATGGTGGTCAACCGTTACGCACGGGCAAGGTGAGGCAGCCCTTCTCTAACAAGGAGAAGAGAGCGCCTCACAACACTCACTTTGCATCATGAAAAATGATGCCGACCGTGTGGCGCATGCCTGAGCGCAGGCGGCTGACGCCGTGGCGCAGATTGACGCGGTAATTGCCCTTGGTTCCCTGCACCGGCCGGTTGTGGACGGCGAAGACGACGGCGTCGCCCTGGCGCAGCGGCACCACCTCGACCCGGCTCTGCATGCGCGGCCGCTGTTCGGTCAGCACAAACTCGCCGCCGGTGAAATCCCGGTCCGGCTCGGAGAGCAGGATCGCCACCTGCAGCGGGAAGGCGAGGTCGCCATAGAGGTCCTGATGCAGGCAGTTGAAGTCGCCGGGCACATATTGCAGCAGCAGCGGCGTCGGCCGCGTCTGGCCTGCGGCATGGCATTGTTCGAGAAACGCCGCATGCGTAGCGGGGTAGCGCATGGCTTGCCCCATGCGCTCATTCCAGCGGTTGGCGACCTCGGCCAGCCTGGGATAGAGCGCGCTGCGCAGGCCGCCCAAGAGGTCGGGCAAGGGGTAGCGGAAGTAGCGGTACTCGCCCTTGCCGAAGCCGTGCCTAGCCATATGGATGTGGCTGCGGAAATGCCGTTCCTCGGGATAGAGGCCGGCGATCCGGCGGCACTCGTCAGGCGACAGCAGCTTTTCGATCACCGCACAGCCGAAGCCGTCGAGTTCGGCGGCTAGGGCCGGCCAGTCGTAACCGGCGACGCGTGTCTTGGCGGCTTCGACCACCGATGTGGCAACCTTGGCGTGGGCGTTCATATCGTAGCCTCCTTGTCGAGCAGGGCGCGCTTGCGCTCGACGCCCCAGCGATAGCCCGACAGCGTGCCGTCGGCGCGGACAACGCGGTGGCAGGGAATGCCGAGCGCGATCGCGTTGGCGGCACAGGCGGTCGCCACGGCGCGGGCGCCATTCGGTTGGCCGAGGCGGCCTGCCAGTGCGGTGTAGGTGATGGTGGCGCCGCACGGGATAGCGCGCAACGCGGCCCAGACCTGTTGCTGGAATGGCGTGCCGTGGCGCATGTCAAGCGCCAGGTCGAGGCCGGTGGCAGGCGCTTCGATGAAGCGCGCTATTGCCGCGAGATCATCGCGCAAGGCGGGCCCGTCTTCGATCCGCATCTTGCCGGGGAAGCAATGGCCAAGGTCCTGCTCCAGGGCGTCGGAATCCGAGCCGATCAGGATGGCGCAGACGCCGATATCGCTGCGCGCCACCAGGATGTTGCCGATTGCGGATTGCCCGATTGCGTAGGTTATGGTGTCGAGGGCGGCATGGACGGTCGCCGGTGCGGCCATTTGAGTTTGCATGAGGTTCATTGCGTTCACTCCTTTGTCTGTGCCTGAACCTAGCCGTGTGCCTTCCGTCTCTCACTCCGGTGCTTGCTTTCAAATTCGAATCTCCAAGGTAGGTGCTCTACGGCGCCCCCCTCTGTCCTGCCGGACATCTCCCCCACAAGGAGGGAGATTGGCAGTTCCGGCGCCGGCTCTCGTCCTGAAACGTTGGAGATTGGCGAAGGCCGCGATGACAGCCAATCTCCCCACAAGTGGGGGAGATGTCCGGCAGGACAGAGGGGGGCGCCGTAGAGCGCTGATGGTGCTCATTCGACGCGTGTGACGAATATCTCGCCAAGCACGAACACCTCGCCGGTCAAAAGTCGCAACTCGATCTCGCCGGTCGCGGTGCGGCTCCACTCGGCTTTGCCGCCATCGACAAGCTCGCCGATGGCGGCCATCACCCGTGATTTCGCGTCTTGGATGCTGCGGCTGGCGGCAGCTTGGGTTTGGCTGTTCGCATCGGGAGAGCTTGCCATCGCGCGCATCGCGGGTCCTCGTCAGGCCCGCGAAGACCGGTACGTGGGTGTCCTCACCACGCTCGATCCGACGGCCGCCTCACGGTCGAGCAACGCGCGCTTGCGCTCTGCGCCCCAGGCGTAGCCGGATAGCGCGCCATCCCTGCGGATCACACGATGGCAAGGAATGGCGACGGCGAGATTGTTGGCGGCGCAGGCGGCGGCGATGGCGCGGGCCGCCTTTGGCGTGCCGATGCGCTGCGCGATCTCGGCATAGGAAACCGTGCGGCCGATGGGGATGTCCTGCAGGGCCTGCCAGACGCGCTGCTGGAAGGCGGTGCCGCGCACGTCGAGCGGCAGGTCGAGGCCGAGTGCCGGCGCTTCCACGAAACCGACGACGCGGGCGACCAGCGCCTCGTAGTCACGGTCGCCGCCGATCAGGCGCGCCTTGGGGAAACGGTCCTGCAGGTCGCGCACCAGCGCGTCGGGATCGTCGCCGAGCAGGATCGAAGCGACGCCCTTTTGGCTCGAGGCGACCAGGATGGTGCCGAGCGAGGATTCGCCGACGGCGAAGCGGATCTTCTCATGGGTGCCGCCGGCGCGATAGCGCGTCGGCGTCATGCCGAGCATGCCGGTCGATTTCTCGTAGAAACGCCCGCTCGAATTGAAGCCGGCATCGTAGATCGCCGTCGTCACGCTGGCGCCGTCTTCCAGGCCCCGGCGGACCCTGGCGGCGCGGTGCGCGGCGGCATACTCCTTCGGCGTCAGCCCGGTGACGGCCTTGAAGATGCGGTGGAAATAGCCGGCGCTGCGGCCGGCGGCGTCCGCCAGCTCACCGAGCGACGGTTCTTCCTCGCTCTGCTCGATCCTGCGGCAGGCGTCGGCGACCATCGCGGCGTTGCCGGCCTCGAGCGAAGGGCCGTCCGGATTGCAGCGCCGGCACGGGCGGAAACCGGTCGCCCTGGCCTGTTCCAGCGTGCCGTGCAACTGCACATTCCTGGGGTTGGCGCGCCGCGACGGGCAGGAAGGCCGGCAATAGACGCCGGTCGTCGCCACCGAATACCAGAACTCGCCGTCGGCAGACTTGTCGCGGGCGACAATGCGCGCCCAGCGCGGATCGTCGGCGACCGGCAGCGGCGCGGATTTCAGATTCTTGGCCAGGGTGATGAACATGGCCGCATTGAAGCCGCCAAAAGCCGGCCCCGCCACCCGTTTCCTGCCAACTGTCAGGAGGATGCAGCCCTATTCGTCGGGATGCACAAAGAGTATGACGAGATTGATCTGGAGAAGGTGTGATGGAAAACATTCGACCCGTTGAGACCGAAGCCGACTACGATTGGGCGCTCGCCGAAATCACATTGGCGATTATCCCTTTGACAAACCCGGATGACCGCTGACCGAAGTTCTGCTACGAACTGTCCATGATGCCAGCGCCCTTTAGCAGTTTCATAGGAACCATGATCCTCTGCTTTGTCGGGGTTTTAGCTTACCGGTGGTTTGGCCGAATCGCGCTGTTTGTTGTCGGCGGCATCGGTTTTCCAGCATTGCTGGCCTTGACCTTTTACTGGGGCGATTTGAAAGCCCGGAAGGTCTTTAACCCGACAGACAAGGACCTATAGCCACTCGCAGGTCTTGTCGCGCTACTAATTCGAGAATGAGCCGGAGGTCGGCTCTCTCGATGGTGATCGCTTCGATGTTCTCGCAACTCTGATCGAGGCTTATGAGGACAAGTACTATCCGATTGAAGCATCCGTTCCTACGCCGCCCGCTTGGGTTCGATCGCGAACGGGCTGAGCCCGAGCCAGGTTTGCATCTTCCTGCCGATGGCCTGGTCGCCGGTCAGGGCGACCTTCGCGCCGGCCTTCTCGACGGTCAGCAATCCCATCCAGATCGCCGTCATCGTGTGCAGGTCGGTCGAGACGTAGAGGTCGACGTCGAAGCCCGGATCGTACCAGCACAGATCGACCTCGCCGTGCTTCTCGACGATCAGCCACCACGACCGTTTGGACGCCGGCAGGTCCTGATACAGAAATTGTATCACCGTGCGCCCCTCGGGCAGCGGCGAGGGGTTCAAATTGCGCCGCATGTCCCACATCAGCAACGACGGATCGAGGTTCTTGAGCGACAGCCGGGACTCGACCCATTTCTGCCCCCAGAAGCCCATCGCCTCGACGACCGGGCGCAGGTCCCGGCCGGCCTCCGTCAACCGATAATCGAAGATCCCCTTCTCGCCCTGAACCTCGCCGCGTTCGACGATACCGGCGATCTCAAGCTCCTTCAGCCGTTGCGACAGAAGGGTTGGCGACATTTTGGGGACGCCGCGGCGCAGGTCGTTGAAGCGGGTCGAACCCGCCACCAGTTCGCGCATCAGCACCATCGTCCAGCGGGTGCACAGCACCTCGGCGGCCATCGATAGCGGGCAGAACTGTTTGTATCCGTGCTGGGTCATTATTGCGCCTCTCCTTCCAACTTGGGCCGAACATTAGGCCCTCATGAATGAGGCGGCCAGTACGGAAACTGTACTACCCCAGTACAGATCGCGGACTGGTTGGCGAGCGCCTTGCCATGCGAGCCCTTTGGCAGGTTGCACGGGATGCTCCTGTGCACCGCAACCAGGAGACTATCATGACCGCTTACGTTATCGCAGACATCAAGATTAACGACCCGCAGTGGGTGCCGGCCTATGCCGCGTCGGTGCATGACCTCGTCCACAAGCATGGCGGCAGATATCTGTCGCGCAGCGGCAATGTGAAAACGCTCGAAGGCAAGCCGCTCGACACCACGCTGATCGCCCTCATGGCATTCCCGTCGGAAGCGGCGGCCCGAGCCTTCACCAACGATCCGGCCTATGCGCCCTTCGTTTCGGCCCGTCAGGGCGGCAGCGACAGCCGTTTCCAGATGATCGACAACACCGATCTGGCCGGAACGATCCCGTATCTGCCGAAGGGATGACCGGCATCCCTGGCATCGTTTTCGGGATCTCCAAGCAACAACAGCCACAGCGCTTGCCCGCCGGGCCTCCGTATTTTCGGCGGCCGGCCAGCTGGGCTTTTTCAAGAAGAATGGAATGAAGATGATATCGAACTTTCGCAACAGACTTCTCATGGCAGGGGCCATGCTGGCCGTCTGCACCAGCTTCGCACAGGCGCATCAGCAAGCGGCCGCGCTTGCGTCCGTCCCCAATCCGCTGGCCGACAAGGTGCGGGCCGCCAACAGCCGGTTTCTCGACGTCAAGGCCGCTACATCGGAGGGCTATGCGCCCATTCCCTGCGCCAGCGGCGTCACCGGCGGCGCCATGGGCATTCACTATGTCAACGGCCAGTATCTGAAGGACGACAAGATCGACATCGCCCGTCCCGAAGCCGTGATGTACGAGCCGATGGCCGACGGAACGATGCAACTGGTGGCGGTCGAATACATCTCCTCGAAGGGGCCGGCATCGTTGGACGGCCAGCTGTTCAACTTCAACAGCGCGCCCAACCGCTATGGGCTGGGTGAATTCTACGAACTGCATGTCTGGGCCTGGAAGGGCAACCCGACCGGCACTTTCGCCGACATGAACCCGAAAGTGTCATGCGAGCACGCGACGGCGCCGAGCCAGTAAGCGCCGAGCCAGTAAGCGCCGGGCCAGCAAGCTATGAAGCCAGGCGGCGCCAATGCCGCCTGGCCGCTCTCCCGCGAAAGTCGGGATGCTCCGGCTTCCAACGATTGCAGGCTGCTTGTCGTCAAGCTCCGATCACGATCCAAAAAGGGGCCGTCCCCTGGGCGGCGATGGCCCCTTTTCAATCATGCGGCTCGATCAGGCGGTTTTGATCAGGCCGAGCTGGGTGAGAGCGGCGACGCCGTCGTCGAGGCCGATCTCCTCGACGATCCTGCCGTCGACCACCTTCAGCACGGTGGTTCCGGTGAAGCGCATGGTGCGGCCGGTGGCGGCGGGCAGCGAACCGACGAGGAAATCGCTGAAGGCCGGGCCGGTGTGCGTGCCGCCGCCCTCCCACTGGCCAACGACATAGTCGCCCTCGGCGATCAGGTCGGCCGTGGCCCAGAAATTGAGGTCCGGGAAGGCGGCGCGGAAGTCGGTCATGAAGGCCTTGATGTCGTCGCGGCCGCGGCGCGGCTCGTGCAGCGAATATTTCAGCAGCATGTCGGGCGCGGCAATGTCGTCGACGACGGACAGGTCGCAGGTTTCACCCCAGAAGTCGGTGAACCATCTGACGACGACGGCCTTATTGTCTTCTTGGCTAGTCATTGGGAGGTCCTCTTTGTCTCTGCAACGCGATCATCGGATTGGCCGACGACCTGGAGCCATGACTAGGACGATCCGGCGCGGGCAAAACTCCGGTTCTTGCCGGCCAATCGAAAAGCGAGAGGGCAGAGGTGGCAGGTCAGGAGGCACGGAACCGCCTGTCTCAGCCCAAGTAACGCTTTCTTCTCTGGTTTTGCCGCAGATTGCCCCGCAGTGGGGATGAGCGAAACAGACGATGGCTGGTCGGGATAAGAAAAGTCGCAATGGAACGTTCTGGGCCAAGGCCCTGGAACGCGCCCATCTTGGCGTCTGGGACTGGGATCTCCGCACCGGCGACTGCTTCTATTCGGCGACCTGGGCGCGGATGCTGGGCTATGACGAGAGCGAACTGGCCAACACCAGCGACCTGTGGCTGCAGTTGACCCATCCCGACGATCGCGAGCGGGCGCTGGCCAGCGGCGACCGCCACATTGCTGGCCAAACCGATGCCATCGAGACCGAACTCCGGCTGAAGCACAAGCAGGGCCACTGGGTGTGGGTGCTCGATCGCGGCGGCATCGTCGAGCGCGACGCCACCGGAAAACCGCTCAGGCTGATGGGTGTGCAGACAGACATCACCAAGCAGAAGGCGGCCGAAGCCCAGCTCGAGCAGGTCAATGTGCGTTTTCGCCTGGCGCTCGCCGCCAGCGGCACCGGCATCTGGCACTACGATATCGCCACCAACAGGAGCTATTGGGACGCCCGCACCAGGGACATATTCGGCCTCGTTGCCGACACCGACGAGGTGACGGCCGGCCTCTGGCACAGTTATCTGCACCCCGACGACAAGGAGGCCACCGAGCAGGCCCACCTGCCGCCGCCCGGCTCGGACGGTGTCACGGCCTCGCAATACCGTATCATCCGGCGGGACGGCCAGGTCCGGCATGTCGAATCGCTGGTGCGCTTCATCACCGGTGCGGGTGCTGCCGGCCAGATCCTCGGTACGGTGCGCGACATCACCGAGGACAAGGAGCGCGAGCAGGAACTCGCCTATGCCGCCCGCCACGACGCGCTGACCGGCCTGTGGAACCGCTCCGCCTTCGACCGGCTGCTCGCCGACCATATCACGGCGGGTGCGCCGCTGGCGGTGTTCTATGTCGATCTCGACTACTTCAAGGCGCTCAACGACTTTGCCGGCCACGCCGCCGGCGACCTGGCGCTGAAGAGCGTTGCAGCCGGCATTCGCGGCTGCCTGCCGGCGACAGCACACGCGGCGCGGCTGGGCGGCGACGAATTCGCACTGCTGGTGCCACATTGCGATGCCGTACAGGCCGAGAGGATCGCCGCTGCCGTGCTTGGCGCCGTGCGCGAGGCGGATCTCGGCCTGGCCGCGTCGACCCGCAAGCTGGCGGCCTCGATCGGCATCGCCTTCATCGACGATGCCAGCACCACCGTCGCCGACGCGCTCGCCTGCGCCGACGACGCCTGTTACGCGGCTAAGGCTGCCGGACGCAACCGTTTCGCGGTGTTCTCCGCGGCAGCGGAAGCGGGATCGGGCGGGCTGAATGCCGCGCGCGTCGCCGCCGACACCGTCGATGCCATGGAAGACGGACGGTTGAAACTGTTCGGCCAGGAAATCCATCTGCTGGGCCGGCCCTGGCAGGAAAGCCGCCATGTCGAAGTGTTGGCCAGGCTCATCGCACGCAACGGCCGGCTGGTGCCGCCCGGCGAGTTCATTCCGGTGGCCGAGCGCTTTGGTATCGCGTCGCGGCTCGACCGCTGGATCATCCGCACCGCGCTGTCGCGCCATGGCGCCGCCTTGCGCTCGGGCGCGCTGACGCTTGGCTTCAACTTGTCGGCGCAGACGTTGAGCGATCCGCAGCTGTGGGCGTTCGTCGACAGCATCATCGAGGAGACCGGAGCGCCGCATTCGGGCATCGGCTTCGAGATCACCGAAACCGCCGCCGTCACCAATTTCGACGCCGCCGAACAATTCGTTCGCAAGGCGCGTGAGCGGCACTGTCGGGTCAGCCTGGACGATTTCGGCGCCGGCATGAGTTCGTTCGAATATCTCAGGCGCTTCCCCGTCGACACAATCAAGATCGACGGTTCCTTCATCGAGCACATCACGCAAAGTCGCTTCGACCGAGAAATCGTGCTGGCCATCACCAGCATCGCGCGCAGCCTCGGCTGCGACGTAGTCGGCGAGAAGATCGAACGGCAGGAAACGCTGACGATGCTCGGCGACATGGGCGTCGCCTACGGTCAGGGGTTTTTGCTGCACCGGCCGGAGCCGCTGGAGGCGATTGTTTCGCGCGCGACCGAGCCGGCTCGCAAGGCATCGTGATCCCGCTGCGCCGCGTTTCAGGTCAGGCCGGCCCAACCTGAAACGCAACACATCCTAACCGGTTCGCCGCGCCGTCGATCGCGGAAACTCCAGCACGCCAGCCTCGGGTCGCCTATGCTGTGCTTCCGCCACCGCTTCGATCAACAGATCCAAGGCGTCACAGGCTGCGCGGCTCGTCTCGTCATTGCCTTGCAGATAGTGATAGGCACGTTCGAGGTGGATGCGGGCGGCTGAAAAATCGCTGGTCAATGGTCCCTCCATGATCCCGCCCTAATTTGCATCTTGCCGGGCCTGGCGGAACGCGAAGTAAATATCCACAGGTGGCTTTTATTCAAATGCCACAGAAGGAGGGCGCGGCGGTGATGCTGCGATCTCCCCCCTCGTGGGGGAGATGTCCGGCAGGACAGAGGGGGGCGCTGTCCCGCTGACCCGAGTAGTCAAATCTTTTCTTTGACCTGCCTCGCAGTAGGTAGCAGTTATGAAGTTAGATCAGAGGGGCTGGCGATCCGTCACGCCCCCCTCTGCCCTGCCGGGCATCTCCCCCACGAGGGGGGAGATTGGCAGTTCTACCGCCGCGCGATTAGATTGCCGCTTCCCTTGTCCGAGGTGAGGCGCACGGCATCGCCGCCGTGCTCGAACGCGCCGGGGTGCGGCGGCCGATCCTGCTGCACGGCGCCGACGTCACCGTCTGGCCGTTCGTCGGGCTTGCGCATCGCAAGCGCTGGTCGACGCGGGTCGGGCTGGAAGACGGCAAGACGCTCGCCGACGGAACTGTGGCGCAGGACAATGCGGAAATCGTCGCTGCTGCCGTAGCAATTTTTCGCGGTGCGCCCGCGGGCTGAGCAGCGGAGAGGCGCCTCAGGTCTGCCCGGCCGGTGCTGTCCAGCTGCGCAAAATGTGTTTCTGGATCTTGCCGGATGCGGTGCGCGGCAGTGCATCGGTGAGCAGGAATTCCTTCGGCACCTTGTAGCGGGCGATGCGCTCGCCGCAGTAGCTTGCCAGATCACCCGGATCGAGAACGCAACCTGACTTCAGCACGACAAAGGCGCGCCCGACTTCGCCCCAGCGCTCGTCGGCGATGCCGATTACTGCTGCTTCGGTGATGTCGGGATGGTCGAGCAGCGCCATTTCGATTTCGACCGGATAGACGTTCTCACCCCCGGAGATGAACATGTCCTTGAGGCGGTCGACGAGGGTGACGAAACCTTCCTCATCGCGCCTGGCAATGTCGCCGGTGCGGAACCAGCCGTCGGCGGTGAAGGCGCGGGCAGTCTCTTCCGGCCGGTTCCAGTAGCCCGGCGTGATGCTGGGGCCGGACAGCCATATCTCGCCTGGCTCGTCGGTGGCGACGTCGCGGCCATCGCCATCGACGATGCGCAGGCCGATCATCGGAGCCGGCAGACCGGCCGAGCCCGGCTTGCCTGTGATCCGGTCGGCCTCGACCGGCATGCCGAGCACGGTGCCGGCCTCGGTCATGCCGAAACCATCGGCCATGCGTACGCCTTGTGCCAGCCACCAGAGGATGTCGGCAGCAGGATTGGGCGCGCCGCCGGTGAAGATAGCAGTGAGCGAGGTCCAGTGCGCAGGCGCGAAATCGGGATGGTCGCGCAGCATCCTGGCCATCTGCGGCACGCAGAAATAATGGGTGATGCCAAGCGCAGGATCGGCGAGGCGGCGGTTGGTAACGCCGGCGTCGAAGCCGGACGAGATCAGCACCGTGCCGCCCTGCAACAGCGGTGGACGCAGGCTGGTGATGAGGCCGATGACATGGAACATCGGCGCGTCGCAGAGGAAGACGCTGGCATTGCCGACCCGCCCCAGCACGCCGAAATTGACCGCGGTGGCGAAGGCGTTGGCCTCGGTGATAACAACCCCTTTCGGCCGGCCTGATGTGCCCGACGTGTAGAGGATGATCGATGGCGCATCGCTGGCCGGCAACGGACGGCGCGCTGCCGGCACCTGCGCCTCGACCGCCGCCGCGAAGGCAGTGACTTCGATTGGCGTGCGGCCCGTGGGCAGCACCGTTTCAAGGACGGTGTCATGCAGCAGCAGGACCGGATCGCAATCGGCCAGGATCGCCTGCCGTTCGGCACTGGCGAGCCGCCAGCTGAGCGGCACGAAGATGGCGCCGAGCCGCATCGCTGCCTGCTGCAGGATGAGGAGGTCGGCGCTGTTGCGCGCAAGCGTGGCGATCCGTTGTCCCTGTTCGATATCATAGCCGGTTTCGAGGACCCGGACGGCGCGCTGGATGGTCTCGTCGAGAGCGGCGTAGGTCCAGCGCCGGCCGGTTGCCAGATCAACGCAGGCAATACGATCCGGCTGCGTCCCGGCGTGCAGGGCCACGGGATCTGGCGTCGTCCAGGCCGGCATTCGCATCTCCTCCCAGATTGCGTCGGTGGGTTATCGCGCCTTGTCGTAGGCGCCGAGACCCGGCTTGTAGCTCTTTTCGTCGATAAACTGGCGGATGCCTTCCTTGCGGCCGTCATTGTCGTGGGAATTGGCCGCCTCCTGTGCCCGCACCAGATAATCCTCGGCATTGTCGTAGGTCATCTCGGCGACGCGGCGGATGGCGTCCTTGGTTGCCTTCAGGGCAATCGGGTTCTTCTTCAGCAGCACATTCGCAACCTCGGTGACGCGCGCCTTGAGATCGGCCAGCGGCAGGCTTTCGTTGACCAGCTTCCAGGCGGCGGCCTTCCTGCCGTCGATGAGCTCGCCGGTCAGCGCGTGGTACATGGCGTCGCGCATCGACAAGAGGTCGACCACCACCTTGGTCGCGCCGCCGCCGGGCAGGATGCCCCAGTTGATCTCCGACAGAGCGAACTGCGCCTCGTCGGCGGCGAAGGCGAGGTCGCAGGCGAAGAGGGGGCCATAGCCGCCGCCGAAACACCAGCCATTGACCATGGCAATGGTCGGCTTGCCGTACCAGCGCAAGCGCCGCCACCACCCATAAGCTTCGGACTGCGCCTTGCGGATGGCCCCAAGCCCCTTGGCTTCGGTCTCGCGAAAATACTCCTTGAGGTCCATGCCCGCCGACCAGGCGCTGCCTTCGCCGGACAGAACCAGCACGCCGACGTCGTCGCGGAATTCAAGCTCGTCGAGAACCTCCATCATTTGCCGGTTGAGCGCCGGGTTCATGCAGTTGCGCTTGTCCGGCCGGTTGAAGCGCACCCAGGCGATGCCGTTCTCGACGTCGAAGGCAACGGTCTCTTCGGTCATGGTCATGTCCTCCCATTCCGCCTTTAATATTAGTAGAAATTGCTATGCTGCATAGCTATCGTGTTTGCTATGTCGCATAGTCTTTTTCGCTTGACAAGGTCTTTGATCGCGGTGATCGCTTGCAGCATGGACGATAAAAAGGTTCACACCAGCCGCAGCGCGCCAGGCGCTATGGCCGAAGACGCACTCGATGCGCAGATCGGCTACAATCTCAGGCGCGCCTCGGCCTTTGCCTTGAATGATTTCGCGGTCGAACTGACTGACGCGGCGCTGCGTCCGGTCACCTATGCCATGCTGGCGCTGATCGACGAGAAGCCCGGCATCCGCGCCGCAGAACTGTGTCGGCTGCTCGGCATGAAGAGCGCCAACATGGCGCCGTTGCTCGCTGAACTGGAAGAACGCGGACTGGTCGAACGCGACGACCATGCGGGGGACAAACGCGTGCAGGTGCTTGCCCTGACGAAGGCCGCCAGAGCGGCCATGCCCGGATGGCGGCAACAGGTTCGCCGGCACGAGGACCGGTTCCTGCACAGGCTGACGAAAAAGGAGCGGGCAACGCTGCTGCGGTTGCTACGCCTGATCTGGACGGACGACGACTGAGGGGGGGCTGCCTCAGCGGTGCGGGATAGTCACTGCGTTATCTCTCACCCAGAACAATCCGGATCGCCTCGTCCACCACCGGGTGCAGCCCACTCGCCTGAAAGGACAGGCGGTTGCCGGAGCCGACATTGCTGGTCATGGCGATGGTCAGGCTTGAGAGCGGGTCATGCAGCATGACGGCGACGTAGCCGGGGATGCTGCCCTGATGGCCGTAGAAGGCGCGGTCGGCGTAGGCGCTCTGGAACATGCCGGCACCGGTCTCGCGCATGCGGGTGCCGGGGAAGCTTGCCGGCACGCGATGTTCGAACATCTCGGCGAAGAAAGGCTGCGACAGCAGTTTTCCGGAAAACAGGCCGCGCATGAAAGCCACCATGTCCGAGGGTGTCGACACCATGTCGCCGCAGCCATAGGCGGCGCCGAACGGGAAGGAATCGGAAGAATCCTGCAATTCGTCGGAGTAGGGCAGAACGCCGTCCATGCGCCACATCTCGCCGCCCGAGGCGATGTCGGTGGGTGCATTCGCCGGCGGCGGCGGCCGGTGGTAATAGCCGCGCACCATCGATTTTTCCGGGAAGGCTTCGGTGGCCGGCGACCAGGTGTTCTTCAGGCCGAGCGGCTGCAGCACGGCGCTCCTGACATAGCCGCCCAGCGACTGGCCGGAGGCGGCCTCGATCACCATGCCGGCCAGCACATAACCGGTGTTGTTGTAAACGGCAGGTCCGTCAGGCGCTTTCTGCTTGTCGGAGGCGAAGGCGATGTCGACCAGTTGCTGCGGCGTCCACTGCCGGCTCGGGTCCATCGGAATGTAATATTCGAACTCCGGCAGGCCGCTGCGGTGGTTGATCAGCTGTCGCACCGAAATGTCGTTGGCGCCGGGCAGATCCGGGAACCAGGAAGAGATCGGCGCGCCGAGATCGAGCTTGCCGTCCTGGGCGAGTTTGACCAAAGCGGCGGCAACGAAGGTCTTGGTGCAGCTGCCGATCTTGAACAACCGGTCGGGCAGGATGGAAACGCCGTGCTCCCGGTCGGCCAGGCCTGCGGTTACGGCGGTCGGTGCGGCGCCGTTCAGGGCGTATGCCAGCGAGGCGCCCACCGCGCCGTCCGCGAGATAGGCATTGAGGAGGGCGTTCAGGTCTTTACGCATGGATTCTGCTTTCGCCGCTAAACTGCTGGTTTCATACATGTCGGTGCGCCCTCGGGCCGAGCCCGAGGGCAGGGTCGCCAAGCTTCACTCAGCCATGTCGACCGCGGCAAAATTCTGCCGGCCAAACGGATCGAGCACGTAGTTGAGCACGCTCTTGCGGATCGGGATCGCCACCACCGAATGCGCGATCGGCGCCACCGGTACCTCGACCTTCAGGATCGCCTGCGCCCTGGCGTAGATGTCGGCGCGCTGCTTGGGATCGGCGGCGACGCGGCCTTCCTGCAGCAGCTTCTCGAAGGCCTGATCGCACCAGCGTGAGCGGTTGGAGCCGCCCTTCACGCCGTCGCAGGAGAGCAAATAACTCAGCATGTTGTCGGGGTCGCCATTGTCGCTGCTGCCGCCGAGCAGGTAGGCGTCCTGTTCGCCCGCGGCGGTGCGCTTGAGATACTCGCCCCATTCGAAGCTGACGATCTCGGCCTTGACGCCGACTTTCGCCCAGTCGGCCTGGATCATCTCGGCCATGCGCTTGGCATTGGGGTTGTAGGGGCGCGACACCGGCATCGCCCACAGGCTGATTTTCAGGTCGCTTTCGTGGCCGGCGTCCTTCAGCAGCTTCTTCGCGCCGTCCGGATCATAGTCGATGCCGGCGTCGGTGACGGCGCCGATCTGCGCCGGCGGCACGACGCTGCCGGCCACCGTGCCGGCGCCGGCATAGACGGCATCGACGATCGCCTTGCGGTCGACGGCCTTGGCCAGCGCCATGCGCACGCGGACATCGCCGAGCGGCTGGTGCTCGACATTGAAGCCGAGGATGCCGATGTTCTGGCCCTTGAGGTCGAGCACGGTGATGTCGGGATCGGTGCGTAGATCGGCGACGGCGCTTGGCGGAGGCGGTGCGGCGACCTGGCACTCATTGGCCTTGAGGCGCTCGACGCGGGTGGTCGGCTCGGGCGTGACGGCGAAGACCAGCGTGTCGATCTTCGGCGCGCCGCGCCAGTAATCCTTGTTGGCGGCGTAGCGGATCTGGCTGTCGGGGACATAGGCTTGCAGCACGAACGGGCCGGTGCCGACGGGTTCAGAATCGATCAGTTCCGGCGTGCCGGCAGCGACCATCTTTTCGGTCTGTTCCAGCGACAGGATGGAGAGATAGTCGAGCGCGATGCCGGGCAGGAAGGTGACGTTGGCCGCCGTCAGAGTGAAGCGCACCGTGTGGTCGTCGACCTTGTCTATCTTGTCGATGAGCGTGCCCATGCCCAGCGCATTAAAGTACTCGTACGCGCCGCCGCCGAGCTTGTGGTAGGGATTGTTGGCGTCGCGCTGGCGATTGAACGTGTAGAGCACGTCGTCGGCGTTGAAATCGCGCGAGGGCGTGAAATGGTCGTTTGACTGGAATTTCACGCCGTGGCGCAGGTGGAACGTGTAGGTTTTGCCGTCGGCTGAGACCTCCCAGCTTTCGGCCAGCGCCGGCCCGACTTCCGTGGAACCCGGCTTGAACTCGACCAGCCTGTTGAAGATCGTCTTGGCGGCGGCATCCATGGTGGAATCGGCGGTGCCGATCGCCGGATTGAAGGTCTCGGGATTGGCTTCCGAGCAATAGACCAGGGTTTTGGCGTAGGCCTGCCCGCCGAGAAGGACGGATGAGGCCAGCAGGGACGAGGTAAGCACTGCGCGCAGAACGGATTTCATCGCAAACGCTCCTGATGACACTTTACGGGTTGAGGAAGGGAAGGTCGGTGGACTTCATGGCGTCGCCGCCGGGGTGATGAAACGGTCGGGCGCCAGCGCCGCCGTGCTGACGCCGCGTGCCGCGAGATCGTCGGGCAGGGGCTGGCCGCGCAGCAGCGCCGAGCCCAGCCGCGCCAGCGTCAGCGAGACCTGGAAACCGTAGCCACCCTGGCCGCCGAGCCAGAAGAAACCGGGCAGGCGCGGGTCGAAGCCGACGACCGGACTGCGGTCGGGTGAAAAGGTGCGGAGGCCGGCCCAGGGCGTCGAGGGACGGCCGATGCGCAGTGATGTCGCCCGCTCGATGCGGTCGACGGCGATGGCGACGTCGATGTCTTCCGGCCAGGCGTCGCAGGGTTCGGAATCGGTTTCGTCGGCCAGCGAGCCGATCAGCCTGCCGGCGTCCGGCTTGAAGTAGAACTGTTCGTGCAGGTCGACCACCAGCGGCCAGTTGGCTATGTCCGTGCCAGCGGGCGGATCGAACAGGAAGGCGGTACGGCGCTTCGGCCGGAAGCCGAGGCCGGGAAGGCCGGCCAGCCCCGCGACGACATCGACCCAGGCGCCGGCGGCGTTGACGACGATGTCTGCCTGATAGGCGCCGGCATTGGTGGCGACGCGGAAGCCGGCCGCCGTGCGAGTGATCTCGCGAACCGCTTCGCCGGTGCGAATAATACCGCCGCCCGCCTTCACCACCGAGGCTGAGGCCGCCAGCATTTTTGCCGTGTCGACATCGAGCGCGCCGGGTTCATGCACGCCGCCGCAGGTTGTTTCGGTGGCGATGACCGGCACCAGCGCGTTGACTTGCGCCGCCGACAGGCGCCGCACACTCGGCACCAGCGCCTGCATCTCGGTCGCCATGCGGTCGACCGCTGCACTGTCCTGGACACCGCCGACATGCAGCGCGCCGCGCCGGTGCGCGGCAAAGCCGCCATCGACGATCGCTTGCCGGCTGGCCAGCGACAACGCCCGCACCAGCGCGTTGCCGTAGGTTTCGGAAAACAGCGCCGCCGAGCGGCCGCTGGCGTGGTAGCCGAGATGCGGCTCGCGCTCGAGCTCGGTGACCTCGGCCCAGGGCTGCACGGCCGCCGCCAGCGAGAGGCCGGCGATACCGCCGCCGATGATGACGATTTTCTGGGAGGACTTCGACTGCATTCGATAGGCGTAGAAATAATTTCGTATCCAGTCAATATTTAGCGTATAAGAAAATTGTTAGCGTTGTTGATAGCGGCAGGGAGTTGAACTACGTAGGGTAGATCAGCGGCGAGAGCGAAGCCGCGCCATGGAGTTGACGATGTCGGAGCAACCCAACCTCGGTGATTGCCTGCGCGGCCTCAGGAAAACGCATGGCTGGACCTTGCAGGAGGTCAGCACGCTGACCGGGGTCGCGGTGTCGACGCTGTCCAAGGTCGAGAACGACCAGATGTCGCTGAGCTACGACAAGCTGCTGCAGATCTGCGAGGGGCTGGGCATCCATGTCACCGAGCTGCTCAGCGGCGACCGCAAGCAGCCGTCGGCGCGCACGCGGCGATCGGTGACCTCGCAGTCCAACACGCTGCGCCAGCTGACCCGCAACTACGACTACCGCTATCTGGCCACCGATCTGGTGCGCAAGCGCATGGTGCCGATCCACGCCTATGCGCGCGCCCGCACGCCGCAGGAATTCGGCCCGCTGACCAGGCATGCCGGCGAGGAATTCCTGATCGTGCTCAAGGGCGAGATCGAACTCCATACCGACCAGTACGCGCCGGTGCGTCTGAAAGAGGGCGAAAGCGTCTACATCGATTCCACCATGGGCCACGCCTATTTGTCTGTCGGCGAGGGCGACGCCGAGATGCTGTGCGTCTGCTCCGGCGACGAGCCTGATATGGAAGGCACGCTGCTGAGTGTGCTGGAGACGGTGGAGGGGTAGGGCGGGCAGGCCCTAACATTCCCGATATTTGCGCCGCCCCTCATCTGGCTGCCGCCATCTTCACCCCGTGAACGGCAGGGCTATCGCATATGGAATTCCTGAGATGTCTGCCCGGCACGGACCCCCACCCCTAACCCCTCCCCACAAGGGGGAGGGGGACTTCCGTTGGCGCTGACCAGGAGAATCGCCTGTCTTTTCGGCGCCAAGAAGAATTAAAGGCACGCGGCAGCGTTCCCTCCCCCTTGTGGGGAGGGTTAGGGTGGGGGTCCGTCTTCGCAAGAATCCGTATGCGATTCCCCCTGCCGTGAACGGGGAGAAGGGAGCTCTTATCGACGGGGCGGCGCTGGCTTCAACAATTGAGCGGCCCCACTACAGCGCAATAACCCGCCCCACTCCTCGCCGTACCGCTTCGCGGTAGGCCAGGTCGGCCGCCACCATGTCCTCCATGGCGACACCCATGGCCTTGTAGACCGTGATCTGATCGGCGCTGACGCGTCCCGGCCGCAGCCCGAGCAGCATGTCGCCGAGTTCGATTCCAGTTTCAGGATCGAGGCCAGCGAGTTCGCAAGAGCCGACCGGCGTTGGGGCAAAGGCCTCCCTGGTCTCGACGAACAGGCTGGCCCTGCCGATAAGCTCGACCGGCAGTTCGCCGCCGGGCGGGGCGACACCGACCGAGGAGACATGGGTGCCGGGCCGTACCCAGTCGGCCGAGATCACCGGTTCGTAGGAATGCGTTGCCAAGCAGACAACATCCGACGAGCGCACCGCGGCCTCGATATCGCTGACGGCGACGACCCCGGGATGCTGCGCGGCAAGCGCCTCGGCATCCGAAAATTCCTTCGAGACGACGCGGATTTCGGCAAAGTCGCGCACCAGCGGCAGAAGATTGAGATGCTGGCCAGCCTGCACGCCGGCCCCCACCACAGTCGCGACCTTGGCGTTGCGCCGGGCGAGTTCGCGCACCGAAAGTACGGCCGAGCCGGAGGTGCGCACGGCGGTGATATAGGTGCCGTCCATGACGCAGACCGGCATGCCGGTATCCGGGTCGAACAGATGGATCGTGGCGAGGTGGCTGGGAATGCCTCTGGCGATGTTGCCCTCGAACACGTTGACGATCTTCACCGTCAGATGCATGCCCGCCGTCCAGGCCGGCATGGCCAGCGAATAGCCGGCCTGCGGAATGTCGAGCTGCGGCCGCGCCGGGCTGGCCACCTTGCCGCCGGACAGTGCCTTGAAGCCGCCGGCCAGAGCGTCGAGAAGCTGGCGCAGATCGATGCAGGTTTTCACCTCGGCCTCGCTCAGGATGAGCACCGACGTGTCGCCCTTGGCTTGGGCGCTGCGGGAAATCGACAGGGCTGATGTCATGGTCTTGCCTTGATCGGGGGTTGCGTTGCCCGTCAACGGTATTGCCACCTGACAGCGTGATGAAAGATGTTGTTTTTGCGATTTTGGCGTGATTATCACGCTTCTCTTGGCTCAAAGGCGTGAATCCTAAAATGGACGATCTCGACCGTATCGACCGCTCGCTGCTGCGCTTGCTACAGGAGGATGGGCGCCGTACGACGCTCGATCTGGCGCGGCGGGTCGGCCTCTCGCCGACCGGGGCGGCGCAGCGCGTCAAGCGGCTGTTCGCCGAAGGTTTCATCCGCGCGGTGCGGGCCGTTCTCGACCCGGCCCGGATCGGGCAGGCACAGCTCGTCTTCATCGAGGTGCGGCTCGACCACACGGCGCCGCATGTCTTCGACCGCTTCGCCGAGGCGGTGTTGCAGGCGCCGGAGATCATCGAGTGCCATATGGTGGTCGGTGGCTTCGACTATCTGGTCAAGGCGCGCATCGCCGACATGGCGATGTTCCAGGATTTTTTGCAGCGGGTCATCCTGCCGCTGCCCGGGGTGCGGGAAACGCACACCTACGCCTCGATCGCCAATGTGAAGCCCGACGCCTTGCTGCCGATCTAGACCGGCGGCCGTTCCCCCGCATCCAGCAGCCACTGCCGCACGGCTTGCGTCGGCTCGGGGTGTCGCTGCTTTCTTGGCATCACGACATAAAAATCCTGCGTGCCGCGCATTTCACCGCTGACGGGCTGGACCAGCCGGCCGGCGGCGAGGTCGGCGGCGACAAGGAAGCGGCTGGCCAGTGCTATGCCCTGGCCGGCGATGGCCGCGTCGATGGCGAGGCTCGTCTGGTTGAAGCGCATGCGTTTCAGCTCCGTCGTCATCTTTAGGCCCACCGCCTTTTCCATGAATTCCGGCCACAGATTGTGGGCGTCGTGCAGCAGGACGTGATGCTGGATTTCTGCGGCCGCGATCCCGACCGTGCCGGCCGGAAGCAGGGCAGGGCTGCAGACGGCGATGATCTGTTGGGGAAACAACAGGTCGACGATGAGGCCGGCGCCGAAGGGCGGGCGGCCCTGGCGCACCGCGATGTCGACGCCATCGGCCTGAAAGCTCGACAGGCTCTCGCTGGCCAGAACGCGCAGGTCGACCAGCGGATTGTGCGTCACAAAATCCTGCAGCCTGGGGATCAGCCATTTGGTGGCGAAGCTTGGCGTCACGCTGATCGTCAGCCGCGCCGGTTCGGGACGAAGCAGCAGTGTCGCTTCCGAGATCAGGTCGAAGGCGCGGCGGATGTTCGGCACATAAGCGCGGCCCTCATCGGTCAGCGCCAGGCCGCGCGGCAGCCGCTCGAACAGTTTTGTGCCGAGGTCCGCCTCCAGCCCGCGGATGTGCTGGGCCACCGCCCCTTGGGTGACGTTGAGTTCCTCGGCCGCGATGCGGAAGTTGAGATGGCGCGCCGAGGCTTCGAAGGCGCGCAGCGCATTCAACGGCGGCAGGCTGAGGAAGGCTTCGGGCATGCAGGAGTTTTTCTACAGGTTGATTTCAGGCATTCTGGTTCGAACCGATGCGGAAAACCAGCTATATCAACGCTCAATTCCCGAAAACACCGTTTGCGGTGCCTGACAACCCGAGAAGGAAAATCCAATGAGTGTAGAAAAAGTGGCTGTTGTCGTGGCCGGCGGCAGCGGCATGGGTGCTGCGGCGGCGAAGCGGCTGGCGGCGGACGGCTTCAAGGTCGCCATCCTGTCTTCCTCCGGCAAGGGCGAGGCACTGGCCAAGGAACTTGGCGGGCTCGGCGTCACCGGCTCCAATCAGTCGAACGACGATCTGCAGCGCCTGGTCGACCTAACGCTCGAGCGCTATGGCCGCATCGACGTGCTGGTCAACAGCGGCGGCCACGGGCCGCGCGCGCCGATCCTGGAGATCACCGACGAGCAGTGGCACACCGGCATGGACGTCTATCTCTTGAACGTCATCCGGCCGGTGCGCATCGTGGCGCCGCAGATGGTCAAGCAGAAGGGTGGCGCTATCATCAACATCTCGACGGCCTGGGTGGTCGAGCCGAGCCCGATGTTCCCGACTTCGGCTGTGTTCCGCGCCGGCCTTGCCGCCTACACCAAAATCTTCGCCAACACCTATGCATCAGAGAATGTGCGCATGAACAATGTGCTGCCCGGCTGGATCGACAGCCTGCCGGCCACCGAAGAGCGCCGTGACAGCGTGCCGATGCAGCGCTACGGAACTTCCGAAGAGATCGCCGCGACCATCGCCTTCCTGGCGTCCGAAGGCGCCGGCTACATCACCGGCCAGAACATCCGGGTCGACGGCGGCATCATCCGCGCTATTTGAGGGCGTCGATCGGACGGGGGGCCGATATCTCCAAGGAGCAATAAATGCGGCTTTTGATACTCGGCACCGGCTGGATGGCGCAGGAACATGCACGGCGCTTCAGCGCCATCGAGGGCGTCGACATTGTCGCCGCCGTCGATGTCGATCGGGGGCGCGTCGGCGACTTCGCCGACAGCTTCAACATTCCCAACCGCTTCACCTCGCTGGAGGAGGCGCTGACGTGGGGCGCCTTCGACGCGGTGGCCAATGTCACGCCGGACCGCATCCATCACCCGACCACCATGATGTTGATCGCCGCCGGCAAGCCGGTGCTGTGCGAGAAGCCGCTGGCCGAAAATTTTAGCAAGGCCACCGAGATGGCCGACGCCGCCGAGGCCGCCGGCATCGTCAACATGGTGAACCTGACCTATCGCAATGTCGCCGCACTCCAGAGGGCCCGGCAGATGGTGCAGGCGGGCGAGATCGGCACGGTCAGGCACGTCGAGGCGTCCTATCTGCAAAGCTGGCTGGTGTCGAAATTCTGGGGCGACTGGCGCACCGATCCAAAATGGCTGTGGCGCCTGTCGCGCGGCCACGGTTCGAACGGCGTGCTCGGCGATGTCGGCATCCACATCCTCGATTTCGCCAGCTATGGTGCCTCGCTCGACATCGACCATGTCTTCTGCCGGCTGCGCAGCTTCGACAAGGCACCCGGCAACCGCATCGGCGACTACGGGCTCGACGCCAATGACAGCTTCGCCATGACACTGGATTTTTCCAATGGCGCTTTCGGCGTGGTGCATGCCAGCCGGTGGGCGACCGGCCATCTCAACGAGCTGCGGTTGCGAATCTATGGCGAAAAGGGCGGCATTGAGGTGGTGCACAATCTCGACGGCTCGGCGCTCAAGGTCTGCGTCGGCGACAATGTCGAGAACGCCATATGGGAAGAGGTCGACGCCGGCACGGTGGCGACCAACTACCAGCGTTTCGTCGATGCGGTGCGAACCGGCGTGCAGGCCGAACCGTCATTCCATCATGCGGCCGAATTGCAGAAGGTGCTGGATCTGGCTGTCGTCTCGGACGAGAAGCGTGCGGAGCTGAGGGCGAGCGCGGATACGCATTGAGGGAAAATAGCCAGCCGCCAGAGGCGGTCAGGAGTGCGGTGGCGCCTGATCTAGCCGCGCGCGTCTGATCAGTGCGCGGCCGATCGGTTTCGGCGTCTCGCTGCGCAGCACCAGCGCTGTCGTGACCGAACCGTGACGCGCCACCGCGTCGACGATGGTTTCGAGCTGCGCCGGCGAGGGAACGAGGACCTTGAGAATGAAGCAATCCTCGCCGGTCAGCCGGTGCACCTCGGTGATCTCAGGCATCTCGGCGAACTGCTTCAGACAGGGGCGGATGTGCTCATGCGTGGTGCGCACCCGTATGATGGCCATCATGCCGAGGCCAAGGGCCGTCGGATCGATCACCGCGGTGTAGCCGGCAATGACGCCACGCTCCTCCAATCGTTTCACCCGCTCGGAAGTCGCCGGCTGTGACAGGCCGACCCGGCGGCCAAGCTCGGACATGCCGATGCGGCCGTTCTCCTGCATCGCTTCGAGAATGGCAATGTCGGTCGGATCGAACGCTGCGCGCTCATCGCTGTTTTTCATGGTCACCTTGAATCCATCGGAAATGCCCGGGCTTCCCCGATGGTTTCGTATTTCCGTTGCCGGAGCAAGGCGTCAGAATGCCCGCTCGATCGATAGGAGCAAGGCGACATGACGCACTTCATTATCCTGCCCGGCAGCGGTGGTTCCGGTCCGGCGCATTGGCAATCGCGCTGGGAAGATGCCAATCCGGCGATGCGGCGTTTCCAGCCGTCAAGCTGGGACCTTCCCGATTTCACCGACTGGCTGGCGGCGCTGGAGCGGGCGGTGAGCGAGGCGCCCGAGCCGCCGGTGCTGGTCGCGCACAGCCTGTCCTGCCTGCTGATCGCCCATTGGCAGAAGATCTCGCGGCGGCCGGCCAAGGCGGCCCTGTTGGTCGGCGTTCCCGACCCGACGTCCGCCGTCTTCCCTGGATATGGCATGGCTTTCGCCGAAATTCCGCAAGGGCGATTGCGCTTTGCCTCGCTGGTGGTAGCCAGCACAAACGATCCGTATGGCTCGCCGGAGTATGCAGAGGCGAGGGCGACGCAATGGGGCAGCCGCCTTGCCGTCATCGGCCCTGCCGGCCACATCAATGCCGAGAGCGGATTGGGAGACTGGCCGGAAGGCCTCGATCTTCTCGAAGGGCTCGTTTCCGAGGCCCAGGGGTAGCGTCAGCCGCCATTCACCAAAGCAAGAATGAGTTTTTGCAGATTGCCGCCCTGGCCGAGTTCGACGCGGTCGAAATCGCGGCTAGCTTGCCGCTGCGCCTGTGACAGCTCGGACAAGCGCCTGGTCATCTCGGTGCGGATCTTGCTGCATTTGGCATCGTCGGCAACGCTGAGGCCGACGGTCGCCGTCTCGATCTTGCGCACCATGTCGATGATATCGGCGCCGTGCACCTTCTCGTGGGCGCTGACGCCGGCGATGAAAATCTCCCAGTTCCTCTGGATGGCCGGCGGCAGCGGCGCCGAAGGGCTTGGCAATGTGTAGGTGATGATGAGCTTCGGCCGCGCCGTCGCCAGCACGCAGGCGCCGGCCCGCGCCTGATAGTCCCGGGTCCAGGTCAGCTTGAAATTGGTGTGGGCAATGGCGCGGGTGATGCCGAGCTTCGGACCGTTTTCGCCGATCGAGCGATAGAGTTCCGGCCCGGACTGGCCCGATATGGCGTAGGTCTCGACCTTCTCGACAGGCTTCCAATCGGCATGGGCGGCGAGCGGCAAGGCTACAAGCGCGGCGATCGACAGACACAGACGAACACAGGCTTTCAATGCCACTCTCCGCGAAATCAGGACCGGCGCCGAACCAGGCGATGCCACCGGATGGCTTTTCCTATATGCTGCCTGCGGGCACCGCAATTGCCGGAGGGGGAAGTCATGAGAGCTGGATATCTCGTCGTCGCCGGTGCGTTGGCGGTCCTGCAGGCCATGCAGCCGGCCTTCGCGGCGTCCTGCGGCGGCTGGGCCGCCAAAATGGAGGAAGACGAGGGCGGCAGCGTGCTCACCGCCTCGGTCTGCGGCGGGCCGAAAGGCGATGCGCATCTGATGCTGACCTGCTTCGACACGCCGGTGCTGAGCTATGACCTCGGCGCCACCGGCCAGCAGCTGGAGCCGGGCATCAGCGGTTCGTTCGAGTTCAACGCCGACGGCAAGGCGGTGACCAAGACCTTGCAGTTGGAGGCCATGTACAACTATTTCGTGGCGGACCTGGCCCGGGCCGATCCGTTGCTGGACCTGCTGCGCGGGAAGGGCGATGTGCTGGTCAGCGCCGCCAAATACGGCCAGACCAGTTTTCCGCTGAAGGGCTCCAGTGCCGCCATCGGCAAGGTGCTGGCGCAGTGCGGCAAGGCAGCGCCTGCGGACGGGGATTGAGCGGCGGGCGGCGGCCCGCGCGCCTTCGTCGCCCCGGCGGTGACTGGCGTATAGCGGAAGGCTTTCAGGCTCTATTCAAATCGCCCGATAAAGCAGATATAGGTCAGCTAGGTTGACCTAAATAGAATTGTCGCGGGAGGCGTGACTTGACCCTTATGAACCTGTTGGCTTCGCGCTCGTCGCGCATGAAAGCGTCCGAAATCCGCGAACTCTTGAAGCTGCTCGACCAGCCGGACATCATCTCGTTCGCCGGCGGCATTCCCGATCCGGCGCTGTTTCCGGCCGCAGCGATCCGCGACGCCTATGCCGATGTGCTGGGTGGCCCGGAGGCGGGTGCGGCGCTGCAGTACCAGGTCTCGGAAGGTTATCTGCCGTTGCGGCAGTGGCTCGCCGGGCAGATGGGCAAGCTCGGCGTTGCCTGCGACGAGGCCAACATTTTCATCACCTCCGGCTCGCAGCAGGCGCTGGATTATCTCGGCAAACTGTTCCTGTCGCCAGGCGATACGGCACTGGTGACATGGCCGACCTATCTCGGCGCGCTGCAGGCTTTCAACGCCTATGAGCCGCGCTACGACCGGCTGACCCCGGCCGGCGGCAACATGACGCCCGATGCCTATCGCGCGGCCGCGGCTTCGAATGGCGGCAAGGCCAAGTTCGCCTATCTGGTGCCGGATTTCGCCAACCCGACCGGCAACACGCTGGACCGAAAGCAGCGCGAAGCGGTGCTCGACCTTGCCGGCGAACTCGACATCGCCGTCATCGAGGATGCCGCCTATCGTGCGCTGCGTTACGACGGCGAAGGCGTGCCGCCGATCCTGGCGCTCGACTGTGCGCGGTCCGGCGGCATCGACAAGGCGCGCACGCTTTATTGCGGCTCGTTCTCGAAAATCCTGTCGCCGGGCATGCGCGTCGGCTGGGTGTGCGCGCCGCGCCATATCGTCGAGAAGCTGGTGCTGATGAAGCAGGCCTCGGATCTGCACAGCCCGTCGATCAACCAGGTGGTGATGCACCGCGTTGCCGAAACGGCGTTCGACGGCCAGGTCGAAAAGCTCATCGGCGCCTATCGCGAGCGCCGCGACGGGCTGCTCGCGGCACTGGAAGCCCACATGCCGGACGGCGTGACCTGGAGCCGTCCGGAAGGCGGCATGTTCGTCTGGGCGACGCTGCCCGAAGGCTCCGACGCCACCGCGTTGCTGGCGCGATCGGTAAAGGAGGCGCGCGTCGCCTTCGTGCCTGGCAGCGCTTTTTATGCCGATGGCACCGGGCGCAACACGCTGCGGCTGTCCTTCACGCTCGCCGACCGCCGGGCGGTGAGCGAGGGCATCCCGAGGCTGGCGGCCATCCTGAAGGAATAGGCTTCCGCCGGAATTCAGCAGGCCCGGTGTGGTTCCTATGCCGGCACGTTCATCAGGTGCTTGAGCTTGGAAAGCCTGGTGCGAGCCAGCTTGCGAAGTTGTTTTTCGAACCCTTCCTCGCCGGTTTCGACGACGAAGACCAATGTCTTGAAGTCCAGCATGAACTCGTCGATCGCTGCTGTGACCTTGTCTGATCTGCCCTTGAAACGACGCAGCAATACGTTCGCTTCTTCGACATCGTCGGCACCAGCTCTGTCGACGAGCGCTTCGAGCCTTTGAAAACTATCCAATTCCAATTCCTCCCGGCCGCGCCACAAAACTTGGCTCCGGACAAAAAGTTCCAAGCTGAACGGGATTTGCCTGCCCGGCGCATCATGCGGCTTGCGTAACAAACAGCTCGCCGGCGGGCTTTTTTCGTTCCGGTGGAACCTCCGCGGCAAATCGGAGTTCTCACCATGTCTGCCCCCCCGCAGACAAATGAAAGCCTCTTGTGTCGGCTTTCCAAAGGCCCGTCGGATCCCCTCCCGGCGGGCTTCTTGTTTGAAAGATGGATCATGGGAACCATCAGTGGGCTTGCGGCGCGCGACGGTCATGCGTCCGCATTGACGGCGTCCTGTCCGAACCTAAATTCGAAAGCCTCACGAGGAGGAGTTTGCATGGAAACCCAGGAATTGCATCGCGGTCGGCTCATCGACCATATCCAGCTGGTGGTCAGGGATCTCCCGGCCAGCCGGCGTTTCTACGAAGCGGTCTTCGAGGTGCTCGATATCCCGATCGGCGGCACCGGCGACGGCTATTTCTGGGCCGACGAGTTGTTTATCTCCAGTGCCGACAGCCCTGCAGCGTTGGGAAAATTCACCGGCCGCCATCATCTCGCCTTCCAGGCAAAGGACCACGCCATGGTCGAGGCCTTCTACAAGGCCGGGCTCGCCGGCGGCGGCAAGGACAATGGCGCGCCGGGCGAACGGCCCTATCATCCCGGCTATTACGCCGCTTTCCTGCTCGACCCGGACGGCAACAACATCGAAGCCGTCCATCACGGTCCGCACACGCGCAGCGCCGCTTCGGTGAAGATCACCTTCTAGGCTGGAGAGATGCCGCTTTGCGTTGCCAATTTGGTGGCGCCGATGCTAACCGTGCAGATGGCGGGCGGGAATCGGCATCGAAGCAACGCGCGCCAACAAATGTCTCGATAAAACTCCCATTACCCACCGTGGAGACTATTTTTATGCATAGCCTAACCAAGGCGATCCGTGCCGGCGCACTTTTATTTGCGATCGGGACCATGGGTTTGCCAACCATATTATCGGTTGCTTATATCTCGTCGGCGCAAGCTCAGGAGGAGTATCTTCCGACCCAGAAGGATTTTGTCGGCAAATGGAAACTGAACGGTGGAGCCATCCGGCCGCCGCGCGACATGCCGGATGCGCCCACGCCGGAACAAGAGGCTGCCGCCAGTGAGTTCCAGCAGACAGTGACCGCGTTTTACGGCGCGTTCGACTATCTGGAAATCACAGCGGACGGCCGCTACAACTTTCACCAGCCCGGTGATCCGGCGTCGGGGCTCTGCGTCTGGTGCGGAACCTGGTCCTTTGCCAGCAGTTCGGCGTGGCTCAAGCTGGAAACGGCGCCCAGGCTGGATATCTACGCCAAGGACGGCGACATACAGATGACCTACACTGCCGAACCTGACGAAAAATCGAAATACGCCTGGCTGGTTTTCGGCTGGACGAAGGTCGAGTAGGCGGCGGCGCTCACTGCATAGACGTTTTGACGGGTCGCTTGCGTTCGCTTCGTCATCCTCGGGTCTGCGCCGCGTCGCTTCGCTGCTGCTTCGCCCGGGATGACGACGTTGGAGCTTTTCATCTATCTCGTATCCTCGTATACGAGATGGCCAGCTGCCCGAGGAGCCCGTTATGAGTCCACTGCCTGAAACCGTGCCGTTTTTCAGCCAGTGGGAAACGCCGGACATGACGATGGACGTGCTCGCCGACGGCGCCCAACTGGCGCTCAGGCGCGATCCCCTATGGCAGGGATCGGGAGCGGAAACGCTGGACGAATATGCGGTCTGGGCCGCTAATATCTGCGGCATGGCATGCCTGAAGATGATCCTGGCGACGCGCGGCGAAATCGTGCCGACGATCGAGCTTGCCAGACGATGCACTGGATATGGCGGCTATGTCGTCAAAGACGGTTCGATCAAGGGGCTGATCTACGCGCCTTTCGTCAGCTTCGTGCAGGAGGTCTTCGGCCTGCGGGCCGAGGTGATGACCAATGTCGCGACAGCGGACATACCGGCGATCCTTTCGCGGTCGCGTTTTTTCATCGCGTCGGTCAGCAGTTCCATCCGCTGGCCCGAGCGCGAGCCGCCCTCGAAGGGCGGCCATCTGGTGCTGGTCACCGCTGCGTCGGACGAGAGTTTCCGTTTCCACAATCCGTCCGGCCATATCAGCGCCACACAGGCAAACGCAGTGTTGGCGCCAGCCGATTTCGACCGTTTCTTCGCCAATCGCGGCATTGCCGTCGCCATTTGATTTTTTGACAGTTGAGGAATTTCGATGACCGCTAAGACAAGGGTAGCCATCCTCTATGGCGGGCGTTCGGCCGAACATGACGTGTCGCGCCTTTCGGCTGCCAATGTGCTGAAGGCGATCGACCGGACACGCTACGACATCGTGCCGATCGCCGTTTCCCGGAGCGGCAGATGGCTGCTGCAACAGTCGGCCGCCAACGACGGGGCAAGGGCGCCGGCATCCGAGGACGGCATCGAGGTCGCCCTGCTGCCCGGCGGCAAGGGCAGGCTGGTCGCCATATCGCCGGATGGAACGCAGCCTGATCCCGTCGATGTCGTCTTTCCCGTCCTGCACGGGCCGTTCGGCGAAGATGGCTCGGTGCAGGGCTATGCGGAAGTCGCCGATGTCGCCTATGTCGGCTGCGGCATCCTCGCTTCGGCCGCGGCCATGGACAAGGAGATCGCCAAGCGGCTAATGCGCGAGGCCGGGCTGGCGGTTGCCCGCTCGCTGACCTTGCGGCGCGGTGAGCGCGTGTCCTTCGAGGATGTCGCGGCAAAGCTCGGCCTGCCGGTGTTCGTCAAGCCGGCGCGCCAGGGCTCATCCTTCGGGGTCAGCAAGGCAACCGACAGCGCCGGCTTCACCGCGGCCGTCGAGGCCGCTTTCCGGCATGACAGCAAGGTTTTGGTGGAGGAGTTCGTTGAAGGCCGCGAGATCGAGTTCTCGGTACTGGAGCGGGCCGACGGCACGCTGACGGTGTCGCTGCCCGGCGAGATCATTCCAGCCGGCAAGCACGGCTTCTACACCTATGAGGCCAAATATCTCGATGTCGACGGCGCGGTGGTCAAGGTGCCCGCCGATGTCCCGGCCTCGGTTGCCGACAAGGCCAGGGAGATGGCGCGGCAGGCCTTTCAGGCGCTCGGCTGCGAAGCCATGGCACGCGTCGATTTCTTCCTGCGCGCCGACGGCAGCCTGCTGGTCAACGAGGTCAACACCATTCCCGGTTTCACCGACATCTCGATGTACGCCAAGGCGCTGGCGGCATCAGGCATCGGTTACAGTCAGATCATCGACGTGCTGATCGAGCACGCGCTGGCAAGGCATGCAGGGCGCTGATCCCGTTCGGGAGCGGAAGGGTCACTGGTCAAGCCTTGAAGGCCATGTGAAGCGTAGTTACATCAATCATTGAGCGTGCGTTGCACGCGAACTTAACGCTTTGGTCAAGCTTCATCTATGGAGGTTGTCATGGCTAATACACTCATGGAAGGAAAGAAGAGCCAGGACTGGCTCAATCTGGTCCTTGCCATCTGTCTGTTCATCTCACCTTGGATAATCGGCTTCGCTACTGCAACCGCTCCCGCATGGAACGCCTGGATTGTTGGCGTCGTGCTGGGCGTCATGGCTCTGGCGACGCTTGCCGCATTCGCCGAGTGGGAGGAATGGGTTAGTGTCGTTCTCGGGCTCTGGCTGATCGTTTCGCCCTGGCTTCTCGATTTCATGGCGAACGGGTACGCGATGGCCACCCATGTCATTCTCGGCGTGCTGGTGGTTGCGGTATCAGGTTGGGCAGTCTGGGACTTCCGTCATCCGCACGCGCATGCGTGACCGGTGAAAGGGTGGGGGTCCGGCGCGCGAGTGGCGGGCTCCTCCGGATTTGAATTTACGCGCCCATGCGTTGCCATCCAGGCCGCGCAGAGCCGGGTTGTGGCTTGCAGTCCTGCGGCCGCGCCATGGATTTTGATGGGATCGGGCCCCATATCCTGCCTAGGGAGTTTTGAGCGTGAACCTCGCGCGGATGGCGGTTCTTGCCGCGGCTCTCACGGCCGCCGCGGTCGCCAGTCCCTCTTCCGTAACCGGAGAGGCGACGGAGAAGCTGGCGTTGCGCGTCGAGATGGACGGCGCCATCGGGCCGGCGAGCGCAAGGCAGCTCAAGGAGGCGCTGGCGAAGGCCGCCGAGCGGCACGCCGAAGTTCTCATCCTCGAGATCGACACGCCGGGCGGGCTGGTCACCTCGATGCGCGAGATGATCGCAGATATCCTTGCCTCGCCGGTTCCCGTCATCGGCTATGTCGCGCCCGCCGGCGCGCATGCGGCAAGTGCCGGAACCTATATCCTCTATGCAACCCATGTCGCGGCGATGGCGCCCGGCACCAATCTGGGCGCCGCTACACCGGTCGAGCTTGGCGGGTTGCCGTCCCTTCCCGGTGGCGGCGACCAGAACAAGGACGACCAGAAGGACGCCACCGGACCGCCGGCGGACGACGCGATGATGACCAAGGTGACGAACGACGCGGTTGCCTTGATCCGTTCGCTCGCCGAACTGCGCGGGCGCAATGCCGACTGGGGTGAAAAGGCCGTGCGCGAGGCGGCCAGCCTTTCCGCCGGCGCGGCACTTCAGGCACATGTCGTCGATCTCGTCGCCCACGACACGGCCGAACTGCTGCAGCTTGCCGACGGCCGCATGGTCGAGGTGGCTGGCAAGAAACAGGTGCTGGCGACCAAAGGCCTCCCGGTCGAGACGCTGGAGCCCGGCTGGCTGATCCGGCTTCTCGCCGTCATCACCGATCCCAACATCGCCGTCATCCTGATGCTTGCCGGCTTCTACGGCCTCATCTTCGAGTTCACCAGCCCCGGCGCGGTGGCTCCCGGCGTGATCGGCACCATCTGCCTTCTGCTCGGGCTCTATGCGCTCAACCTGTTGCCGATCAACTATGCCGGCCTTGCCCTGATGCTGCTTGGCCTCGCTTTCCTCGTCATCGAGGCCTTCAATCCGACCGTAGTGCTTGGGCTTGGCGGCGTGGCCGCCTTCCTGCTCGGCGCCGCCATGCTGCTCAAGGTCGAGGGCCCCGGCTTCGAGATGTCATGGGCGGTCATCGGCACCGCCGCCGCGCTGACGCTTGGCCTGGCGCTGCTGGCCGGCAGCTATCTGTGGGCGGCGCGCAAGCGTCTGCCGCGTGTCGGCGCGCAGGCCATGCACGGACTTCCGGCCAAGATCCTCGACTGGTCGGGCAGCGAGGGCCATGTGCTGGCCCAGGGCGAACGCTGGCGGGCGAAAGCCAACGAACCGCTCGCCCTGGGCGACAGCGTCGAGGTGGCCGATGTCAGGGATCTCGTGCTGACGGTCCGGCGCAGGAACAATGGAGCAAGGCAATGATGATCGGTTATGTGGCCTATCTGATACTCGCCCTCCTCGTGCTGATCTTCCTCTCCGCAGCCATTCGTATCCTGCGGGAATATGAGCGCGGCGTGGTCTTCACACTCGGCCGCTTCACCGGGGTGAAGGGCCCCGGCCTCATCCTCCTCGTTCCCTTCGTCCAGCAGATGGTGCGGGTCGACCTGCGCGTGGTGGTGCAGGACGTGCCGCCGCAGGACGTGATCTCGCGCGACAACGTCTCGGTGAAGGTCAACGCCGTGCTCTATTTCCGCATCGTCGACGCCGAGCGGGCGATCATCCAGGTCGAGGATTTCATGACCGCTACCAACCAGCTGGCGCAAACCACATTACGCTCGGTGCTCGGCAAGCACGAGCTCGACGAGATGTTGGCCGAGCGCGACAAGCTGAACAGCGATATCCAGGAGATCCTGGACCAGCGGACCGATGCCTGGGGCATCAAGGTCTCCAACGTCGAGATCAAGCATGTCGACCTCAACGAGAGTATGGTCCGCGCCATCGCCAAACAGGCCGAGGCCGAAAGGCTGCGGCGCGCGAAGGTGATCAATGCCGATGGCGAGCAGCAGGCGGCGGCAAAGCTGGTCGAGGCCGGCAAGATGCTGGCGCAGGAGCCGCAGGCCATGCAGTTACGCTATTTCGAGGCGCTGCACGACATCGCCGGCGAGCGCTCGTCGACGGTGGTGTTTCCGCTGCCGGTGGACCTGCTCACGATCTTCAACAAAAAGCCGGACGGGGCCAAGTGAAGCGAATGATCATGACCATCGCCAGCGGTCCAGACCGGGACCGTATGCTTGGGCGGCACGTCGTTTTCATCCGGATTGGGGACCGGCTCTTCATCCGGAAGCCTGTCCGGATCCGGCTCGCGCATGGGCTTCGGTTCGGGAAGCGGCGGCGGCGGCGTGGGTACTGGAGCAGGCACTGGGTCGGGGTTAGGCAGAATGGCCATGAAGTAACTCCTGCGTGGGGGCTTGGTGGGTCATGAACATCGGCGGATGCCGACCAACCAGCGTCTCGACCAGGGCTGATGCGGGCAGAACGGTCGCGCTTGCGGATGGTTCCGATGCGGTTTCGATTGCGCCCCGGCCACGCGCTCACGAGCCGTACAGCGGAATGGAGCCATGCCGCCCAAAATGAATCGTCGTAGCGTGCATCTCCGGGTCTTGCCGACCCCACCGGGCGACATAATTCCATTAAAGGCTGAACCGAATTCAGCTGCTGAATAGGAGGCGTCCGTGAAGCATCAAACCGTTGACCAACTGAATGCCGTTGCCGACGTCCACGCCGAGGCAACCCATCTTCTCGCGACCCGAGGCGAACGCCTCGAACGCTGGGCGCAGCTTCTGGAGCAAAATCCCAACAGGTGCCTAGGAGCGCTGACGGGGACCGAGCACCAATCCGTGGAGACGCGCGAAAGAATGCGTTCCGCGGGATCACCGATCACAATTGCTTTCGAGGATCCGCTCTTTCGCGCGCTGGGCCTGAAAGAAGATACCTACGGTGAGGCCAAGCGCTTCTTCGAGCTGACCGATTGGCAGCTCCACGGAATCGTCTGCCATTGTCACGTAGGCGCCACGATGACGGCACGATGGGCCGCATCCCGTGTCCGCGCGGCAATGTCTGGAAGATCCGGTTTCTTCGCGTGGCTGCGAGAAGCGTTTATGCACTGAAGGCCGACGCCCGACTGGCGAACACCGCGCACTATGCCGAGCCGGGCTGAACGACTGCTTGAAGAACGATGAGGCGGCAGCGAGTCTCTCCGCCTCCTCGATTGTGGTGGCTGGCGCCGCTTGTCGGCGAACCAGGGTAGATATTTTCTATATTTTTCAATGAGCTGCCTAGAGTCCACACTTCTGTTGATTTCCACATATGTGTGGACTACGCTATCTATGTGAACGCGAACGAACTCCGGCGCTGGCTCGCCAAGCAGGGATGCACCTTCGAAACCCATCGTTGTGGAAGCGGTCATCTGACTGTCCGTCTCAAAATAGGGTTTCCCAGTTGCCCATGCACGGCGGAAAGGAGCTCGGCACGCGCTTGGTCGAAAAGATCAAGGGGACTTGGGGCTGAAATGGAGGAGCCTTTGTAATGTGGTATGAACTCACTCTCGCGCCCGATGACAATGATACCTGGCTGGTTACAGCGCCTCAATTCGACGAAGTTGTTTCTTATGGAAGTACGCAGGAGGAGGCCTGTGTAAACGGCCGGAACGCTATCGAGGAGGCTATCGCCGCTCGCATCGCGAATGGGGAGGATCTTCCCTTCCCGCTCAAGGAAACGTCAAGCAAGGGGCGGTTTGTAGAGGTTTCAGCGCTCGTCTTCCTGAAATCTGGGCTCTATATGCTCCTGAAGAGCAAGGGGTGGACTCGCGCCGATCTGATGCGTGAACTCAAATGCCAGCGCGAACATGTCGACCGGCTTTTCCGGCTCGATCATAACTCGCGGCTCGACTCGCTCGAAGAAGCGTTTAAGGCGCTCGGCTCTCCGCTGCGCTTTGACATGGAGTTCCCGCAAGCCGCTTGAACTTTCGTTATGAGAGGTGGCAGCGTCCCTTTCCATCATTTCTCACGCGAACAACCCACCTTGTGGAAGGGCGGGTCAAACCTCCGAGTTCGTCGCTTCGCTTGCTCGCACCAATCATATGGCTCCTGACTTTTGCAGGACGTGAAGAATGCTTGAAATCCGCCCGGCACGGGAGGCCGACCAGTCGGCGATTGTGCAACTGTGTCATCAGGGCTGGCATGATGCCCATGCGCATCTGGTCCCAACCGAAATCCTGGCGTACCGAACGCCCGCATATTTTTCGCTCTGGTTGAAGCAGACCACCGATGTGTTCCATGTGGCTGTAAGCGATGAACTGCTTGGCTTCGCCGGCAATGACAGTGTCCATTCGCCAAGCACCCAAACGCCCCCTCGCGGACACTGGAAGCCAGAAGAGCCTTGGTGTGCCGCTGGCAGCCAGCATCTCGGGCGGACATCATGAAACCTTTTGATTTTTAAGCCGTTATCGCCGTTATGTCCGGGGCTAAATCCAAGCCGAAATCGGTCGACGGCGCCAAACCACGCGAGGCTGGAAAGTCGCGCCTGGAAAAGGCATCGGCTGTCGAAGCCACGCCCGAGGTCGATGGCCAGGCCGCGCCGCCGCCGGAGGCCGTCGAACCCGATCCAGAACTGACGCCCGAGGAGGCGGAGCAGGCGCGCAAGCGATATTTGCTGAGGCGTTTCTGGATCAGCGCGCGCGGCTACTGGGGCCGCGGCGGCGATCGGCTCGCCTGGCCGTTCACCATCGGGGTGCTGCTGCTGATCTGCATCAATATCGGTTTCCAGTACGGCATCAATGTCTGGAACCGCTCGATGTTCGATGCCCTCGAGCAGCGCAATGCCCGCAGCGTCTATTTCCTCATCGCCATATTCATGCCGCTGGTGTTCTGCAGCGGCAGCCTTGTCGTCGCGCAGGTCTACCTGCGCATGACGATCCAGCGCCGTTGGCGTTCCTGGCTGACCACCGCGGTCATCGCGCGCTGGCTGGCCAACGGCCGCTACTACCAGCTGAACCTCGTCGGCGGCGACCACCAGAACCCGGAGGCCCGCATGACGGAAGATTTGCGCATCGCCACCGAATCCCCGGTCGATTTCATCGCCGGCGTCCTCAACGCGTTCCTGTCGGCCTCGACCTTCATCGTCGTGCTGTGGACCATCGGCGGCGCGCTCACCCTGCCGATCGGCGGCGAGAGCATCACCATTCCCGGCTTCCTGGTCATCACCGCAATAATCTATGCCGCCATCACCTCCACCTCGATGGTGGTCATCGGCCGCAACTTCGTCCAGCTGTCCGAACGGAAGAACCAGGCGGAGGCCGAACTGCGCTACACGCTGACGCGCGTGCGCGAAAACGGCGAGAGCATCGCCTTGCTCGGCGGCGAGGAGGAGGAGCGCAGCGGCATCGACAGGAATTTCGGCCATGTGCTCAGGCAATGGGCGCTGCTGACCGGTCAGCACATGCGCACGGCGGCGGTGTCGCAGGGATCGAGCCTGTTTGCGCCGGTCGTGCCGATCCTGCTGTGCGCGCCAAAATTCCTCGAAGGCTCGATGACGCTTGGCGAGGTGATGCAGGCAGCGTCTGCCTTTGGCATCGTGCAGGGCGCGTTCGGATGGCTGGTCGACAACTATCCCCGTCTCGCCGACTGGAACGCCTGCGCGCGGCGCATCGCGTCGCTGATGATGTCGCTCGACGGACTGGAGCGCGCCGAGCAGAGCGACGCGCTCGGACGCATCCAGCACGGCGAAACCAATGACGGTGCGATGCTCAGCCTCGACAATCTTTCCGTGACGCTCGACGACGGCACCGCCGTGGTCAAGGAGACCGAGGTTGCGATCGAACCGGGGGAGCGGGTGCTGGTGGCCGGCGAATCCGGCTCGGGCAAGTCGACACTGGTGCGGGCCGTCGCGGGACTGTGGCCGTGGGGCGGCGGCGGCGTCAGTTTCCACGCGGGCAGGCGTTTGTTCATGCTGCCGCAACGCCCCTACATCCCCTCGGGCACGCTGCGCCGCGCGGTCGCCTATCCTGCGGCGGCGGACAAGTGGACGATCAAGCAGATCAAGGCTGCCCTCGACAAGGTGGGCCTTGCTTACCTTGCCGACAGGATCAAGGAAGAAGCGCCGTGGGACCAGACGCTGTCGGGTGGCGAAAAGCAACGCCTCGCCTTCGCGCGCCTGCTGCTGCATCGCCCCGATATCGTCGTGCTGGATGAAGCGACCTCGGCGCTCGACGAGAAGAGCCAGGACAAGATGATGGAGACGGTCATCGGCGAATTGCCTGAAGTCACCATCATCAGCGTGGCGCACCGCGCCGAGCTGGAAGCCTTCCATAGCCGCAAGATCACATTGGAACGGCGCGAGGGCGGGGCAAAGCTTGTCAGCGATATCGATCTTGTGCCGCGCAAGGGCAGGCGGAACTTGCTCAGGCGCGCCTTGTGGGGCTCCGGCGCGCGCAACAGAAGGGCTACGCGACCATGAGCTTCTATCGGTCGACTATCGCCATCGCGCGCTGTCGACGAATTGCCCTCATGCGCCGATGGCCGCAGCCCAGAAAGGGTCTGGCGTCATGAGTCAGGAACCCGCCTTCGTCCTGCTCCCGCTCGGGATCGGTGCGGCGGTTGTGCGAATTAGAATGCGCCTGCTGTTCCCGTACGGTATCCGATCTTTTGAGCAATGATCCCGATCGGGTACAAAACGGCTTGTATTTTGCTCCGGGAGGGATTATGTTCCCGCTCGGGATCAGCATCATGACTAAAATCACACCGACGCCGGCAACCGTACCCCTGAGCGCCATCGAGATTGCGCGCCGCGCCGCGCGAACCGATCCTGCGGATGCCGGCAGGCCGGCCGGATTCGCCGAACAGGGTGATGGGAGCAATGTACCGGACCCGGGTGGGGCGGGCGTCGTCGTCCCGGTGACAGGGGTGACGATCAAAGCCCCTTCGCCCGAGGTTCGGGTCACGCTGTCTCGGATGCTCGGCCCCGATGCCCAGGCCGAGTCCGAACTCACCATCATCGCGTCGCCGCCGGACCTCGGCCGGCTGGTGCGTGCTGCTCGTGAGCAGCGGAGATTTTCGCAACAGGAATTCGCCGACCTTGCCGGGGTCGGCCGGCGCTTCCTGTCGGAACTGGAGAACGGCAAGCCGACGCTGGAACTGGGCAAGGTGTTGAAGGTCACCAATGCCGCTGGCATTGTGCTCTTCGCCCGGGAACGCTGATGGATGCGCTGACACTTGACGTCCGGCTCGACGGATTCACCGAGCCGGTCGGCATCCTGGCGCGCGACGACAATGGCGGGGTCGCTTACGCCTACCGGAAGAACTATGTCGCCAATCCCGACGCTGTCGCCCTATCCTTGTCGCTGCCGTTGACCGACGAACCCTATGGCGATGTCGCGGCCAGGCCGTTCTTCGACAATTTGCTGCAGGAACGTGATGGTGCGCTGGCCGATATCATGGCCCGCGAGGGCCTTGCACGCGATGACATCGCCGGCCTGCTGTTCCATATCGGCAAGGACTGCGCCGGCGCCTTGTCGGTGCTGCCGGCCGGCGCCCCACCGGTCAAGCTGCCCGGAGACTATGGCAGCGACTATGTTCGGATCGGCATGGAACGAATGGTCGACATCGTCGATGCGCTGCACCGCCGCCGCCGCTTGCCGGACGGCACCGCCGACCCATCGCCGCTGGCCGGGGTGCAGAGCAAGATCGCGCTGACCTACCTGCCCGACGGCTCCTTCGCCGAACCGCGGCGGGGTTCGGGCGCACCGACCACACATATATTGAAAGTCCCTGATCAGGGTCATCTCCGCGATGCCCGCGACGAGGCCGAGGCGCTCGCGCTCTCGCGGGTGCTCGGTTTCGACACGACCGACGCCACGGTTATGCCATTCGGCGAGATGGAGGCGCTGCTGATTACCCGGTTCGACAGGGCGCTGACCGGCGACGGACAGATCGTGCGCATCCATCAGGAGGATTTCGCCCAGGCGCTCGGGCTGCCGGCGGGGCTGAAATACGAGCGACGCGGAACGCCCGGCCGGCGCTTCGACGCTCCGGCCATTCGCCGCGTGCTCGAGGCGACGATAGACCCGGCCGGCGAGAAGGATATCTTCATCAAGGCAACGCTGTTCGATCTGATGATCGGCAACACCGATGGCCACGCCAAGAATTTCGCGCTTCTTCACGATAGAGGCGGGCGCATCCGCATGGCGCCACGCTACGACCTGCTGCCGACGCGGCTCGACGCCAACGTGACCGAAGAACTGGCCTTCAGGATCGGCACGGCGGACAGGCTGGCGGCGATCACCGCTGACGATTTCGCTGTTTTCCTGCAAGCGCTGGGTATCGAAAGCGCTGCCGCGCGCAAACGCATTTGTGCCGGCCATACGACCGACATCGCGGCATCCCTGGCGGGGCAGCTCAATGGTCTCGACAAGCGGAACATGAAGCGCTTCGCTGATCTCATTGCTTCGAACATCGGCACGTTGACGGCGGCGTTCGGGATGGCCACGCCAGCGGCGGTGGAACAGCGGGACGCGTTTCTTGACCGAGCCGGCGGTTGGCTGATGACCTGAGAGCTGGCCAGTTCGCAAAGAGCTACAGCATTGACGACTCCGCAAAAAGGGGCGGCGCCGCCCTACCGGTCGACCGTCGCCATGCCGCGCTCGGTATAGCGCGGGCCGGAGATTTTTCCGGGCGCGAGCGCTTCGTCGAGCGCGGCCATTTCGGCGGCGTCGAGTTTCAGCGAGGCGGCGGCGACGTTCTCCTCCAGATATCTGATCCGCTTGGTGCCGGGAATCGGCACGATGTCGATGCCAAAACCGTTTCCCTTCTCCAGCAGCCAGGCCAGCGCGACCTGGCCTGGCTTGACGCCCCGGGCTATCGCGATGTCGCGCACCTTGGCCGCCGCCTCGACATTGGCGTCGTAGTTTTCGCCCTGGTAGCGCGGGTCGTTGCGGCGGTAATCGCCCTCGGCATAGTCTTCCGCGCGCTTGACCGCGCCGGTGAGAAAACCGCGGCCGAGCGGCGAGAACGGCACCAGGCCGATGCCGAGTTGCCTGAGCAGCGGGATGATCTCCGGCTCCAGATTGCGCTCCCATAGAGAATACTCGCTCTGCACCGCCGACACCGGATGCACGGCATGCGCCCGGCGGATATTGGCCGCACCTGCCTCCGACAGGCCGAAGAAGCGCACCTTGCCTTGCGCGACCAGTTCGCCGACGGCGCCCGCGACATCCTCCATCGGTACCGCCGGGTCGACGCGGTGCTGGTAGATGAGGTCGATATGGTCGGTGGCGAGTCGGGCGAGCGAGGTTTCCACGGCCTCGCGAACGTGCTCGGGCCGGCTGTCGGTTCCGACCTGCTTGCCGTTTTCTATGCGGAAGCCGAATTTGGTGGCGATCGTCACCTGGTCGCGCTTGCCCTTCAACGCCCGGCCGAGCAAGGCCTCGTTGGCGTAGGGGCCATAGACCTCGGCGGTGTCGAGGAAGGTGCAGCCAAGCTCGATGGCGCGGTGCAGCGTGGCGATGGATTCGGCCTCATCGGCCGGGCCGTAGGACTGGCTCATACCCATGCAGCCGAGGCCGATGGTCGAGACTTGCAGCCCCTGGCTGCCGAGCTTGCGTGTTTTCAGGGTCATGGTGGGGTCTCCAGGAGGGGATGCCGCGACTATAGCCGCCGCATCGACGTTGGCCGATTCAATCGACACTCTATTCGATCAGGATGTGGGCTTCGCGCGCGGCCTCGACAAGCGCCGACCTGGCGACATCGGCGGCAACCTCGCCGCTCGTCGCCCGGCGGCAGGCGCGCAAAGCCGTTTGATGTTTTGGGCTGCCGGCGTCACGCCAATGTGTCGTGAGCAATTCAATGGCTTGCTGTGTATTGGACAGATGGCGGATGGAACCGGTGACACCGACCGACACCGCCACGGGTTTGGAAAACCATGCGGTTTGCATTGGAACCTCGACCAGGCTGGAGCAATTAACGCGTCTGGCGTCGTAAGGTTTCGTCGGTGCCGATCACTCTGGCGTGAGAGTTCCGAAAACATCGGGAGACGCCCGGGTTGTTCGCCTTTCGACTTGCGCGTCACTCACATGTTCGAGGCGACGTCGCGGGTGGGTGTTGGTTTGGGTTTGTGGGCCGCACGCTGCCTCGTCGCTTGCTGGGCGGGGCGGGGTGCGGCCTTGACCATGTTCACGGTTTCGGGCGCTTGCGCCTTGCGGCGCTTGAGCCAGCTGGACGACAGTTCGGCAAGGAGACTGCGCAGGTCTTTCACGACGTCCTCCTCCGCTAAAGCGACAGGATATCTCATTAGGCCGGACTTGCTCCGCCGGAAAGACCTGTTGCATCGAAAAGATATCAAGGCGCTCGCCCGAGCGTATCGGCTGGCGTGTGCTCGGTCGACGGGTTCCTGCTCTCTATAGAATGTTGGTCGTCACTTCGACGACGATCGCGGCACCTTCCAGCGTGCCGTTGGTGACGTGCACGACACGCGATACCCGTAGATCCTGCGCATTTCCGTCGATCGACAGGGAAACGCTTTCGCCGATCCGGGGAACCGCCTGGAAAATTGCATCCGTGGCCTCCGGCCGGTTGTCGATTGATATGCGGCAGTTGACGGTCATGGGATGTCTCCTGTGTCTGACGGCGCCCCGGCCGTCAACGCAGGGTCCGCGAAATGGTTTCAGGGGGACAGGTGCCTTGGCGGTTCCCGCCGCCGCCTGGCATGTTGGCAGTGAGCACTATGCGCCTCGCGCGCAAGCGAAAATCTGCAAGGCAAACTCCGGGATGTCCGTAGTTGGCCTTGACATTATACGGAAATTCCGTAGTATCGGCCATGCACACAGTCGTCGAAACGCCAGCATATCTTTCCGCCGCCCACGCCGCCGGCATGTCCGAAGAGGAGCGGACAGAGGTTGTCGAACTCCTTGGAGACGACCCTCAGTTCGGCAAGGTGATGAAGGGCACAGGCGGCTGTCGGAAATTTCGTGTTGCCGGTCGCGGGCATGGCAAGAGCGGCGGCTATCGAATCGTGACCGTGTTCGGCGGCGAGGACATTCCGGTGTTCCTCCTAACCGTGTTCGGCAAGGGCGAGAAGGACAATTTGTCGAAAGCCGAGTGCAACGATCTCGCAAAACTGACGAAGATTCTGATCGACACCTACGGAAAGAAGGGAAAAGCGAAATGAGCAAGAGTGCGTTCAACAAGATCAAGGCCGGTCTCGACGACGCCATTGCGTTCGCTGAGGGTGATACCGACGGAGCCGTGATCCATGTGCCGGAGCGGGTCGATGTCCGTGCAATCCGCAAAGTCCTCCACCTCAATCAAGAGGCCTTCGCGGCCCGGTTCGGCTTCGGCCTTGCTCGTCTGCGCGATTGGGAGCAGGGCCGGTCGGCGCCCGACAGCGCGGTGCGCGCCTATCTCACCGTCATCAAGAAGAACCCCAAGGCCGTGGAGCAGGCACTTGGCGCCGAGGAGACCGGGGAGCGGCTTGCCGGCTAGCCATCTGTTGTTGCTGGTTCCCGCTCATGGGCTCGAACCACGATTCACGCCTTCAAAGGGCGCTGTCCTACCATTAGACGAAGCGGGAAAATACAACTGCGCCCACACCCGTAGCCGGTTCGCGCGCCGGGATCAACGCAGTGCGGCGGCAAAGGCGCGTGGCCGGCATCAGTTCGGGAAGTTGTTGACAGGCTCCTCGCAGCGGTGGACCGGGCAGCGGCCGTCACGGGTCGGAACGTAGGCCGACATCGGCACTTCGGGCCAGTCGCATTCGTTGCCGAACTGCCTGACATAGCGGTCATAGGTGTTGGGGCCGGTGGTCAGCACCACGGCGCGGTGGCTCTGGATCAGCCGCTGGAGTTGCTCGCAGCTCATCGTGCGGGTATCGGGCCGGGCTTCAGCGAGGCCGGTCGCGGCAAACAGGATCGCTGCCGTCATCAAAGCAATTCGGCGCATTGGCATGGTGGTTCCCTCGATCTGATGTGTCACGCGAAACTCGCATCCCGGCCGGTGGTTCCGCAATGGCCGGCTGGGCGTTTCCTGGCGGCGCAACCAAATGACGCGTCGCGCATTGCTGGGCATGGCCGGCAGGAAGCCCTACGAGACGCCCCAATTGTGGCCCGGAAACGAGGATCGTGAAGCCATGTGCTGTTCCTTCTGTGGCGGCCGCGACCACCGCTACGAGGATTGCCTGCAGCGGGACGTCCAGGCCGATCAACCGCCTGTTGCTCCGCCTGACGAGGTCGGAATGGAACCTGGTCGCGCCGGATATGGGCATGATGGCCTGGCTACGATTTCCGGCGCGCCGTTCGGTGTGAAACGCGCCCGGCCTTAAGGCCAGGCATGTCTTCGATATTTCCGACACCACGTCCTTGCTGATCCTGCAGCAACCCCGCACCTTGGCGGGATCCGCGGACAGCGGTGTCGCCGGTATCAGCGGCGCCGTCCGCGGAGGCTGAGCGGCACGCCGATTGCAACCAAAATGCCCGTCGCGCATTGCTGTGGCGCTGCGGAAATCGCTCACGCGAGCCGGAAGGCGTGACCGGGGGAAGGTGGGGCTATGACGGAATTGACGGACATCGATGGCCTGATCGAAGCCGCCGCCGACGCAAGGCTGGCGGCGATCGTCGATTCGTCCTTCGATGCCATCATCAGCAAAGATCTGAACAGCATCATCACCAGTTGGAACGGGGCGGCGCAGCGCATGTTCGGCTACACAGCCGAGGAGGCTGTCGGCCGGTCGGTGCTGATGCTCATTCCCGATCATCTCAGGGATGAGGAGACCGACATCATCGGCCGGGTTCGCAATGGCGAACTGGTGGCCAGCTATGAGACGATCCGGCGACGCAAGGACGGTAGTTTCATTGCCGTGTCGCTGACCATCTCGCCGATCAGGAACGTATCGGGCGAGATTATCGGTGCTTCGAAGATCGCCCGCGACATCACCGCGACCAAGGACAGCGAGCGCCGCATCCGGCTATTGCTGCGCGAGGTGAACCATCGCGTCAAGAACCAGTTCGCGGTGATCCTCTCGATGGTCAGGGAGACAGGCAAACGCTCGACCGATCCGCGCGAGTTCGAGGAGCTGATCCGCTCGCGCATCATGGCGCTGTCGCGGTCGCACGATCTGTTGGTGAATTCGGAATGGGCGGGCGCCAGCCTCTTCGACCTCATCCAGGAGCAGCTCAAGCCGTTCGCTCACGAGGAACAGGTATCGCTCTCCGGGCCGCTGCTGACCTTGCAGCCGAACGCCGTGCAAAATCTCGGCATGGCACTTCACGAACTCGGCACCAACTCTTCCAAATATGGCGCGCTGGCGGGTGATACCGGGCGGCTTGAGATCACCTGGCAGATCGCCAATGGTGTTTCGGGACGGCGGGAAATCCATCTCGTCTGGGACGAAACGATGCCGGTGCATGAACGGGACCGGCGGGACGAAAGCACGCGCAAGGGCTTCGGCACCGTCGTCCTGCAGCGGGTCGCGCCGCAATCGCTGAACGGCTCGGCGGTCCTGGAACGCAGCCCGGGCCATCTCAGCTGGTCGCTGACGGCGCCGCTGGAATCGATCGTCGTTCCGCAGCTTGCCGCCGAAATCCCTGCCGCCGAGCCGTATTTCAGCCCTTGACGGTCTATTCAGCAGCGGGAGGCAGCTTCGGCCCCATCAAAGCGAGGGCGAAGGTAAACCCGACCGTTGCGAAATGCCCCGACTGGTTTCACCGAAGAAGCTGGCCAGCGCCTCGGCGGTCTGAGCCGGGTTCTCCTCGGGAAAGAAATGTCCGCCCGGCATCGCCTGGCCGCGTACGTCATCGGCCCAGCCTCGCCACAGCGCAAGCGGCCCGCCTTCGCCGGCATACCAGTCCGCGAGTGCGCCCTGGCCGCTCCACAGCGCCAATAGCGGGCAGCGGATGCGCCGGCCTGCGGCCTTGTCCGAACGGTCATGCTCGCGGTCGAGCATAGCCGCCGCCCGATATTCCTCGCAGATGGCATGGGCGTGGGAAGGCGCGCGCAAGGCATCGATATAGGCCCGCCGCACCTCGGGAGGAAACACCGAGGGCGATGAGCCCCAGCCGCTCAGGGCATTGTCAACGATCGCCTCGGCAGCACCTGCCAGGATCTTTTCCGGCAACGGCTCGGGCTGTGCCAGCAACGACCATGGCCAGTAGCCCAGCGCCAGCCTGTCGTCGGCCCTATCCCAGGCATCGGCCGTGGGCACGATGTCGAGCACGGCAAGCTTGTCGATGCTGTCTGGATGATCGAGCGCCATCCGGTAGGCGACACGCCCGCCGCGATCATGGCCGGCGACCATGAAGCTTGAGAAACCGAGCTTTGCCATCAGCGCCACCATGTCGGCGGCCATGATGCGCTTGGCGTAGGGCGCGTGATCGGGAGCCGACGCCGGACAGGAACTGCCGCCATAGCCGCGCAGATCGGCGCAGACGACGCTGAACCGGTTGGCCAGCGCAGATGCAATATCGCGCCACATCAGATGCGTCTGCGGAAAACCGTGCAGCAACAGCAGCGGCGGCCCGCTGCCGGCACGCAGCGAGAATATGCCGGCATCGCCGGTGTCGATTTCCGCACTTTGAAAGTCATCGAACATGGTCGCCTCCGGCACGCGCAACGGCCGGCGAATGGATTTGGTTGCAACGCAGCGGGGCAGCAGCGGCCAACCTTTTTCCTCGACAGGCGTTGTCCCTGTGAAGGGAAGGCCGCCGCGGGCGGCCGTGACAGGAAGAAGGAGGCTGAGATGAGAATTCTCGCCATCGTGCCATTCAGCCTGATGCTGGCGCTGGCCATGCCGGTTGCAGCCCAGACCGACCAGCAGCAGAACGACAGCCAGGCGGCGCCGGCCGACAAATGCCGGGCCCAGACAGAGCAAGATGCAAAACAGCAGCCTGAACAGCAGGCTGGCGGCGGCAATCTGACGGAGACGCTCAACGATTGCGGCGGCGTGCTGAAACCGCCTCCCACAGGTGACCAGGGAATGGCGGCGCCGGCGCCCGACGAAGGCAAGACGCCGGTGATCAAACCGGGTGAAGTGCCGCCCCAGCCGCCGAAGCAATAAGGCAGGGCTCGCCGGTAGTCGCGGGCGGCGCAACCTCGTTTTGGGTTCGAGACCTCTCACCCGATCGAGCTTCCCGCGGGATAAATTGATTTCGCAGCAAAGACCGCATGCCTTCGCGATTGGCGTAAATGCCCATCGCTTCGTCATCCTGGGGCGAAGCAAGGAGCGAAGCGACGCGGCGCAGACCCCAGGATCCATGCCGTGACTCGGGAGCGCTGCTGCGGTTCAGAATTCTGCTCCGCTGCATTCTTTGGACAAGGTCGCGGCATGGATCCCAGGGTCTCCGCGACGGAGCTTCGCTCCTGCTTCGCCCAGGGATGACGAAGGGAGGGTTGGCTCAGCCAATCTCGAAGGTTGTGGTTGCCATCGAAGCTATACCTCTACCGCACCAGCACGCCGGCGTGGTTGCAGAGCGCCACGAACGCCTCCTGCGCCTCGGCAGCATTTGCCTCGTTTTCCAACGCTGCCTCGACCTTTTCGCGCGCCGCCTGGTAAAACGGGCCGCGTTTTGCCTGCGGCCAGTCGATCAGGATTTCGCTGGCATCCTTCAGTGTGGCGACGTCGCGGATCGTATCCGAGCCATGCAGCTTGATCCGCAGCGGCGTGGGCAGCATCAACTCGGCCATGTCCATGTCCCGCTACTGGAGGAGTTTTGCTTCGCGCGCGGCGTCAATCATCGCCCGCATCGCCTTTTCCGGCGGCGTCCAGCCATCCAGCGCATCGCGACAGCTGCGCAACGCTGCCCGGTAGAGCTGGCCCTGGCCGACCGGCCAGTCGCGGAGGCATTCCAGGCCTTCCCACGCACTGCGGACAACGCGCTCACGCTCGGGGGTGAATTTCAGCCGGACGGGTCGGGGAAACATCTTGTCGTTCAACGGGTCGTCTCCATGACTGATGCATGTCGCCCAAAAGCATGCCGACGGGACTGACCGAGGATGCGCAACGGTTTGGGACAATGACATGCACAAAAAACGAGGCGGCGGATAACGTCGGCAACAGGGCAGGGGTTCCCTTCGCGAGCGATCAAATTTCACTCGCCGGCATCGACGTCCGACAGCGACCTCGGCGTCGGCGCTTCGGCGTTGTGCGCCGTCGGCCGGTCATGCTCGAACTGCTCGGCATCGGGCAAGGCATGCAGCCAGGTTTCGCGCCTCGAGGTCCACAATTCATATTCAGGCACGAGATCGGTCGGCGCGACATCGAGGCTGCCGATCGCCACCTCGGCCTCGTTGTCGTCGACCCAGGCGACGCGGCTACCGCAGGTTGGGCAGAAGCTGCGCGTGCCATAGGAGCTGACGAGGCCAGTGGTCTCGAAGGCCTCGCGCGGCCAGATGGCAAAGGCCGAATAGGCCGAGCCACCGGCCTTGCGGCAATCCTTGCAATGGCAAAGACCAATGCGGAGCGGCGCTCCGCTGACCGAGAAATGCACGCCGCCGCACAGGCAACTGCCGGTCCTGCGTATGGTGTCGGACATGGTCGTGACCTCCGTTTCTGTCAGCCTGCGGCGCTGCCGGTCGGGTGGGGCCGAGACAGAGCCCCGTCCCGATCCCGGGATGAAACAGGCTCTAGCCGCGCGCCGCCATATGGGCGTCGAGCTTCTTGCGCGATGGCCCGTAGCGCTTGATGATGGTCTGCGCCTCGCTTGGCGGAATGCCGTATTTGCGGGCAAAGGCAGCGACCTCGTAGGGCTCTTCGCTCGAGACCAGCTTGCGGTCCTGTTTCGTCTTCGATTTGTCGTCAGCCATCTCGGCCTCGCTTTCTGTTGTCGGGGAAACGCACAGCCGTCGGCGCCCGATCCCGCGATCAACAGGACATAACACAGATCGGCGCCGCGGGTTCCACAAGCACGCCAATAACGCCACCGCTAGGAGCGGTCATGGGCCTGGGCGGAGTTCCCGACCGGCTGGTATCAGGCCGAGGGCCGCATGGGGCCGGCGTCGGAGGGGCGGCCATTGTCACATTCGGTGCATGTGGCGCTGACGCCGGGGCAGCCGCGCTGGTGCGTGCCGGCGGGGCAGCAATGGCCGTTGGAACTTGTCCAGCGCGGGCATTGGAAGACTGGCCGGCGCCGCCGCAGCCGCTGCATTCCAGTGTCGTCGACCGGGCAACCAGAAATTTCGCCCCAAACCTCACGCTCGCGCGCAAATCTCAGCCCACCCAAAATTGCTGCACCGGCATGCCCGTGCATTAGCCCGAGCTAACAGTACCACGATCGCGGTTACCGACAAGTTTCAAATCGCCGGATGCTGGAGGGGCTTCAAGAAGCCCCGGATCCATGGCGGAGCGTTTTGCATCGCGATTGTCGAGAAAAATTGGCCTGATGTGTCGGACCTGGCGTCGGTCGCGCGTCCTTGGGTCGGAGCCCATTGCAAAGCTGGAGAACGAGCATGTCGTCGCAAATCACACAGTCGCAAATCACTCAATCGCCGTGGCAGACCGCGGCACTTCTCATCGCCCGCCTGATCTTTGCCGGCGTCTTCCTGATGGCCGTGAGCTTCAAGTTCATGGGCATGGAGGCGACCGCCGGCTACATCGCCGCCGCCGGCTTTCCGTTTCCGCTGTTCCTGGCCTGGTGCGCAGCGATCCTGGAAGTCGCCCTGGTGCTGTGTTTCCTGACCGGCGCCTTCTTCTCGCAAGCCGCCCTGGTGGCCGCCGCCTATGTGCTGTTCCTCGGCCTTGCCTTCCACGGACCCAGCCACTGGGCCGGCAACCAGGCCGAGTTCGGCTTCTTCGTCGACCATTTTTCCTTCCTGGCCGGACTGCTGTTCGCCGCCGTGCATGGGCCGGGCAAGGTGCTTTCGCTCAATCTGGGATGGCCGGGCAGGGCCTGAGGCGAGGGATCACAGCTGGTCGTTGTAGGGTTCCTTTATCTTGCCGACCATGCGGGCCAGCTTCGAAAAGGAGGGCATGTCGACCTCCGGCTGGCACTGATTGGCGAGTTCCAGCAGCCGGAGCGGAAAGTTGATGGCATCGCGGCTGGACGCGGACATGGCTTCGGATCGCTCCTGGCTGGTTTCGCCGGCCTCGGTCTTGCGCAAGGCTAGGTCTATTTCCTCTGCCGTCAGCACCCCCTTTTGAACCAGGAGTCGGTTGATCGATGCGACGGCCATCAGCAGGCCCTCAAGTTGCAGATTGGCGACATTCATGGCGATTGCTCCCGTGACTACGATCGAAACGCGCGAGCGCCGTTTTCGCTCCGGAGGCGGCGGATTGCCGGCTGGAATGACCAGCGAGCCGGAGCCAGACGGCCTATTCCTGCGTCAGGCGCTCGCCATATTCGCGCCACAGCGCCTTCGCCTCCAGGCTGCCGAGGCGCGTGACCGAAGGATCGCCGCAGTTGATGGCGACGGCGCTGATGTCGTATTGGGGGTACGCGTGGGCGACGAAACGGATCGCTTCGCCGAGCGAACGCACGCGGATGACCGGATCGGCCTGGCCCTGGCCAGTGCTGCGCACACCGGAAACCGTAGCCGGTGCATTCCGCATCCTGAACACCGATGCCATGGCTGGTCTGTCCATCGTCCTCTCCCACAAGGCCGTGCGACGGGAATCATTCCATTAGCTTCGACTAAGATTTCACGGATGCCGGCTTATGACCAGCCGGGCGGTGAAAACCGAATTCCACGGGCTTGCCGGCGCCGGCCGGGGCAGCGGTTTCGACCGAAATAGGAATGTTTTCTCAGAATTCTGTTGACGGGGTGAGTGCAGCTATGCTACATATTTATCCATGGTGCTGATTTGCGCCACCGACCCGCCGCCGAGGCGGGTTTTGTGTTTTTGGCTCCTTTTGATTTGACGTCTGCCTGTGTTGTCGACGCGGAATGTCGGCGGGACAGCACCCCCCTCTGTCCTGCCGGACATCTCCCCCGCAAGGGGGGAGATCGGATGCCACGCCGGCTTTTGCCAATCTTCAACCTCGTAAGATTGGCGGTGAAATCAAAGCTGCCGATCTCCCCCTTGAGGGGGAGATGTCCGGCAGGACAGAGGGGGGCGCCAGAAGCGCGACATTTGCGAGAAAATCATGTCCACACGCTACGCCACCATCATCACCGGCGATG
>NZ_JAMYRC010000037.1:0-64322 GCF_040321205.1 Mesorhizobium sp. M0496 | reverse complement strand
CCATCGCCTTGATCACCATGTCGTTGACCGACAGCTTGTAGGCCGGTGCGTCGCCCTTGTCGGTTTTCTTCACCGGGGCTGCGGCGTTGATCTGCGTGCGCAGCGCAAGCAGTGCATCGAGTTCGCAGTCGAGCGTCAGGTAGAAATGCGGGATGGTGGTTTTGGCCTCGACCAGACGGCGCGCGATGGTCTTGCGCATGTTGTCATGCGGGACGAGATCGTAGGAGCCTTGCTCGAACAGTTTCAGCACCTGATCGTCCGACATCGCTTTCACCGCAGGTGCAGCAGCCGGCGCGCCGGCGGGCGCGGCCTTGGCGGCAGGCGCCTTGGCGCCGCCACCGGCAATCGCCGCGTCGACATCGGCCTTTACCACACGGCCATGCGGGCCGGTGCCGGTCACGGCGGACACATCGACGCCGGCCTCCTTGGCGATACGGCGTGCGAGCGGCGAGGCGAAGGTACGCTCGCCCGACGGTTGGCTGATCTCCCCCCTTGTGGGGGAGATGGCCGGCAGGCCAGAGGGGGGCGCGATAGGCTGAGCCGCAGGCGGGGCAGCGCCCCCCTCTGTCGGCTTCGCCGACATCTCCCCCACAGGTGGGGAGACTGGCGCTTTGTCCTGTTTGGCCTCGGCTTTCGCCGGTGCGGCGGCATCGCCACCGCTTTTCGCCGCGGCGCCCGCATCCTCGCCTTCGGCGGCGAGAACGGCGATCAGCGCGTTGACCTTGACACCCTCGGTGCCGGCGGGAACGACGAGCTTGGCAACCGTGCCCTCATCGACAGCCTCGACTTCCATCGTCGCCTTGTCGGTCTCGATCTCGGCGATGACGTCGCCCGGCGAAACCTTGTCGCCTTCCTTCACGAGCCACTTGGACAGATTGCCCTCTTCCATCGTGGGCGACAGGGCCGGCATGGTGATGTTGATTGGCATTTTGTCCTCCCGCCCGGTTCAGCGATACGTGACGGCTTTGACCGCCTCGATGACCTCGCCGACGTTTGGCAGAGCCAGTTTCTCGAGGTTGGCCGCATAGGGCATCGGCACATCCTTGCCGGCAATGGTGATCACCGGCGCGTCGAGGAAATCGAAGGCGCGCTGCGACACCTGGTTGGCGATATGGTCGCCGACCGAGTTCTGCGGATATCCCTCTTCCACAACGATCAGCCGGTTGGTCTTCTTCACCGAGGCGATGATGGTGTCGAGGTCCAGCGGGCGGACGGTTCTGAGATCGATGATCTCGACGTCGATACCCATGCCGCGCAACTCGGCCTCGGCCTTGACCGCATAGGTCATGCCGATGCCGAAGGAGACGAGGGTGACATCCTTGCCTGATTTGTGGATGCGCGCCTTGCCGATCGGCAAGACGAAATCGTCCAGCTTAGGGACGTCGAAGGACTGCCCGTAAAGTATCTCGTTCTCGAGGAAGATAATCGGATTGGGGTCGCGGATCGCCGCCTTGAGCAAGCCCTTGGCGTCGGCGGCGGTGTAGGGCATCACCACTTTCAGGCCCGGAATGTGGCTGTACCACGCTGCGTAGCACTGCGAATGCTGGGCGGCGACGCGGGCAGCGGCACCGTTCGGTCCGCGGAACACGATCGGCGCGCCCATCTGGCCGCCCGACATATAGAGCGTCTTGGCGGCCGAGTTGATGATCTGGTCGATCGCCTGCATGGCGAAGTTGAAGGTCATGAACTCGACGATCGGCTTCAGGCCGGCCATCGCCGCACCCACACCGACACCGGCAAAGCCGTGCTCGGTGATCGGCGTATCGACGACGCGCCGCGGCCCGAACTCCTGCAGCAGCCCTTGCGTGATCTTGTAGGCGCCCTGGTACTCGGCGACTTCCTCGCCCATGACGAAGACATCGCCGTCGCGGCGCATTTCCTCGGCCATGGCATCGCGCAGTGCCTCGCGCACCGTGGTCGAGACCATTTCCGTGCCCGCCGGAATGTCCGGATCGGCGGCGATTTCCGTCTTGGGAGCGGCAGCCACCGGTGCGGCGGCAGGCTTTGCGGCCTCTGCCTTGTCCTCGGCGGCTGGAGCCTCCGCCTTATCAGATGCTTCCGCCTTGGCGGGAGCCGCAGACTTGCCGATATCACCGGCACTTTCGCCGTCCTGCAGCAGCACTGCGATCGGCGTGTTGACCTTGACGCCTTCGGTGCCGGCGGCAATCAGGATCTTGCCCAGCGTGCCTTCGTCAACGGCTTCGACTTCCATCGTCGCCTTGTCGGTTTCGATCTCGGCGATGACGTCGCCGGCGACGACCTTGTCGCCCTCGTTCTTCAACCACTTGGAAAGATTGCCCTCTTCCATGGTCGGCGAGAGAGCGGGCATGAGAATTTCGATCGGCATGTCCTTGCCCTCCCTTACAGTACGATATCGGTCCAGAGCTCGGACGGATCCGGCTCCGCGTCGTGCTGGGCAAATTCAGCAGCGTCCGCGACGACGTCTCGGACTTCCTTGTCGATGGCCTTGAGCTCGTCTTCGGTCGCCCACTTCTTCCCGGTCAGCCGTGCCTTGACCTGCTCGATCGGGTCATGGTCCGAGCGCATCTTCTGTACTTCTTCCTTGGAGCGGTATTTCGCCGGGTCGGACATCGAGTGACCGCGATAACGATAGGTCTGCATTTCGAGAATGATCGGCCCGTTGCCGGCGCGACACCACTCCGTCGCCTGGTCGCCCGCAGCCTTCACGGCGCGGACATCCATGCCGTCGACCTGGATGCCGGGGATCTTGAACGAGGCGCCGCGATGCGAAAAGTTGGTTTCCGCCGAAGAACGCGACACCGAGGTGCCCATGGCATAGCGGTTGTTCTCGATGATGTAGATCACCGGCAGCTTCCACAGCGAGGCCATGTTGAAGCTTTCATAGACCTGGCCCTGGTTGGCCGCACCGTCGCCGAAATAGGTCAGCGAGACATTGTTGTTGTCGCGGTAGCGGTTGGCGAAGGCCAGCCCGGTGCCGAGCGACACCTGCGCGCCGACGATGCCGTGGCCGCCGTAAAAATGCTTCTCCTTGGAGAACATGTGCATGGAGCCGCCCTTGCCCCGTGACAGGCCGCCACGACGCCCGGTCAGCTCGGCCATGACGCCGCGCGGCGACAGCTCCATCGCCAGCATGTGGCCATGGTCGCGATAGGCGGTGATCATCTGATCACCGTCGATCAGCGCCATCTTCATGCCGGTGACGACAGCTTCCTGGCCGATATAGAGGTGACAGAAGCCACCGATGAAGCCCATGCCGTAAAGCTGGCCGGCCTTTTCCTCGAAACGGCGGATGAGCAGCATGTGCCGGTAGGCGGCAAGCTCTTCGTCCTTGGTGAATTCGGCAGGCTTTGGGGCCGAAAGCCCCGATTTACCGTCGGATTTGGATTTGGCAGGCGCTTTTCTGGCGGCGGTGGCCATGCATCACTCCCTGTTGGCGTCTCTTTGTGGACATTAGAGCAGATGAAATCTGCTCTGGGGAGATCAGCTCCTCCCCACCGATTTATGGGAGGCTAACACGCGTCAGAGCGTTGCGCCATGCCGAATTTGCATAGCTGGCATGCACCTAAGCGATTAAAATCATTGAAAATATTGGTGATTAACTTGATATCAGTTATTTCTCCGAAGCGGGCAACATGATGGTGATTTCATCAGCCTGGGACAGATTGAGCGCCTTGCGCGCCTGCTCGTCGAGCATGTCCTTCTCCAGCGTGCCTTCATGCATGAGCCGGACACGCCGTTCGAGTTCCATGCGACGCGCCTTGATCGCATCGAGCTGGCCTTGCAGCGCAACCGTCTGGGCTTCCAGCTGGTATTTCGAGTAGATGCCGAATTCGCCGTGATAGGCATGAAAGCCGAAATAGGCCAAAAACGCCGCGCAGAGCGAGGGGATGATCAGCCGACCGGTGTTTCTCTGCTTGTGCTGACGCGTCCACATCGTCCGATTCCTCTAGAGCATGATGCCGAAAAGTGTGAAGCGGTTTTCGGACGACATCATGCTCTATCTCTTTGATTTAGAGTCGGATTCAGATTTCAGGTCGAACAGACCTGAAATCATCCGGCTCTAGCCCGCGGACTCAGGCGGCTCACGATCTTTTTCGCCCGATTGTGCTTAACGGACGGTTACGGATGACCGGCTTGGCGTCCGTCGAAATGAAAAAAGGGCGGGAATGCTCCCGCCCTTTCATCCGATATCCGACGTTAGAGTGTTTCCGGATCAGCCCTTGACCACCGACTTGCCGGCATAGCTTGCCTGCTTGCCGAGCTCTTCCTCGATGCGGATCAGCTGGTTGTACTTGGCCATGCGGTCCGAGCGCGACAGCGAGCCGGTCTTGATCTGTCCGCAATTGGTGGCAACCGCGAGATCGGCAATGGTCGAATCCTCGGTTTCGCCCGAGCGGTGCGACATGACGGCGGTGTAGCCGGCCTTGTGCGCGGTCTCGACGGCGTCGAGCGTTTCCGTCAGCGAACCGATCTGGTTGACCTTGACCAGGATCGAATTGGCAACACCCATGCGGATGCCGTCGCGCAGCCGTGCGGTGTTGGTGACGAACAAATCGTCGCCGACCAGCTGGGTCTTCTTGCCAATCAGGTCGGTGAGGTACTTCCAGCCTTCCCAGTCGTCCTCGGCAAGGCCGTCCTCGATCGAGATGATCGGATAGTCGGCGGCGAGCTTGGCCAGGTACTTGGCCTGGGCCTTGGGGTCGCGCGTCTTCTTCTCGCCCTCATAGACGTAGTTGCCGTCCTTGAAGAACTCGGTCGCGGCGCAATCGAGGCCGAGCGCAATCTCCTCGCCCGGCTTGAAGCCGGCCTGCTCGATCGATTCCATGATGAAATCGAGCGCCACCGGCGCGCTTTTCAAATTCGGGGCAAAGCCGCCCTCGTCGCCGACATTGGTGTTGTGGCCGGCGTCCTTCAGTTTCTTGCGCAGCGTGTGGAAGATTTCCGAACCCCAGCGAACGCCTTCGCGCAGCGTCGGCGCTCCGATCGGCAGGATCATGAATTCCTGGAAGTCGATCGGGTTGTCGGCATGCGCGCCACCATTGATGATGTTCATCATCGGCACCGGCAGGACATGCGCCTTGGTGCCGCCAACATAACGGTAGAGCGGCAGGCCGGCGGCATCGGCCGCGGACTTCGCCACCGCCAGTGACACGCCGAGAATGGCGTTGGCGCCGAGCCGGCTCTTGTTGGGCGTGCCGTCAAGCTCGATCATGGTCTGGTCGATATGGATCTGATTTTCGGCTTCCATGCCGCCGATCGCCTCGAACAGCTCGCCGTTGACCGCTTCGACCGCCTTGAGCACGCCCTTGCCGAGATAGCGGGCGCCGCCGTCGCGCAGCTCGACGGCCTCGTGGGCGCCGGTCGAAGCACCTGACGGCACCGCCGCTCGGCCCATCGACCCGTCTTCGAGAATGACATCGACCTCGACGGTCGGATTTCCACGGCTGTCCAGGATTTCACGCCCGACAATGTCGATGATGGCGGTCATTGCGATGTCCTCGATTGATCTGACTGATGTCGCGCACGTCTTAGCCAAAGTGCTGCAAAAGGCAATCGGCCGGCTCGCAATTATTGCCGGGCGTCAACCCCCAACGATTCACGAAGCGCAAATCGCTGTCACCATAAGTCATGTACGGCAGAGCGGCTTCCGGCTAAGGTGCGGGTGCGCGGGGCGAAACAGGAGGAGTTTCGCCATGTCCCAGTTGAGTGGTATCGTGAGTCTGTTCCTGATCGCGGCTGCGTTCCTGACGTCGTGCGACAACCAGCAGTCGCCGCCCAAGGCGATGGTCCCCTTGCACATCAGCAAATAGCTGCCGCATCAAACAAAATGGCCCCGTCTCGACGGGGCCATTTTGTTTGGATCGTCAGTGCCAGTAAGGCGTGACCTTGTAGTAGTCGTAGGATGCGTCGCGAGCGGTCTCACCATCCGCGCCGGCCAGTTCGTTGATCGAATAGGCGGGGGCTGCCTTCAGCTGCTCCTTGGAGAACGGTACGACATAGCCGCCCCTGTCCTCGTCATAGTCGAGACTTGCCCATGGTATCGCGTGATACTTCTCGCCGATGCCGAGGAAGCCGCCAAAACCGATCACTGCGAACATGATGCCGTTCGACATCTTATCGAGCATGACGTCCTGGATGCTGCCGATGCTCCTGCCTTCGGTGTTGTAGACCGACGTGCCTATGACTCGCGAAGCCGCGATGGCTTCGGTGTGGCCTGTCTGGGTTGTCATGATATCCTCCTCATTGTCGTTGAACTCTGCTTGGACAATGAGGGGCGCGGGCGAAGGTTCCCGACTTTTTTCGCCGGCGGGCCGGTCACTCCGCGAGGATGAAAGTGACCTTCATGTTGACGCGATAGGCGGTAATCTTGCCGTTTTCGACGACGATCTTCTGGTCCTGGATCCAGGCGCCTTCGACGTTCTTCAGGGTTTTCGATGCGCGTGCAATCCCCTGTTCGATGGCGTCCTGAAAGCTCTTGTTCGACGACGAGGTGATTTCGGTGACGCGGGCGACGGACATGGCTTCCTCCTGCCAAAACGCTCATTTGCCGGGCAAGCGTACAGCCGGCTTATGCCGATCACAAGCGCCGACAGTCGGCAGAGGATGGGCCTGGCTTAGTGACCCTTGGCGATGCGATCGAATGCCATCAGCCGCTCGAGCAGGGCCGGCATATCCTTCAGCGGCAGCATGTTCGGGCCGTCGGAAGAGGTCGAATTGTCCGGATCCTGATGGGTCTCGATGAACACGCCGGCAACACCGACAGCGACGGCGGCGCGGGCCAGAGTTTCGACGAAGCGGCGCTCGCCGCCCGAGGAACCGCCTTGCCCGCCCGGCTGCTGCACCGAATGCGTGGCGTCGAAGATCACCGGCGCGCCGATCTCGGCCATGACAGGCAGGGCGCGCATATCTGACACCAGCGTGTTGTAGCCGAAGGAAGCGCCGCGCTCGGTGGTCAGCACATTGGCGTTGCCGGACCCGGTGATCTTGGCGACGACGTTCTTCATGTCCCAGGGGGCAAGGAACTGCCCCTTCTTCACGTTGATCACCTTGCCGGTTTTCGCCGCGGCGACCAGCATGTCGGTCTGACGCGACAGGAAAGCCGGGATCTGCAGGACGTCGACATGCGGCGCGACGATCGCGCACTGTTCCTCGGTGTGGACGTCGGTCAGCACGGGAAGCGAAAATGCCTTCCGCAGTTCGTCGAAGACGGGAAGTGCCGCATCCATGCCGGCGCCGCGTGTCGCCGACAGCGAGGTGCGGTTGGCCTTGTCGTAGCTGGTCTTGTAGACGAGGCCTATGCCGAGCTTGCCGGTCAGTTCCTTCAGCGCGCCAGCCATGTCGAAGGCATGCTGGCGCGATTCAAACTGGCAAGGGCCAGCGATCAGCGCCAAGGCTGCATTGTTGTCGAAGACGACATTGCCGACGGTTACCGACGAATTGGGCGCCAGGGCTTTGCTCATGGGATCTCCCGGAGGATGAAGGCCGCGCCCTGTCCGGGTGCAGGCTGCACGACAATATCATTGCCCGCTATATCGTGTTTGATGGAATTGGCTGCAAGCAGCCGCGATGTGACATCGGCGCTCCGGACCGAAAAGACGACCGCGGTGAAGCGAAGGTCTGTAGGCGCGCCGGCAGGCAGGCCAAAACGCGCGGTGAAAGACGCGGGGTCGAGCACGCTCAAACTTGCGTTCGGCAAGTGAAACGTGCCGCCCTGGCCATCGGCAGTCGGATCGTCCACCGCCACCGAAATCAATCCATGTTGTTCGGCAGGTTGATCGCTGACCGCCACGATCTCGATAATTCCGGTGGCGCCATTGGCGTGCGCCTGCAAAGCCGTGCGGTCCACATCAGGCGCGTTGACCCGCTCGCAGGCAAATAGGAATGCGTCCGTGGCCCCGGCTCCCGCCGCGAAGGCGAGCTTGAAGGCTGCGATGTCGCTTTTGCCCGCCGTGTCCGTGAAGGCGCGCGAAAAGCGCAGCATGTCTCCCGCCGAGATGCCGGCTTCGAGGTAGCGCGCATGGTCTGCGTCGGCATTGTCGGTGGCAAGAACAATGGCCGAAAACCCCTCGTCGCCACGGTTGTCGCGATAGAGCCGATCGCGCGCGACGAACACATTGCCATCGGCAATGGCCGTCGTCGCGGCCTGTTCATCACCGATTGCGAGCGGTTCGAGATAGGTGCCGTCGGCCAGGAAAACACAGCAGTTTTCCGTTCCGAAGGGATGGATCCCGGTCGGCGCAACGACAAAGCCGAGCGTGGTGAGCCGGGCTCGCGCCACGTCTAGGTTCTGCGCGGGCAGCACCAGATGATCGAGCGGATGAGTGCGAGCAGCTACGGTTCGGGTCATGCAGGCGCGATGTGCATCATTCCGCAAATCGGTTCAAGGCTTGATCGCAATCCCCGCCGGTCCGCCGGACCATTTCATGGGACGTCGAAAAAGGCCGGAACGTGGTCTCGATCAGATCCCCGCGACGACATCGGCGGAATAACGCAGTTCGCGCATTGGTTTGACCTTGCTGGTGGTCTGCGCATAGAGCGGGTGTGCCTTGTAGGCGGCCAGCGCGGCGTCATCGGCGAACTCCGCATAGACGACCACGTCGATCTCGTCCGACAGCGGGTCGACCTTGGTGTTGAGCGTGACCTCGAAAAGGCTGGAATGGGGAATGTTGCCGAGCGCCAGCAGGCCCGTGCGCACCGCCTCCACATCCTCCTTGCGCCGCGCGCTGAAGAAAACGATATGCCGGATCAACGCCGCCTCCTCGATCTAAATGCCGGAGGTCTTTTGTGACGGCAGCACGGTGGCGTCAATCGACAAGGATGTCGCGGCTGCCGGTCGTTCGAATGGACGCTAGATATAGCTGGTGACGGACCGCACGACGTGCGTGGCACCCCTCACCGTGGAGTCGAGATACCGGCCCTGATTGTACATGCCATCCCAGATCAGGAAAAACGCGATGGCGGCAATGACGACTACATAACGCATGGCTAAATCTATCGCACAAGCAATGCCGCAGCCATAGGCGTTTTGGCGCGTTCGGCCTTTGCTGTGCAAAAAGGCAGACCTAGGTCGGCGAGAGCAACCCACTTGGCACAGCCCAGCTTGTGGCCTGCCTCTTGAAGTTCCCCCTCATGACGTGGAACATTGTCGCAGGGATTCACTGGGAAGCGCTGACGCTCAGGCGAAACCGGGGCGCGCGCTTTCGTTCGAGACCGCCGATCGCAGAACCGGTCAGCACCTGGGATCAGGCAACGGCGTTCGAACTTGGCGAATGAACCGCGAGAACCGGGGCTCGGCAATTTGCGCCGGCACCGCGGAAGTCCAGGGGCGTGAGATGGCACACAAGGAACATCATGGTTTGGCGTTGAGCGACGCGATCAGGCTCGACGAATTCAATTTCGCCGAGATCGTCAAGGGTCTGCCGGCCAAGGCGCGCATGGTGCTGTCGGCGGCGATGAACCTGCCGCGCGGTTCGCTCAAGGTCAGGATGCCGGACGGCCGCGCCGTCCTCGTCGGCGGCAAGGGACCCGGCCCGGACGCCGAACTGGTGCTCAAGAACTGGCGACTGCCCGGCCGCGCCTTTTCCGGCGGCACGATCGGCGTTGCCGAATCCTACATGGACGGCGATTGGGATAGCCCTGACGTGACCAGCTTCCTGGAGCTGTTCGTGATCAATTCGGCCATCGGCGAGCGCATCGCGGGCGGCACCAGCTGGCTCATCAACGCCGTCCAGCGCATCCGCCACTGGTTCAACCAGAACACACGCACCGGCTCGAAGCGCAACATCTCGGCGCATTACGACCTCGGCAACGCCTTCTACAAGGAATGGCTCGATCCAAGCATGACCTATTCCTCGGCGCTCTACACGACCGGTGCCAACGACCTGGAAAGCGGCCAGGCCGCCAAATATCGCGCGCTGGCAAAGGATATCGGGATCGGCCCGAAGGATCATGTGCTGGAAATCGGCTGCGGTTGGGGCGGCTTCGCCGAATTCGCGGCGCGCGAGATCGGTTGTAGGGTGACCGGGCTGACGATCAGCCGCGAGCAGCACGATTTCGCCAAGGCGCGCATCGCCAAGGCCGGGCTTGCCGACAAGGTCGACATCAAGTTGCAGGATTATCGCGACGAAACCGGCACCTATGACCGCATCGCCTCGATCGAGATGTTCGAGGCGGTCGGCGAGAAATACTGGCCGGTGTTCTTCAGCAAAATGAAGGCCTGCCTGAAACCCGGTGGCACCGCTGGCCTGCAGATCATCACCATCAACGAAGCTTCTTACGACACCTATCGCGCAAGGCCGGATTTCATTCAGCGCTACGTGTTCCCCGGTGGCATGCTGCCGACGCCGTCGATCCTGAAGGCACTGGGCAAGGATCATGGCCTCGCCCATCTGCGCGAACGCGTGTTTCCCGACGACTATGCCCGCACGCTCGCCGAATGGCGCCACCGGTTCTGGGCGTCATGGGAAAAGATCGTCCCGCTCGGTTTCGACGACCGCTTCAAGAAGCTCTGGGAGTTCTACCTGCACTATTGCGAGGCCGGATTCCGCGCCAGCTACATCGACGTTCGCCAGGTGGTCTACAAGGCGTAGGTCCACGCGCTCTTCGATTGCATTGCCGGTGACCAGTTCGTATCGAGCGTTATCTCGACATCGCCGCGCGGTCGCCGTCAAAAAGTCCGATCCCGAAGCAGGATGCCGCACAGGACGGACGAATCGGAAATCACCTGATGCGCAAACGAACGATCTTCTTCGGCGTCATTGTCGTCGCTGCCGCGGGCATCTGGCTCAACAACACCTCACTGCTGTCGAGCCGGCCAGCCGGCAAGCCGGAAGTGCTTGCGCATCGTGGCCTTGCTCAGGACTATTCGCGCGCAGGCATGACAGGAGAGACTTGTACGGCCAGTCGCATGTTGCCGCCACGCCATGCCTTCCTCGAAAACACTCTACCCTCGATGGAGGCCGCCTTTGCACTGGGAGCGGACGCACTCGAACTGGATGTTCACCCGACGACGGACGGCAAGTTCGCTGTCTTCCATGACTGGACGCTGGATTGCCGCACGCAAGGCAAGGGAGAAACGCGCAGCCACTCCATGGCCGAGTTGAAGACCCTTGATGTCGGCTATGGCTACACGGCGGATGGCGGCAAAACCTTTCCATTTCGGGGCAAGGGAATCGGCATGATGCCATCGCTGGATGAGGTTCTGGCGCACTTCCCGGCTCGCCGCTTCAACATCAACGTCAAGAGCAACGATCCAGGCGAAGGCGAAAAGCTGGCCGAATGGCTTGCCAGGCTGGCGCCGGCCGAGCGCTTCTATCTCTCGGTCTATGGTGGGGACAGGCCGATTGCTGCGGTCAAGGCGGCATTGCCGGACATGCACACGCTGAGCCGCGCGTCGCTGACGCAATGCATCCTGCGCTATGCCGCGCTTGGCTGGAGCGGCTACGTTCCAGATGCCTGCCGCAAAGGCACCTTGCTCGTCCCCGTCAACATCGCGAAATGGATGTGGGGTTGGCCGAGCCGGTTTCTCGATCGCATGCAAGGTGTCGATACAAGCGTTTACCTGCTCGGCCCTTATTCCGGCGGCGACTTTTCGCAAGGGCTCGACGATCCCGAACTGATCGGGCAACTGCCGAGCGGCTATTCCGGCGGCATTTCCACGGATGCGCTGGATCTCGTCATGCCGGTGATCAAGGAGCGTTTCGCGCCGCCGGCTGAATCCACACCATAAAGGCCTGGATTCAAGCCGACCCGCAAACCAACCTTTAGAGAAGGATGCGGTATTTCGCGAATCCTGCCTCGCCCTCGCCCGCCGGTTCGACCTTCAGCGATTTCACCTGCGCAATGAAATCCTTCGCCTTGGCGCCGGTTTCGAACACGGCGCTGGTTCCAGGCAGCGGCACGAACGACCAGTTGTCGTCCGCCGACGGGTTGATCGTGCCCTCGCTGACGATGTCTTCGAAGCATTGATGTCAGGGAAATTGCCACCGCCGCCGGCACGATAGTTGTTGGTCGCGACGACGAATTTCTGTTTGGGATCAATCGGTTTTCCGTCGAACATCAGGTCGACGATCCGGTTGGCACCGACATTAGCCAGCCCGCCCTTGGAATCGTATTTCGGCGGCTGCGACAGGTCGATTTTGTAGGTGATGCCGTCGATGACGTCGAAATTGTAGGACGGGAAGTCGGTGTTGATGAGGGCCTGGTCGGCCTTCCCTGCCTCGATCCTGTTGAAAATACCGGCCGACATTTCCAGCCATTCCTTGACCTCAGCCCCGGTGATTTCGACCGCACGCACGGTGTTGGGGTAGAGATAGAGGTCGGCAACGTTCTTGATGGCGATGTCGCCTGCCGGCACGTCGGTATAGTAGTCGGCACCGTTGCGTCCGCCTGCCTTGAAGGGAGCGGCCGCCGACAGCAGCGGCACATCCTTCCATTGCGTGTTCTTGAGAATATCCCTGAGGTACCAGGTCTGCGCCTGGCTGACGACCTGCACCGACGGATCGTCGGCGACCAGCGCGAAATAGGAATAGAGCGGCGCGGAGGTCTTGCCGACCGGACGACGCACATAGGCCAGTGTCGCCTGGTGGTCCTGTTCGAGTGCCGCGATGATGCGCTTGTCGTCCGGGACGGTCGGCTTGTTCTTGTTGTCGACGCGTTCGAAGATCGGCCGCGCTTCGGAGGTGGCTGAAACGACCTTCCATTTCGAACCGTCGCGTTCCAGCATCAGGTCGACCAGCCCCATATGCGAGCCCCAGAAGCCGCCCATGACGGCGGGCTTGCCCTGCAGCGTGCCTTTTTGCGTATCGACGCCCTCAAGCGACTGGAAATCCTTCTTGCCGGGGAACACCAGATGCTGGTGACCCGTGAACACCGCATCGATGCCGTCGACACCGGCGACGAAGAACGAGGCGTTCTCCATCATGTCGCCCTGCTTCACGTCGATGCCGGAATGCGAGAGCGCAATGACGATGTCGGCGCCCTCCTCTTTCATCTGTGGCACCCAGGCCTTGGCCGCCTCGACGATGTCGCGCGTCTTGACGTTGCCTTCCAGGTTCTTGAGATCCCAAACCATGATCTGCGGCGGCACGAAGCCGATGATGCCGATCCTGATCGGCTGCTCGGCGCCCGAGCCGTCCATGATCTTCTTGTCGAGGATGACGTAGGGCTTCAGATAGAGCTTGTCGCCGCGCGGGTTCGCGGCAAGTTCGGTGCCGCGGATCAAATTGGCGCAGACGAAGGGAAAATTGGCGCCGGCCAGCACTTTGTCCAGGAACGACAGGCCGTAGTTGAACTCGTGGTTGCCCAGCGTCGAGCACTCGTAGCCGAGCAGGTTCATGCCTTTCATGATCGGATGCAGGTCGCCGTCCTTCAGCCCCTTCTCATAGGCGATGTAGTCGCCCATCGGATTGCCCTGCAGCAGGTCGCCATTGTCGATCAGCATCGAATTGACCGCCTCCTTGCGCACCGCATCGATGAGAGAAGCCGTGCGCGACAGGCCCAGCGTGTCATTGGCTTTGTCGGCGTAGTAGTCGTAAGGCAGCACGTTCACATGGATGTCGGTGGTTTCCATGATCCGAAGATGGGCCTGGTTACCTTGAGCGCGGGCGGAGAACGGATGCAGCATGATCAGCGCCCCTGCGGCGGCGACGCCCGCAAGGAGATCGCGGCGGGATACGGGATGGAGCAGTTGCGACATGTTTTCTCCTTCGACGACGTGACAAGAGTCTGTCTGTTGGAGCATGATCCTTTTCCGAAAACCGGTTCCCACTTTTCGGGATCATGCCCAGCCCTGCCCGACGCGAACTTCGCGCTGAAACTCATCCGAGTCCATTCAAGAAGTTGCGCGCATCAAACATCAGTCGAACAGTAACAGATGACGCGCGGATGACTGGTCCGGGTGAAGAAATCAGCCCTTGTCGTCGTCGCCCTGGGTGATCAGTCGCGCGCTGCGCTGGCCCGTCGCGTAGATCCATAGCCAACTCAACGAAACCGCAAGCCGGTTGCGAAAGCCGATCAGGAAATAGATGTGGGCTACTCCCCACAGCCACCAGGCCGCCCAGCCGGTCAGCTTGATCCAGCCGAAATCGATCACCGCAGCGCGCTTGCCGATCGTGGCGAGATCGCCGTCATGCCGGTAGCGGAACGGCCGCGGACTGGTGTCGCCGGCAAGCCGCGCCCTCAGCGTGGCGGCAACATGCCGGCCCTGCTGCTTGGCGGCTGGTGCTACTCCGGGAACGGGCCGCCCGTCCGGCCGCAGGACATGAGCGGCATCGCCGATGACGAAAATCTCCGGGCTGCCAGGCACGCTCAAGTCAGGCTCGACCAGCACCCTGCCTGCCCGATCGGCCGCCGCTCCGAGCCATTCGGCGGCCGGTGAAGCGGCAACGCCTGCCGCCCACAGGATTGTCTTCGCCGCCAGATGCTTGTCGCCGAAGACGACGCCCTCGGCGTCGCAACGCGTAACAGCCCGGCCGAGTTCGACCGTCACGCCGAGCCGCTCGAGCGCCTTCGAGGCATAGTCGGAAAGCTTCGGCGCGAAATTCGCCAGAACACGGTCGCCGGCCTCGATCAGCACCACGCGCGTCTGCCGTGTGTCGATGTTGCGGAACTCGCCGTGCAGCGTGTCATGCGCCAATTCGACGATGGTGCCGGCAAGCTCAACGCCGGTCGGCCCGCCACCGACGATCGCGATGGTCAGCAGCGCCTGGCGCTTGGCGGGATCGGTCTCCCGCTCGGCCTGCTCGAATGCCAGAAGAATGCGCCGCCGAACCGTGGTGGCGTCCTCCAGCGTTTTCAGGCCCGGCGCGAAAGGTTCCCATTCGTCATGACCGAAATAGGCGTGGCGGGCACCGGTGGCGAGCAGCAGCGTGTCATAGGCGACCGCGCTGCCATCATCGAGCAGGACATTTTTGCCGGTGCGATCGATGCCGACGACATTGGCGAGCAACGTCGTCACATCCTCGCGCTTGCGCAGGAGATGGCGGACCGGCCAGGCAATCTCGGACGTCGCCAGCGCCGTGGTCGCCACCTGGTAAAGCAGCGGCTGGAAGAGGTGATGGTTGCGCTTGTCGATCATGGTGATGCGCACCTGCGCGCCGCCAAGCGCACGTGTGAATTCCAGACCGCCGAAACCCGCGCCGACAACGACGACATGATGGCTGGCTTGGTTCATCTCAATTCACCCTGGCGAGCAAAATTGCCTGCCTTGGATGTAGGTTATTTTTGTGCAATGCAGCAACAGAAAGCCGGTGCCCGAGACTCGTCGTTCCATGTCGTGAATGCACATGTTGTATCGTATCGCGAGGTATAGCGTCATTAAATACGCGATGAGGTGAGGCATGGCCAACGATCAAGACGACGACGCTCCGGCGCAGTATTCTTCGCCGCCCTGCTTCATGCATGAACTCGATCCGGAGTTTCGTGCGCCGTCGAGCGACTGGACCGATGTGAGACGCTGGCGCAAGGCCGAGCGCGAACGCCTGATCGCTGCCCGCCTCGCCGTCTCGGCCGACGCGCGAACGGCAATGTCGCAGCGGATCGCCGAAGGTCTCGACGCGATCATCGGCAAGATCGCCGGCCGTATGGTCAGTCTCTACTGGCCGTTTCGCGGCGAGCCGGATCTGCGGCCATGGATGGCGTCCATCAATGCACGCGGCGGCCGCACCGCCCTGCCCGTCGTTGTCGAGAAAGGGCATCCGCTGATCTTTCGCGCCTACGCGCCGGGCGATCGGCTGGAGAAAGGCGTCTGGAACATCCCGATCCCAGCCGAGGGCGATCCGGTGCTGCCGGACATCGTCATCTCACCGATCGTCGGCATCGATCCCCAAAATTATCGCCTGGGCTACGGCGGCGGCTTCTTCGACCGCACGCTGGCCGCGATGCCGTTCAAGCCCCTGGTCATCGGCGTCGGCTACGAACTGCAGCGCATCGCCACCATCTACCCGCAGCCGCACGATATCCCGATGGATCGGATCGTGATCGAGGCATTCAAGATCGGTTAGCTGTGTTGAGATTCAGGTCGGGCCGAGTCGAGCAGGTCAGGCCGAGTCGAGAATGGCGGGTTCCGAGAATCGGAACGGATCGGACGTTTGGGTCCGTGAGTACCGGAAGCACAGGAAACTGCCGTTCGCAGGCCGGCATCACCTGAATATCGACACAGCTCAGGCCATTTCCGGCTTCATGCCCATCGCCGTCCGGTCGACGATTTCGCGTAGCGCAAAAGACGAGTTGATCTTGGTCACATGCGGCATTGCCGACAGCCATTCCTTGTGGATACGCTCATAGTCGACGAGATCCTTTGCCGCGATCCTCAGGATATAATCGTATTCGCCCGACATCAGGTGGCAGGACAGCACGTTTGGACAGCGCTTGATCGCCGCCTCGAAATCCGACAGCGTCTTCTCGAATTGTCCCGACAGGGATATGTGCACGATCGCCGTCATCTGGTGGCCAAGTGCGGCATTGGAAAGCCGGGCATGGTAGCCGCGGATCGTGCCGGATTTCTCCAGATTGTCGAGCCGGCGCGAACATGCCGACTGCGACAGGCCAACCTTCTCGGCAAGGGCTGCATTGGGTATCCGGCCATCCTTCTGCAAGGTCTCAAGAATGGCGATATCAATCCTGTCGAGCGGCATTTTTCGTGAATCCTGCGAATACCCTGCTGTTTCGCGCAACGATTATCGAAACACGCCCGCTGGCGCAAGCGCATTCGCAAACACCTGCGCACCGATTCGTGGTTCACTCCAGCAATACAGGGAACGAGCCCAAAAGGGCCGGATCAGGAGAAGAAAAATGCGCGTCGGCTGCCCCAAGGAAATCAAGAACCACGAATATCGCGTCGGCCTCACACCCGGCTCGGTCCGCGAGTATGTCGCCCACGGCCACGAAGTGCTGGTCGAGACCGGCGCCGGGGCCGGCATCGGCGCCGACGACAACGCCTATCGCGCCGCCGGCGCCACGATTGCCAAGACCGCTGCCGACGTGTTCGCCAAGTCGGACATGATCGTCAAGGTCAAGGAGCCGCAGCCCAGCGAATGGGCGCAGCTGCGCGAAGGCCAGATCCTGTACACCTATCTTCATCTTGCTCCGGATCCGGAGCAGACCAAAGGCCTGCTCGCTTCCGGCGTGACGGCAATCGCCTACGAGACCGTGACCGACGATCGTGGCGGCCTGCCGCTGCTGGCGCCGATGTCTGAAGTTGCCGGACGCCTGTCGATCCAGGCCGGCGCCACGGCGCTGCAGAAAGCCAATGGTGGCCGCGGCGTGCTGCTCGGCGGCGTGCCCGGCGTGCTGCCCGGCAAGGTCACTGTGCTTGGCGGCGGCGTTGTCGGCCTGCACGCTGCCAGGATGGCGGCGGGGCTTGGCGCCGATGTCACCATCATCGACCGCTCGATCCCGCGCCTGCGTCAGCTCGACGACCTCTTCGCCGGCCGCGTCCACACCCGCTACTCGACGGTCGAAGCGCTCGAAGAAGAGTGCTTTTCGGCCGATATCGTCGTTGGCGCCGTGCTGATCCCGGGCGCCGCGGCGCCGAAGCTGGTTTCGCGCGAAATGCTCTCAGGCATGAAGAAGGGCTCGGTGCTGGTCGACGTGGCCATCGACCAGGGCGGCTGCTTCGAGACCTCGCACGCCACCACCCATGCCGAGCCGACCTACGAGGTTGACGGCGTCATCCACTATTGCGTCGCCAACATGCCCGGCGCCGTGCCGGTCACTTCGGCCCACGCGCTCAACAACGCGACGCTTCACTATGGCCTGCAGCTTGCCGACAAGGGCCTGAAGGCGCTGATCGACGACCATCATTTGCGCAACGGCCTCAATGTCCACAAGGGCAAGATCACCAACCGGGCGGTCGCCGAGGCACTCGGCTACGAACTGGTCGAGCCAAAAGCCGTTCTGGCCGCCTGATTTCACGAAAAGACTGCTTCCTCCAGTCTCGCCCGCCGGTTCATACCGGCGGGTTTTTTCTTGGAGGATACACGCAGGCAACAAAAAAGCGGAGCCAAAGCCCCGCTTCCTCGATATCGAGATCTGCCGCCGGTTCATCCGCGGTCGGCAAATCGATCGACAATCGCTTTTTATCGCGATTATGCGACGGGAATACGACAGCGCGTCTCCTGTCTGCAATCTCCGCACCTTATGCGCGTTCGATGCGGCACTGGTAGCAATTGTTGCGCGCCGAGCGAACATGGACGTAGGCGATATCGCTGCGTTCGAACAAGGTTTCGGCCCGCGCTGTAATCGCCGCAGTCGGGACGACACCCCCGCTGCCATAGATGATACGGTCATCCCTGCCATAGCCGCGCACGATGTAGTCGGGACTTTCGAGAACCTCCGGAAGCGCCTCGCTTCCGTCGGCGCGTTCGCATTCTTCGGCATGCAGGAAGATCGGCCCCGTTTCGGCGTAGGGCTGAAGGCTGGGGAATGGCCGGTAGGCCAGAATGAGGTAGGCATCGCCGGCCGCGATGTTCTTCAGGCAATGCCGGCAAGGCATGCCGTCCCCATCGGAAATCTTTCGCTCCGGCGTTTGGCCGTAAGCATCGGGGCCGCCGCGCTGCAGCGCCTTGACGTCTTCGGTCGGCAAGGCCTTGAACTGGATGGTCATTGGTGAAATCTCCGGTGGTGTTGACCGAAGACTATGCGCCCGCGCGACTGCTTCCCACCCGATTCCTGCCAAGTGTCAGCGACCGGCCGTCAGTTGTCGGTCCCATACGGCCGCTGAAATACCGGGCTTAGGTGTTCGCGCGTTTGGCGGATAAAGTCGTCGAAGCGGCCGCCGGCATCACGGCCGCATGACGCTGGCCGAGCGTTCGGCGAAAGGCAGCGGATGCACGGTCTCTTTCTTCTGCGCCACAGGTGCAAAGCCGAGCTTCTGATAAAGCGGCAGAGCCGCCGGATGATCGAGCGTACAGGTCTGCACCGTCACCCGCTTCGGTCCGTACGACCATGCGGCGGCGATCGCGGAGCCGAGGAACCAGCGGCCAATGCCTTGCCCGGTCGCATGTTCCATCATGCCGAAATAGGCAAGTTCGACTTCTTCCGGCAGATGCGGCTTGAGATCGAAGAAACCGGCCGGCGCGCCGTCGAGATAGAGCACCCTGATGTCGCGATCCTCGCGGTGGATGCCGGCGGAGAGTTCGTCATCATCCAGTCTCAGCACATTGACCCAGTGCCATTTGCGCCCCACCCGGTCCATCAGATAGCGGTAGAAATGCAGAGGAATGTCCTTGGTTTTCAGCAGCGCGACCTGGCGGTTGTAGGGCACAGGCGGCGAATAGGCCGGCGGCACGTGCATCTCGAGGAACGTCACCGTGACTTCGATGTCTTCGAGCACCCCGTTTTCCATCGTCTTCATTCCTTGCCGGTCACGACAGGCGTGTCGGAAAGCCCGCCCCATTCCGTCCATGAGCCGTCGTAAAGCCTGTTGTTCGTATGGCCAAGTGTTTCCAGCGCCAGCGTCACCACCGCGGCGGTGACACCGGAACCACATGAGGTGACGATGGGTTTCGACAGATCGATGCCTGCGTCCTCGATAACCTTGCGCAGGCGGTCCTTCGACAACAGCTCGCCATTTTCCGACAGCGCCGAATAGGGCAGATTGCGCGCGCCAGGCATATGGCCGGAGCGGATGCCCGCACGCGGTTCGGGCTCGGCGCCGGTAAAGCGGCCCGCCCCACGGGCGTCGGCGATCTGGCTTTCCCCGGTGTCGACGATCCGGCGCATGTCGGCGAGGCTGGCGACGCGACCGGCGTCGAAATCGGCATGGAACACGCACGGCGCGATCTTCGTCGGTTCGGCCGTCATCGGTCGGCCGGCCGCCTTCCACCCATCGAAGCCGCCGTCCAGAATATAGGCCTGGAAGACGCCCATCACCCGGAACATCCACCATGCCCGAGGCGCAGAGAAGAAACCCGGGCCGTCATAGACGACGATGGTGTCATCCGCCGAAACGCCCATGGCGCCGACATATTGCGCGAAATGCTGCGGTGACGGCAACGTATGCGGCAGTGGCGAATCCGGGTCGGAAACGGCATCCTGATCCAGGAACCGCGCACCCGGGATGTGCGCCGCCTCATACTCGCCGCGCGCATCGCGCTTTTGCGCAGGCAGATACCAGGACGCATCGATGATCGTCAGGCCCGGCTCGCCAAGACGCTGCTGCAACCAGTCTGCATCGACGGTGAAAGGGCTGTCCTCGGCCATTTTTTTCTCCTGTTCGCCTTTTGGGCGATCACTGTCTGTTCAGTTTGCCGGCATCGGTCCGAACCGGATGCGGAAGCGCCGGTTTTCGCGGCCCTTCTTCTCGATCTTGCCGATGTGGATTTCGCCGACTTCACCGGTGCTCTTCACATGGGTGCCGCCGCACGGCTGGCTGTCCACCGAAGCGTTGTCACCGATACAGACCAGGCGGATCTTGCCGGTGCCAACCGGCGGCCGCACGTTCTTGGATTTGACCAGGCCGGGGTTGGCGGCCAGTTCCTCGTCACTGATCAGCCTGGTGAAGATCGGGTGGTCGGCCCGCACCAGGTCCATCAGGCTCGCCGTCACCTCTTCCTTGGTGAAGCCGGCATCCGGAGCATCGAAGTCGACACGGCTGTCGTCCTCGGAAACCGCGGCACCCGTAATTGGAAACGGGCAGACGACGGTGAGCAGATGGCAGGCCGCATGCATACGCATCAAAAGATGCCGACGCTCCCAGTCGATCGCCAGCCTCACTGCCTCGCCGACTTGTAGCGCCGCTTGCTCCGGCGCCGGCACATGGATGATCTCGTCCTTGGTCTCGCCCGTGATGGTGGCGGCAATGGCGATACGGCTGCCGTCGCCGCATTCGAGATGACCGGTATCCCCCGGTTGGCCGCCCGACGTGGCGTAGAAAATCGTCCGATCGAGAATGATGGCACCGCGGTCGTTGACGGCAACGATCGCCGCCTCCGCCGTGCGCAGATAGGCGTCGTCGCGAAACAGCGCTTGTGTCCTGTGGGCCATCACACGACCTTTTCGAACGGTACCGAAATCGTGCTCTTCAGCTCCATCCAGCCTGGCACCGGCAGCTGCTTCTCGCGCAGGAATTCCGGATTGAACAGTTTTGATTGATAGCGCGTGCCGTAGTCGCAAAGAATGGTCACGATGGTGTGGCCGGGGCCTAATTCCCTGGCCAGACGGATCGCGCCGGCAATGTTGATGCCGGTCGAGCCGCCGACGCAGAGGCCTTCTTCCTGGATCAGGTCGAAGACGATCGGCAGCGCATCCTCGTCGGGGATCTGGAATGAAAAATCCGGCGTGAACCCTTCGAGATTGGCCGTGATGCGCCCCTGCCCGATGCCTTCGGTGATCGAGCTGCCTTCGGACTTCAGCTCGCCGCTGGTGTAGAAGGAGTAGAGCGCGGCACCCAGCGGATCGGCGAGCGCGATCTTCACGTCCTTGCTTTTCGCCCTTAGCCCGAAAGCGACGCCGGCCAACGTTCCGCCCGAACCGACCGCCGAGACAAAGCCGTCGACCTTGCCACCGGTCTGGTTCCAGATTTCTTCGGCCGTGGTGCGGATATGGCCGTCCCGGTTGGCGACATTGTCGAACTGGTTGGCCCAGATAACGCCATTCGGTTCTGTCCGCGCCATCTGCTCGGCCAGCCGCCCCGAAAGTTTCACGTAATTGTTGGGGTTCTTGTAAGGCACCGCGGGCACCTCGATCAGCTCGGCGCCGAGCAGTTTGATGGTGTCCTTCTTTTCCTGGCTCTGCGTGTCGGGAATGACGATGACCGTGCGGTAGCCGAACGCCTTGGCAACCAGCGTCAATCCGATGCCGGTGTTGCCGGCCGTTCCCTCGACGATGACGCCGCCGGGCTTCAGCAGCCCGCGCTGCTCGGCGTCGCGGATGATGAACAGGCCCGCGCGATCCTTGACCGACTGGCCCGGATTCATGAATTCGGCCTTGCCCAGGATCTCGCAGCCGGTTTGTTCAGAGGCTTTGTTGAGGCGGATCAGAGGCGTGTTGCCGATCGCGTCGATCACAGAACGGGGCATTCAGGATTCCTTGTGTAGGTGCGCCGAAACCCTAGAAACCCGAAGCTTCGGTTTCAAGGCAAGAATTTGTCTGGTCCAGTCGCATTTGCGGTACTGTTGTTGCGTCAACGCTTCCCGGGACCGACCCCTTGCGCCACTGTTCATTTTCCGGCTGACGTTGAAAAGCAGCTTTTCATTCGATTTCTTCATCGCTAGAGCAATTCCAGGAAAAGTGTGAAACGGTTTTCCCGGGAAAAGCGCATAGCGCTTTCCCTCGGGAATCGCGTCAAAACAAAGAGATAGAGTGGTTCATCGTTTCCGTGAAACGATGAACCGCTCTAGAGCAAAGCACCAACAAGTCGACAGGGCGCAGCATGACACTCTATCGGGCCAACCCGAAGCACGGCGTCGCCTGGATCACGGGCGGAAGCAGCGGTATCGGCCGTTCGCTGGCCAGGGATCTTGCGTCCCAGGGCTATGCGGTGGCGGTGACAGCCCTCGACGACGATCCGATCGACACGCTTGTCGTCGAGACCGCGCAGATGCCGGGCAGTGTCAGGGCCTTTCCCTGCGACGTCACCGACGAGCCGCGCATGGCGCGAACCGTCGCCGCGATCGAGAAGGAACTCGGTCCCATCGTGCTCACCATCTTCAATGCCGGAAACTACATTTCGACGCCGGGCGAGAATCTTGTCGTCAACGACTTTCGCCGGTCCTTCGAGGTCAACTATTTCGGCATCATCAATGGCCTGGTGCCCGTCGTCGAACGCATGCGCGTGCGGGCGCGCGGCCATGTCGTGCTGGTCGGCTCCGTCACGTCCTATTTCGGCTGGCCGACAACGGCCGCCTATGGCGGCACCAAGGCGGCAATCAACATCCTGGCCGAGTCGCTGAAGTATGATTTCGACAAGATGAACGTGCGCATTCAGGTGTTCAATCCCGGCTTCATCGACACCCCGCTGACCGAGAAGAACATGCTGCCGATGCCGGGACTGATGCCGGTCAGCCGCGCGTCGCGACGCATGGCGCGGGGCATCAAGTCCGGCGGCTTCGAAGTCACCTTCCCGCGCCGGACAAGCTGGCCCCTGAAACTGCTCAGCGTGTTGCCGAGGCCGCTTTGCAGAGGGTTTATCAGCCTGATGACCAATTGGAAGGCGCGGCCGCTGCACTACGACCGCAAGCCGCCGAAGGATCAGGGCCTGGACTCCTAACACACCCTGCGACGACCGCCCCGGCTCGGCCTGCCCCCAGGGCAACGAACTCGGGTTAACGGGTTCCTTCGGAGCGCTCGCCTGCGCATGACGGAGCATCAAACGAAAAACCCGCCTGTGCGGCGGGCCACTGGCGCAAATCAGCACCATGAACAAATATGTACCATAGCTGAGGGCACGAAGTCAAGAAAAAATTCCTATCGTGAAAGCTGCTGGCACATCGAGCGCGTGATTTGGGCCCTGGATGCGGTCATCATTCGTTCGTGGGCTATCTTCTTTTCGTGCACTGAGAAGCGCCGCTTGGCCAAGGTCTGATTGCCCCGACCATCCGCAATTTAGAAATCAGTTTGCTGTCGCAGCAAACGCACATTGCGTGTCGCTTGCCGTCACCATAGTTTGCCGACCATTCTGGTCCGGGAGTTTGGAATGGGGCGGCGTATCGTGTCGATTCTGCTGGGATTCGTGGCTCTGTTTGCGCTGGCCTTCGTGCTCGGTCCGCGCGTTTCCGTCGACACCACGATCCGTTTCGATCCCTCGCTCATTGGCGACGATCCGCAGGCCTATGTGGCAAAGGTGGAAGCCGCGGTCCCCGGAATCCGCGACGGGCTGGAGAAAGAGATCGTCTGGGCCAATCCGATGGTGCATGCCAGAACGCCGCTGTCGATCGTCTACATCCACGGCTTTTCCGCATCGAAAGGCGAGGTCCGCCCGCTGCCCGACGAAGTGGCCGACCAGCTCGATGCCAATCTCTTCTACACGCGCCTCACCGGTCACGGGCAGGACGGCGCGGCGATGACACAAGGCAGCATCAACGCCTGGGTCAACGACTATGAGGAGGCGCTCGCCATCGGTCGGGCGATCGGCGACAAGGTGATCGTCATCTCGACCTCGACCGGCGGCTCGCTGGCGACATGGGCGGCAACGCAGCCGGGCGCATCGGACGGCGTCGCCGCGATCGCGTTCATCTCGCCGAATTTCGGCGTCAAGGCTTCGGGCGCCGAAATCCTGACCATGCCGTGGGGCAAACAGATCGCCAGGCTGGTCGCCGGCAAGGAACACAGCTTCGTGCCGCGCAACGCGCTGCATGAAAAATTCTGGACCGCCCGCTACCCGATCGAAGCGACCTTGCCGATGCAGGCGCTGACCGAACTTGCCTATGGCGCGCCGGTTGAGAAGGCGACCATCCCTGCTTTGTTCATCTTTTCGGATTCGGACAAAGTGGTGCGGCCCGACCGCACCCGCGAGATTGCCGGGCGCTGGGGCGCACCGCATGAACTGGTTCCGGTCGACGACACCGGCGACGCGGACAACCACGTCATCGCCGGCGACGCGCTGTCGCCATCGACGACGGCCTTTCTGGCGCAAAGGATCGCCGTCTGGGTCGAGGCAGTGATCAAGTAAGCAGACGAAAAAAGGGCGACCGAAGCATCGCTTCAGCCGCCCTTTCCTGGTCGGTCTCGGCAATCAGCCAGGCCTGAGCCTGACTGACTACAACGCAGTCTGGCTTACGCAGCCCGCGCGGCCGGACGCTTGCCGCCGAAGCGGCGCTTGTTGTTGCCTTTAAAGGCCGGCTTGGCGCCTTCCGGCTTGCGCTCACCAGCGAAGGCCGGCTTGTCGCCGAAGCGCTTCTTGCCAAAACCGTTGCCTTTGTTCTCGCCACCGGGACGCCTGCCGTCGCGACGACCATTGCGGTCGTTGCGGTCATTGGCCGGCTCGAATCGCTCGTTCTTTTCAGCCGGATTGCGCAGCGGATCGGGGCTGCCGAGATGGTCGGCAACGATCGGCAGCTTGGTACGGATGATGCGCTCGACCTGGCGCAGCTTGCTGTTCTCGGAAGGATCGCAAAGCGTAATAGCGATGCCGTCCATGCCGTTGCGGCCAGTGCGGCCGATGCGGTGGACATAGCTCTCCGCTTCGTCGGGCAGGTCGAAATTCACGACGTGGCTGATGCCGGGCACGTCGATGCCGCGCGCAGCAATGTCGGTCGCCACCAGAATGCGCACCGATCCGTCGCGGAAATCGTTCAGCGCCTTCTGACGTGCGTTCTGCGACTTGTTGCCGTGGATGACGGCGGCCTTGAAGCCGTCGCGCTCGAGGTCCTTGGTCACCCTGTCGGCACCATGCTTGGTGCGCGAAAAGATGATGACGGATTTCATCGCCTCGTCGGCGAGCATCGTCGACAGCACCTGGCGTTTCTGCTTGGTGCGGGCAAAGACGACGCCTTGCACGATCTCGGCTGCTGCCGTGCTCTGCGGCGCGACTTCGACACGGATCGGGTTCTTCAGCAGGCCTTTCGCCAGTTCGGCGATCTCATTGGGCATGGTCGCCGAGAACAGCACCGTCTGACGGTCGGGCGCGGTCGCCTTGGCGATGCGCTTGACGTCGTTGATGAAGCCCATGTCGAGCATGCGGTCGCCTTCGTCCAGCACCAGCCATTTAGTGTCGGCAAGCATAAGGTCGCCTTCACGCACCAGGTCGGTCAACCGGCCGGGCGTTGCGATCAGGATGTCGACGCCGGGCGCAACCTTCTTCACCTGGCTGAAGCGCGAGACTCCGCCGAGCACGAGCGCGGTCGAAACATGCGCGCCCTTGGCGAGGATCTTGATGGTATCTTCGATCTGCACGGCGAGTTCGCGCGTCGGCGCGAGAATCAGCGCACGCGCCGTCTTGGCGCGCCGCTTGGTGCCGAGCGCGATGATCTTCGACAGGATCGGCAGCGCGAAGGCCGCGGTCTTGCCGGAGCCGGTCTGGGCGATGCCGAAAATGTCACGGCCTTCCATCTGCGGCGGGATCGCCTGCGCCTGGATAGGCTTCGGTTCGGTGAAACCGGCGTTGTGGGTGGCCTTGAGCAGCGCGCCCGTAATACCCAGTGCGGCGAAACCGGTAAGTTCCGCGGTGTTGCTACCGGGCAAAGTGTTTTCGTTGGTCAAAATAATCTTCTTTCACGCGGTTTCTGGCCGCAAACATCGATGGCGGCAGGGCGCAACCTGCCGTCGAACAAATTGTCATGGAACGACAAGGCGGCGGACGTTTCCGTCCGCGCGGCTGCGCTGTCGTGCCCGCAGGCATCATGCCACGGGGCTTTTTCGCCGCTTTGTGATGTACCGGAAAGAGAGGCCGATATACCGGAAAGAGGGAAAACAGACGCAACCAGTCTCATTCGTCGAGAAGGCCGGATAATCCCGGCCCAAGCGCCTATGCCGCCGCATATGGCCCAGTTCGCCGCCAAATGCAAGGGGCGTCATGCTGCAGCGCAGCAAAACCTGTGGCGCAAGCGGTGCTTGCGCTCGCTTGCCGGCACGATTACCACGAAAATGCCGCTGGCTTGGGAGGTAATCGATGAAAGACGTGCTGAAGGAACTCGAGCGCCGGCGCGAGATCGCCCGCATGGGTGGCGGCCAGGCCCGCATCGATGCCCAGCACAAGAAGGGCAAGCTCACCGCGCGCGAACGCATCGAGGTGTTTCTCGATGAGGGCTCGTTCGAGGAATTCGACATGTATGTCGAGCATCGCTCGACCGATTTCGGCATGGAGAAGACCAAGATCGCCGGCGACGGCGTGGTCACCGGCTGGGGCACCGTCAACGGCCGCCCGGTTTACCTCTTCGCCAAGGATTTTACCGTGTTCGGCGGCTCACTGTCGGAGGCCCATGCCGAGAAGGTCATCAAGGTGCAGGAGATGGCGCTGCGCAACCGCGCACCGATCATCGGCCTCTATGATGCCGGCGGCGCACGCATCCAGGAAGGCGTGGCGGCACTCGGCGGCTACGCCGAGATCTTTCAACGCAATGTGCTGGCTTCCGGCGTCATTCCGCAAATCTCCGTGATCATGGGCCCATGCGCCGGTGGCGACGTCTATTCGCCTGCGATGACCGACTTCATCTTCATGGTGCGCGACACCTCCTACATGTTCGTCACCGGACCGGATGTGGTGAAGACCGTCACCAACGAGACCGTGACCGCCGAGAGCCTCGGCGGCGCTTCCGTTCACACCACGAAATCCTCGATCGCCGACGGCGCCTATGACAATGACGTCGAGGCGCTGCTGCAGATGCGCCGGCTGGTCGACCTACTGCCGGCCTCCAACACATCGGAGCTACCGGAGATTGAATGCTACCAGTCGGTCACCGACCATGATTTGTCGCTCGACCGGCTTATCCCCGACAACGCCAACAAGCCCTACGACATCAAGGAGCTGATCCTGAAGGTCGCCGACGAAGGCGACTTCTTCGAGATCCAGCAGAATTTTGCGAAAAACATCGTCACCGGATTCGGACGCGTCGAGGGCCGCACAGTCGGCTTCGTCGCCAACCAGCCGATGGTATTGGCCGGCGTGCTCGATTCGGATGCCAGCCGCAAGGCGGCGCGCTTTGTGCGCTTCTGCGATTGTTTCTCGATCCCGATCGTCACCTTCGTCGATGTGCCAGGCTTCCTGCCCGGCACGGCGCAGGAGTATGGCGGGCTGATCAAGCATGGCGCCAAGCTTCTCTTCGCCTATGCCGAGGCCACCGTGCCGAAGATCACCGTCATCACCAGAAAAGCCTATGGCGGCGCCTATGACGTGATGGCCTCAAAACATCTGCGCGGCGACATGAACTATGCCTGGCCGACGGCGCAGATCGCGGTGATGGGCGCCCGGGGTGCGGTCGAGATCATCTACCGCAAGGACATTGGTGACGCGGAAAAGATCGCAGCCCATACAAAGGCTTACGAGGATCGCTTCCTGTCGCCCTTCGTCGCCGCCGAGCGCGGCTATGTCGACGAGGTGATCATGCCGCACTCGACCCGCCGCCGCATCGCTCGCGCGCTGCGCATGCTGCGCAACAAGGATATGCAGAACCCCTGGAAGAAGCACGACAACATACCGTTGTGAGGAGTCTGCAATTCACTCCTCTGCCGCTGCACCAAACCCCGCCCCCATGGTGGCGCGGACGGGACTGCCCCAGGGCGTCGCGTGGTTGTCGATGCGCATCTGGAAGATGAAATAGGTCGGCGAGCAGAAGCCGATGCCTCTGACCTTGCCGATGCCCGGTGTGTCCGGCGGCAGCGACTGGCACATATAGTCCTCGCGGCAGAAATGATCGGCCGAACAGGCCGGCCGGTTGCCGCGATTGACGGCGCCGCCGAGACATTGGTCGAAATTATTGGTGGCCACGCAGATGTCGAATTTCTTGCCGCCCACCAGCCCGCAAATCTCGTTCGGCATCGGCTTGCCGGCTTTGAAGGCGGCAAATGTACGGTCCTTGTCGTCACAGCCGCGATAGGCGATGCCGCCAGGCGCGCCGATCTTCGGCGGACGACAGGTGTAGGCGGTGCGGGAGACATCCGGCGCGAAGGCGGCGAACTGGCCCGATATGCTGTAGCGGTCATTGAAAGGCTGTGCCGCGTTGCTGGCGATCGAGCCGGTCAGGCAGGGATGGCCAGAAAACATCTTTTCGCTGTCCTTGGGCAGCAGGCACTGCGCCAATTTCGTGCGCACGCCCGAAGCGATGGCCAGCGGCGTGCAGACCGTGCCGCCGCCGCACTGCCAGCTCGCGCCGAAGCGGGCGGCATCGTCCGGCATCAGGCACGGCATCGCCATCTCGGCCGGCGCGTAATCGACCGCGCCGGCGTCCGTCCAGGCCGCCGGCGGCGCGAAGGAGAGCGGACGGAAGCGGTTCGGCTCCCTGCCCTCCGCAGTTGCGCGCAGCCATGCCTGGCGGCGCGGAATCTCGGCATGAAGATGCGGCGAAATGCCGACCTCGATGCGGTTCAACGGCGATGTCGTCTTGTCGTCGAGGCCGATGAAATGGAAACCGGCGGTGGAACCGGCCTGATGACACCCTTGGCAGGCGCCATTGTCCAATCGTTCAACCAGCGCTTCCGGCGTGCGCACGAGTTTCAGCGCGGAATAATCGAGCGATGCGAATTCCCGGGGTTGGAATAATTGCGTAAACGGATGATTGGCCTGCCGCGCACTGCCGAAGGTCGACCACGAGATGATCTTCCTTGCCAGGAACTCGTCGGGGATTTCGTAGACGCCCTCGTCGACCGTCGGCAGATTGGCGCCGACATAGGCGGCAAGCCGCGCCTTCAGCGCCGTGTCTTGCGAGAGCCGTACGGTGTCGGGCGTGTTCTCCAGCGGCTTCTCGCTGATCGTTTCGCCGTCGATGCCGAATATCCGCATGAGATAGGCGGCCTGGCCGCCGAACTCGGTTTCCTGGCCGGAGGGAAAGCGCACCACCTGTGCGTTCAGCTCCAGCTGCTTGAAGGTCAGCCCGGCTTTGTCCAGCGGTCCGCCGGTCAGCCAGCCGGCATCGGCGGTCTCGTCAAGCTGTGGCGTCCAGCGTCCGGCAACGCCGACGCAACCGCCATCGGCATCGGGCGCGGCGCTGTAGATGGCATTGAAGTTGAACGGCAGGCGCGAGGCCAGCAGCTTGCCGTTTTTCCGAAAGCTGTAGGCCAGGCGGTAGATGAGGCGAACCTCGCCGCAGCTCTTGTCGCCCCGCAGCGCGGCGAAGTCGCGACGGTCGAGCCGATTGACGACGCCGACCAGCCGGAAGCGTGCGGCATCGGTCTTCAGCCAGCGCATGTCCATGATGCGGCCGACATTGCCGTCGGTGACCTCGTAGAGCGGCCGCCCACCGGCCTTCATGTCGGCACGCAGTGCCGCAACATCGGAGGCAACCGTTTCGACGATGGCGTGATAGGCCGGCGCCTCGTCGTAGAGCGCCTTCAGACCGTCCTCGCCGTCGACGCCGAAAACGTCGGCGAAGCCGAAACCCTTGGCATCGAGCGCGGCGAGCACCGCCGGATCGTCGATGACAGTAACAGGGCCTTCGGCGCGCGCCGTTGACGCCACGAAGACCGCAAAGAGAGTGGCGAGCAGCAGGGCCAGGGCGCGCCTCACTGAGCCGCCGTGCGCGTGTCGAAGAGTTCGCGCAATACCGGCACCAGCGCCAGCGGCAGATCCTCGGCGATCAGACCTGGTCCGAACCGGCTGCCGGCTTCTGCATGCAACCACACCGCAGCGCAGGTCCCTTCGAAGGGCGGCATGCCTTGTGCCAGCAGAGCGGCGATGATGCCCGACAACACGTCGCCCGAACCGGCTGTGGCCAGCCACGGCGCGCCGTTGGAATTGATCGCCGCTTTCCCATTGGGAGCAGCGATCACCGTGTCGGCGCCCTTGTAGACGATGACGGCATTGGCCCGCGCTGCGGCCGCTCGCGCCTTAGCCAGTTTCGACAGGGTCTTGTCGCCGGCGATATCGGGGAACAACCGGCCGAATTCACCCTCATGCGGTGTTATCACCAACGCTGGAGCGTTCGGCTGACGGGCGGCTTCGAACAGTGCCTGGGGCTGGTGAGCCAGAGAGGTGATGGCGTCGGCATCCAGGACGATCGCATTTGCGTGGCTTGCGGTCGCCGATGCACGCGCACCATCCGCCAAAGCCTTGATCAGCTGCAGGGCGAAATCGCCAACCTTGGGTTTGGGGCCGAGCCCCGGTCCGAACACCAACGCTTCGGGATGGCGCGCCGTCAGAAATTCCTGCACCTCCTCGAGCGAACCCGCTTCTCGCAGCATGATAGAGGTCAGGTGTGTCGCGTTGACCTGCATGGCATTGCCAGGCGATAGCACGGTGACTGCCCCTGCCCCGCTTCTCGCGGCGGCGAGCGCTGACAGTCGCGCCGCGCCCGTGGTGCTGGGGCCGCCTGAAAAAACGCCGACATGGCCGCGCTTGTATTTGTGCGCGTCGACCGCCGGCACGGGAAATTCCTGCAACCACAGGTCCGGCACATTCTCGAAAGTCGAGACAGCGAGCTGGGCGATGATGCCATCGCCGATACCGATATCGGCGAGTACGATTTCACCGCATTGCCCGCGTCCCGGCAGCAGCAGATGGCCGGGCTTTTTCCGTGCGAAGGTGACGGTGACCTCGGCGCGAAACGCCCTGCCCAATATGTCGCCGCTAGCTCCCGAGACCCCCGACGGCAGGTCGACCGCGACCACAGGCAGGCGCAGGGTTGTCACGCTATCGACGGCTTTCGCGACATCGCCGGACAGCGGCTTGGACAGCCCTGCCCCATAGAGCGCGTCGACCACGATCGAGCCGACCTCGGCGTCAAATCCAGACAGCGGCCGCGGCTTGATCGGGCACTCCGCGGCGGCGAGCGCCGCATCGCTTTCCGGTCTTGGCGCTCCGGATGCCCAGATCGTGGTGCCGACGCCGCTGTCGGCCAGTATACGGGCAACGACGTAGCCATCGCCGCCATTGTTGCCGGGCCCGCACAGCACATGGACGTGCTTCGCCGAGGGATAGCGCTTGAGGACCTCGGCCGCGACCGCTTGACCAGCGCGCCGCATCAGTCCGATACCGTCGACTGCACCGGCGGCAATCGTCTGCCGATCCGCCTCGCTCATCTCGGCGGGGACAAGAAGTTCGTTGCTCATGGATTGCCGATCCGCATTCGATCAAGCATTGTCCAATTTTCGATCCGAAGCAAACAAGGGGGAGTTGCCGAGATCTACAGCCACATCGCTGGCACGAGGGCATCGCAGGCACAAAATTGCCTGAGGGGTAGGCGATATGCCTAATTTTTGTGCGGACGCAGGTGCTGGCGCTGTGTAGGCTCCAGCAGCCCATGCCGCTTCCGGTACAGCGAATGACGTGAATTTGCATCCCGGCGCGGCGCGACTTTGAAATCGTATGAGACCGCTTCGAATCCGTCCAATTGGCACAGTTCGTGCTTGATGGAGGCGCAAGCGGGGGCTCACAACCCGTTTTTTTGGCAGTGGAGGCCACTTTTTACATGAAAAAGATCGAAGCGATCATCAAGCCATTCAAGCTGGACGAAGTGAAGGAAGCGCTTCAGGAGGCCGGACTGCAAGGCATCACTGTCACCGAGGCAAAGGGCTTCGGTCGTCAGAAAGGCCATACCGAACTCTACCGCGGCGCCGAATATGTCGTCGACTTCCTGCCGAAGGTGAAGATCGAGGTCGTCCTTGGCGATGATGCGGTCGAAGGTGCGATCGAGGCCATCCGCAAGGCTGCCCAGACCGGCCGTATCGGCGACGGCAAAATCTTCGTTTCCAATATCGAGGAAGTTGTGCGAATCCGCACCGGCGAAACCGGCATGGACGCGGTCTGACCCGACCCGACCATTTTCCTAAAACGTCATCATAAGAAAACGTCATCACACAGGGATACATGACATGACGACAGCCAAAGACATCATGAAGCAGATCAAGGACAACGACGTGAAATTCGTCGACCTGCGCTTCACAGACCCGAAGGGCAAGCTGCAGCACGTGACGATGGATGTCATCGAGGTCGAGGAAGACATGTTCGCCGATGGCGTGATGTTCGACGGTTCGTCGATTGCCGGCTGGAAGGCCATCAACGAGTCCGACATGGTGCTGATGCCCGATCCGGACACCGTCCACATGGACCCGTTCTTCGCTCAGTCGACCATGGTCATCCTGTGCGACATCCTCGACCCGGTTTCAGGTGAATCCTACAACCGCGATCCGCGCGGCACGGCCAAGAAGGCCGAGGCCTACATGAAATCGGAAGGCATCGGCGACACCGTCTTCGTCGGCCCGGAAGCCGAGTTCTTCGTCTTCGACGATGTGAAGTACAAGGCCGACCCCTACAACACCGGCTTCAAGCTCGACTCCACCGAACTGCCGTCGAACGACGACACCGACTATGAGACCGGCAATCTCGGCCACCGTCCGCGCGTCAAGGGCGGCTACTTCCCGGTGCCGCCGATCGACAGCGCGCAGGACATGCGCTCCGAAATGTTGACCGTGCTCGCCGAAATGGGTGTGCGCGTCGAAAAGCACCACCACGAGGTGGCGGCTGCCCAGCACGAACTTGGCATCAAGTTCGACGCCCTGGTGCGCAACGCCGACAAGATGCTGATCTACAAATACGTCGTGCACCAGGTCGCCAACGCCTACGGCAAGACGGCGACCTTCATGCCGAAGCCGATCTTCGGCGACAACGGCTCGGGCATGCACGTCCACATGTCGATCTGGAAGAACGGCAAGCCGACCTTCGCCGGAAATGAATATGCCGGCCTGTCGGAAAGCTGCCTGTTCTACATCGGCGGCATCATCAAGCACGCCAAGGCGATCAACGCCTTCACCAATCCGCTGACCAACTCCTACAAGCGTCTGGTGCCCGGCTACGAAGCGCCGGTGCTGCTCGCCTATTCGGCGCGCAACCGCTCGGCGTCCTGCCGCATCCCGTTCGGCTCGTCGCCGAAGGCCAAGCGCGTCGAGATCCGCTTCCCCGATCCGGGCGCGAACCCCTATCTCGGCTTCGCGGCGCTGCTGATGGCTGGTCTCGACGGCATCAAGAACAAGATCCACCCCGGCCAGCCGATGGACAAGGACCTCTACGACCTGCCGCCGAAGGAGCTGAAGAAGATCCCGACCGTCTGCGGCTCGCTGCGTGAAGCGCTGCAGAGCCTCGACAAAGATCGCGGCTTCCTGAAAGCCGGCGGCGTCTTCGACGACGACCAGATCGATAGCTACATCGAGTTGAAGATGGCCGAAGTGATGCGCTTCGAAATGACCCCGCATCCGGTCGAGTACGACATGTACTACTCAGTCTAAGATCCCGTTCGGATCGTCTTTCAAAGCCCTTGAGGGATTTCTCCTTCAAGGGCTTTTTGCTGTCATGCAACGGGGTCACTACCGGCCCTCGTCCGCCACCCATAGGCAGGCGAAAGCACGTCGGTCGGTGACGTCGGTTCAAGCTCACAAAAATTGGTTGTCTATTGGGCGGAAGACCGATCGGGCTCGAAAAATGAAGCCAGGAGCGAGCGGAGCACTGTCTCAGGCTACAGTGACCGCTCGTCCGGCGCCCCCGCCAATGCCGCCGTTCAAGAAAACCCCGCCCGTCCGAACAGCATTGCGTGACGTAACCCCAAGGCTTGCGAATACGCATGCTCCACCGCGACCTGTCAACGCCGCCAAACGGGCTGTGGATGGCCGATTTCGCTGCATGAACAGATGCTTATGGAAGGGCCGCCGTCACCAATAAGTGCTGGAAAAGGCGGTTTTCCGGGCTTTCCGACAAGCGACCGCTGGAAACGCACACGGCGGTGGCCGGAATTCTTGCGGGATTTGCGCCCGCCTGAATTGCCTGACTTTTTCTGGGTATGTTTTGTCCGGGATGCGATCTGCCGGATAATGGCAAAAAAGAACCCCGGCCTGGGCCGGGGTTCTCGCAAAGAGCAGACCGCCGGAGGGACGTGAATCTACCCTGCAAGCTCGTCGGGACCGTGCAGGTTCCAGTCGTCTGGCCGCCAGGATCAGCAGGTAGTAGACCGCCGCCACGAGCGATCGAGGTCACATGAGTTTCGAAGAAAGAAATTCAATGAAGCGTTGGGTTTTGGCTGGAATGAGGCGGGTCTCCGTCACCGCGTAGATGCTTACTGGCGTGCCTTGCCATTCGGGCAGAATGTGACGAAGGCGCCCAAATGCCAAGTCCTCTGCGGCAATCTTTTCGGGAAGCAGGGCTATGCCGGCGTGGTTGACCGCCAGGGCGCGGATCATACCCATGCTGTTGAGCGTGAAGCGGCCTCGGGCGCTGACGTCCGCTCTCATTTCCCCCCTGTGCAATGTCCATGTCGGTATTCGCAGCATGCAAATACATTCATGCTCCGCTAGCTCCGCTGGCGTCGTCGGCTCACCTTGAGCTTCGATATAGGAATCTGACGCATAAAGGTGGCGCGAATGCCGCCCGATCAGGCGAGCGATCAGACTGGAATCCTCGAGTTCGCCCATTCGGATCGCCACATCGAATGGCTCGGCGACCAGGTCGACACGACGTGGCGTCAGGTCGAATTCGAATGTGATGCCAGGATACTGCTGGGCGAAATCAACGATAATTGGCGTGAGGTAGAGCGTAGCGAAATCGACCGGAAGTGAAACCCGCAGCACCCCCGTCGGCTGCTTGAGCATTGCTCCGAGCTGCTCGTGGGCGAGCCGAGCTTCGTCAACGATGCGCTTGCTGCGCTCATAGTAGAGCTGGCCAGCCTCGGTGAGTTCAATCTTTCGCGTCGTGCGATGCAGCAATCGCAGACCGATTGCCTTCTCCAACTCACTGATGCGCCGCGAAAGCGTCGAGTTCGGCATATCCAGAACCGCTGCCGCTTTTCGGAAGCTCTTGGCTCTGGCTACCTCCACGAACAGCGCCATATCGTTGAGATGGCTCACAAGATTGCTCCATTTATGGAAATGTGATTTCGATTTTGCCAGATTTATCCTGTATTTGGAATGGTGGATAAGGGTCTTCAACGAATGGAGACCTCTCATGAATCAACTTTTCAGTTCGGCGCCTGTCGGACGCTACACGCTCCCCAACCGCCTGGTCATGGCGCCCATGACCCGCAGCCGCGCGGCTTTCGATGGCACGCCCGGCGAACTGGCAGCCGAATATTATGCTCAACGCGCGGGTGTCGGTCTGATCATCACCGAAGGCACTCAGCCCTCGGATGATGGCCAAGGCTATCTCAGCACCCCCGGCATTCACACGCCAGCCCATGTCGCGGGCTGGCAGAAGATCACCGCCGCCGTGCACAACAAGGGCGGTCTCATCTTCATCCAGCTCATGCACACCGGTCGTATGTCGCATCCTGACAATACGCCGCATCGTCGCCAGAGCGTTGCGCCCTCCGCAATTAAACCAGGAACCGGCATGTTCACGCCGACCGGTATGCAGGACATTCCCACGCCTCGGGCGCTAACTATCGCCGAGGTGCAGCAGACCGTAGCCGATTTCCGCAACGCGGCACGCCTGGCGATCGAGGCTGGAGCCGATGGCGTCGAAATTCATGGCGCGAACGCGTACCTCATCCAGCAGTTTTTCGCGCCAAGCGCCAATACACGCACGGACGCATATGGCGGCTCCATCAACAATCGCGCCCGCTTTGCCATCGAGGTCGCAACCGCGATCGCCGAAGAAATTGGCGCGGACCGCACTTCAATCCGCCTGTCTCCCGGCACGAGCATGTGGGGGATCGATGAGGGGGCGGACGGGCCCGATGTCTACCGTTTCCTTGTGGCAGAACTGGAGAAGCTGGGGCTGGCCTATTTGCACATCATGGATCAGGGCAACCAGCCGTTGCTGGCCGACATCCGCAAACTTTGGTCGGGCGCTTTGATCCTCAATCGCCCGGGTCGGGTGCGGGAACAGATTGGCGCTGACGTTGCCTCGGGACTGGCCGATCTTGAGGCCTACGGTCAGATGGTTCTCGCCAATCCAGACTTCGTCGAACGTTTGAAGTCCAACGCCGCGATGAATTCGGCGGTCCAAGCCACGTTCTACGGCGGCACCGCGCTTGGCTATACCGACTATCCCGGGCTGAACGCCTAATCCAAATCCGACGCCAGCGGTCCGATCAATGTCTCCGACCTGACATGGATTGCCCAATTGGAAGTCCTCCCGTGGTGGACTTCCAAGACCTGTCGCCCCATAGCAAGGACAAACTCCATGAACCTCGAACGCGACGCCGCCTCACCTCAAGCGCTTGGCTCTAGCCGGGCACTGCGTCTGCAAGCGTATGGCGGCACTGACAGCTTGAAAGTCGATACGGTTCATACCCCCGAGCCGGGTCCGGATCAGGTCCTGGTCCAGGTCAAAGCCGCTGGCATCAACGGAATGGATTGGAAAGTCCGTGAAGGCTATCTGCGTGAAAGGTTCAATTTAGCGTTGCCCGCCACCCTTGGCATCGAAATGTCGGGCGTCGTGCTCAAGGTCGGCTCGAACGTCAAAGACGTGAACGTGGGAGACAGAGTCATGGCTGCGCTCGGTGGCCTCGGCGCCTATGCCGACCATTTGGTGATAAACGCCGAAAAGCTCGTCAAGACACCTGCAACCTTGTCGGACATCGACGCGGCAGCGGTGCCGGTGGCGGCGATGACGGCATGGCAAGTCCTCCAGGTCGCCGGATTCGACCTTCGGGGGAAACGGGTGCTCATCCACGGCGCGGCTGGTGGGGTAGGCAGCTTCGCTGTTCAATTCGCCAAGGCGGCAGGTGCGGCCGTTTATGCCACAGCCTCGACAAAGAGCGTGGCCCATGTCCAAGTCCTCGGTGCTGACGAAGTGATCGATTACCAAAAGCAGAAGTTCGAGCTTGTTGCGAGCAACATCGATCTCGTTGTCGATCTCGTCGGCGGTCCGGTCGTGGACAAGTCGTGGGCCATCCTGTCGCAAAATGGTATCTTGGTGAGCATCGCTGCAACCGACGTGGTTGCCCGGGCACCGGAAGGCCGCCGGGGCGTTTGGTTCTCGGTCAAGCCCGACACGGCTCGGTTAGCCACCATCGCCCAACAAATCGCCGATGGCTCCCTGCGATCGGTGATCGCTGACGTGGTTGCCTTCGAGGATCTGGCCGAGGCCATCGAGCGCAACCGTACCGGTCACGCGCCCGGAAAGACGGTTGCAGACTTCACCCGCTGATTTTTGGCCTGCTGCCTGCACTTTCTGCACCGAGGCAAACACGTTGGCTGCCGCGTTATCGAATGCGGCAGCCACTTTTAGGCTGCCGTCGCCAACATTCCCATGCGCGAAACGCTGAGGCGTGTACGATCGGCAGATTAGCTTTAGCGGGTTCAAATGCGAACGCGAGGACAGATGGCGAATAAAATTGAACAGGCCAAAGAAGTCGCCGAACGGTTGTCAACTTGGGCAAACGTCAAGACAAGACCGCTGTTCGGTGCCATCGCTCTGTATCGTGGAGACCATGTCTTCGCGATGGTGTGGAAGGGAGCGGTCTATTTCAAAGTAGACGAAAACACCCGAAAAGATTTTGACGCGGCGGGGTCGCACGCCTTGGAATATCAAAGCCAAGGCAAACCCCAAGCTCTCAAGCCCTATATGGAAGCGCCGGCCGATGTTTTGGAAGATGACGAGACATTGGTTCAATGGGCCGAAAAGGCGTATCGCGCCGCGATAAAAAGTCATCGCTGACGGCGATCTCTACCGTTCGCACCCCTTTTCCACCCCATCTCGGTCATTCCGCATTTATGAGTTCACGGCCTAAAGCGGACACCGGGCCATTTCCATCAACTCATAAGCAAAAAGGCCCCGGCGCGAATGCCGGGGCCTTTTTCATTCGAGCCGAAACGCTTACGCGGCGGCCGAAACCTCAGCGCTTTCCGAGACCGAAGCAATCGTTTTCAGGATCTGCGAGGCGATCTGGTAGGGGTCGCCCTGGGAGTTCGGGCGGCGGTCTTCCAGATAGCCCTTGTAGTCGTTGTTGACGAAGGAATGCGGGACGCGGATCGAGGCGCCCCGGTCGGCGATGCCGTAGCTGAACCTGTTCCACGGCGCGGTCTCATGCTTACCGGTCAAGCGCTTGTCGTTGTCCGGTCCGTAGACGGCGATGTGGTCCATCAGGTTCTTGTCGAAGGCTGCCATCAGCGCTTCGAAATAGGCCTTGCCGCCGACTTCGCGCATATAGGCGGTCGAGAAGTTGGCGTGCATGCCCGAGCCGTTCCAGTCGGTGTCGCCGAGCGGCTTGCAGTGGTATTCGATGTCGATGCCGTATTTCTCGGTCAGGCGCTGCATCAGATATCGCGCCATCCACATCTGGTCGGCGGCCTTCTTGGAGCCCTTGCCGAAGATCTGGAATTCCCACTGGCCCTTGGCCACTTCGGCGTTGATGCCTTCATGGTTGATGCCGGCCGCGAGGCAGAGGTCGAGATGTTCCTCAACGATCTGGCGCGCGACGGAGCCGACATTGGAATAGCCGACGCCGGTGTAGTACGGGCCCTGCGGTGCGGGATAGCCGCTTTCGGGGAAGCCGAGCGGGCGGCCGTCCTTGTAGAAGAAATATTCCTGCTCGAAGCCGAACCAGGCACCCTCGTCATCGAGGATGGTAGCGCGCTTGTTGGAGGCGTGCGGCGTGACGCCATCAGGCATCATGACTTCGCACATGACCAGCACGCCGTTGGTGCGGGCGGGATCCGGATAGACCGCAACCGGCTTCAGCACGCAGTCGGAGCTGTGCCCCTCGGCCTGCTGGGTCGAGGAACCGTCGAAGCCCCAGAGCGGCAGCTGCTCGAGCGTCGGGAATTCGGCGAATTCCTTGATCTGCGTCTTGCCGCGAAGGTTGGGGACCGGGGTGTATCCATCGAGCCAAATATACTCGAGCTTGTATTTCGTCATTCTAGCCTCTCGTTGCTTGATCACCGAACCTGGATGACGCCGGCGCGCCGAGCCATCCAGCAGCCCAGCTGCCAAGTCGATAAAATGCAATTCGTGTGCCATTTCCACTGCGCCGGGTGCGTCAAAAATGCCCGTTCATCCCAGCGATGCAGCCGAGCCATCTAAGCATTGCGCCAGGATCGACCAAAGGCAGAATCTGCTTAAATAACAGGCAAACGCTGATCTTTCTTTAGGCATCTTGCCTAAGCGGTTTGCAGGACCTACTTTGATGGAAAGATGAATCGACCAAGGTCCGCAGAAGAAAGGCGACCGACAATGGAAATCACGTCAGCCCGTCCGTCGGCAAAAATCCTGATGTTCCCGGTGGCAGCGCGCATGACTGCCTCAAATTTAGGCGTGAAGGCTAAGTTCGCGGCAGAGCTTGCCTCTTTGCGCGATCATCCGCTCGACCATGGCGAGGCCTGGTACCATGAGGCTGCCATCGCGGAAGCCGAATCGCCTCGCAAGAGCTAGACGTCTCCAGGCCATACAACAGAAAAACCCGGCGCGATTGCTCGCGCCGGGTTTTCCGTTGACCAGTTGAGCTCGCCTACTCCTTGGCGTGCAGGTCGGTGCCGAGCGTATCCTTGACGAAGATCATGCCAATGACCAGCGACATCGCCGCGATTACCACCGGATACCAGAGGCCATAATATATGTCGCCCTTGTAGGCACTCAGCGCGAACACCGTTGCCGGCAGCAGGCCTCCGAACCAGCCATTGCCGATGTGGTAGGGCAGCGACATACCGGTGTAGCGAATGCGGGTCGGGAACATCTCGACCAGGATCGCTGCGATCGGCCCGTAGACCATGGTCACGAACACGACCAGGATGAACAGGATACCGATGGTCATTGGCCAGTTCACTGCCGCCGGGTCGGCGAACATAGCGAACGCGCCGCCACCTGGAATATTGTAGACGGTGACTTCAGGCGCACCCGCTGCTTCATCGGTGGTCAGCAACTTGTCCTTCACGGCCTGGTCGATCGGCACAGTAGCCTTTTCACCGGCGCGGATTGCGGCAGCGTCCAGCTTCAGTTCCGGGTTGGCGGCGACAAACGCGTCGAGCTTCTGGTCCGCAACCTTGATCGCCGCACGCTTCAGCGGATAGCCTCCGTCTTTCAGAGACATGTTGACTGCTTTCACGAAGGCCGCGTCCTTGGCCTTGGCCTGATCGCCAGCAGCGACGGCGTCATAGGATTCCACCGTCTCGTTGCCGATCTTGACCGATGCGGCTGTTCCGGCCGCAGCCGTCGACACCACGTCAAACGGAACCGAGTTCTTGGTCAGGAACGACGTTGCGATGTCACACGAGGTCGTGAACTTCGCCGTGCCGACCGGATTGAACTGGAACCTGCAGTCGCCGGGTGCAGCCGTCACCGTGGCGCGGGTGTTCTGCTGCGCCGTGGCAAGCGCCGGATTCGCAGCCCAGGTCAGTGCCTTGAACAGCGGGAAGGTGCAGACAATCGCCAGAGCAAGACCCGCCATGATGATCGGCTTGCGGCCGATCTTGTCGGAGAGCCAGCCGAAGACGACGAAGAAGATTGAACCGACCGCCAGTGCGATGGCGATCATGATGTTTACCGACTGCGCGTCGACCTTGAGCACGTTGGTAAGAAAGAACAGCGCATAGAACTGGCCGTTGTACCAGACCACGGCCTGGCCGGCGGTGAGGCCGAGCAGCGCCAGCAGGGCAATCTTGGCATTCTTCCATTGGCCGAAGGCTTCCGTGAGCGGCGCCTTGGAGCCCTTCCCCTCATCCTTCATGCGCTGGAAAGTCGGCGATTCGGAGAGCGAGAGCCGGATCCAGATCGAGATGCCGAGCAGCAGGAAGGAGACGATGAACGGAATACGCCAGCCCCAGGCAGCATAGGTTTCCTTGCTCAATGAAGCCTGTACGATCAGGATCACAATCAGCGACAGGAACAGGCCGAGCGTCGCCGTCGTCTGGATCCACGACGTATAATAACCGCGCCGGTTATCCGGCGCGTGCTCGGCGACATAAGTGGCCGCGCCGCCATATTCGCCGCCCAGCGCCAGGCCCTGCAGCATGCGCAGGATGATCAGGATCACGGGGGCTGCGATGCCCAAAGTCGCATATCCAGGCAGCAAGCCGACGAGGAAGGTCGACAGGCCCATGATCGTCATGGTGACAAGGAACGTATATTTACGGCCGACAAGGTCGCCGATGCGGCCGAACAGCAGTGCGCCGAACGGGCGAACCAGGAAGCCGGCGGCGAAAGCCAGCAGCGCGAAGATATTGCGCGTCGCTTCCGGAATGGTCGGACTGAAAAACGTCGAGCCGATGAACACCGCGAGCGAGCCGTAGAGATAGAAATCGTACCATTCGAAAACGGTGCCGAGCGAGGAAGCGAAGATGACCTTCTTCTCTTCCCGCGTCATGCCGCGGCTCGTTCCGCCGGCGGTCGATGCCATTGCCATTGAGTTATCCTCCCGTGTGAACCCTTGTCCTCGATGCTGCGCGTCAATGTCCGCGTTCTCCTCCGAACGCGGACTCAAGCACCGCAATCATGGAAAAAATGACAGAAAGCGCTCGCCAAAGGCAGCGCGTCTTTGGGATTATGACTTTGGTATTAGGTGCGCTGCGGGATGAAGCCGAACGAGCGGTGGAACCGTCAGCCCTTGAGCGCTTCGAGCAGGCTGGCGGCAGCCATCATGTCGCGCTTGCGGGCCGCGCGGCGCGCGACTGCCTCCGCATCCTGCCCCCAATGCTCGATCTGCCAGTCCTCGTCGACATGGCCGGCAGCCCAGGCGCCCTCGGCGTCGAGCTCGCCGAAATCGACAGCCAGCGCCAGCAGCGCGGAGCCGGTCAGCGAGGTCATCACATGGATGGCGGCGAGCCGCAGCGGTTCGGCGCGCTGGGCAAGATGGATGCCCAGCACGGCGATAGTTTCGCGCGGCTGCTCGACGTGGATGATGCCTTCGGCGAGATTGAACCTTGCGCCGAGGCTGCCGCGCGCCCAATCGAGGACCGGGTCCCAATGCTCGTTCTGCCGTTCCACCAGCCCTTGCGGCGCCTCGGCGCGGTAGCAGAGCAGATCGGACGAGGCAAAGCGCAGGATGTCTTCCAGCACCGCCTGCGGATCGCTGGCGACGCCGTCGATGGCGGTGTTGACGAGGCGCATCACCGGCATCGTCACCGGATCGATGGTCTCGCCCTGGGCGGCGAACTCGTCGGCGACGAGCGCAGCCGCGGCCTCGGTCGGCAGCGCCAGCAGCGCCTTGCCCGGCGTGCGCACCGGCTTGCCGTCGAGATGCACTGCAAAGCCGCCTTCCACCGGCGCGACCGAGACGGTCTTGTAGAAGCGCTTCGGCAGAGGTGTCTTCATCTGGATCTGGGCGCGGCGCATCGGATCCGGGTCGGAAAGATGCTTGCCCGCTTCGAGGTCGTTGAGGATATCACGCATAGAAGGTCTCTCTCACACCGGCACGATCTTGCGCGCCGGCCGGTTGACGATGATCAGGCCGGCGGCAATCAAGCCAAGTGCCAGGAAAATGCGCATGGTCAGCGGCTCATTCAAGAACATGGCGCCGCACAAAACGCCGAAAACCGGCGACAGGAAGGTAAAACTGGACAGGCCTGACGCCGGATAGCGCCGCAGCAGCCAGAACCACAGCACATAGGTGAAGGCGACGATGTAGAACGCCTGGAACAGCAGAGCCAAAGTCGGCAGCACGGTCGGGTCGCGAACGGGCGGCCCGGCGAGAGGCAGCACCAATATGCCAACGATTGCAGCACCGGCGAGCTGATAGAGCAAGAGCTTTTCAGCACTCGCCTCGACCAGCTTCGACCGCTTAATGAGGATGTTGGTCAAAGCCCAGAAAAATCCGGAGCCGAGGCTCAGGAGATCGCCGAACAGCATATCCCCGCCACCGCCAAGCTTATCGGAAAACACCGCGGCAAGGCCGGCAAAAGCCAGTAGCAGGCCGAGGAACTTGCGCAGGGTGATCTGTTCGCCGAGCAGGAAATGGCCGCCGAGCAGCATCCAGAACGGCATCGTGTTGACCAGCAGCGTGTTGCGGGCGACGGTCGTATGCTCCAGGCCGACATAGAGGCAGAGGAACTCGATGCCGAAAAGCGCGCCCACGGCTATGCCCGCGCGCAATGTCCCGTCGCGCGTGAAAAGCGCGATGCCGCGCCACCGACACCAGGCGAAGACACACAACCCGCCGATGATCGAGCGCGCGATCGACAGGAAGACCGGGTCGTAGCCGGCGTAGGAGATCTTGGCGGCGACATAGTTCAACCCCCAGGAAAAGGTCAGGCCCACCATGATGGCGGCGGCGGCCATGTCGACCGTGTCGCGGCGATCGAGCGCGTCGGTTGCGCCGCTCAAAGTCAATCCTCCGCGCTGGCGTCGTCGAAGCCGATCAGGTTCCAGCTCTGGCGCATATGCGGCGGCATTGGCGCGGTGACATCGATGACGCCCTTGTCGGGATGCGGAATGATGATGCGGCGCGCATGCAGATGCAGGCGGTTTTGAATGCCGCCTGGAAAATCCCAGTTGGTATCGGCCTCGAAATATTTCGGATCGCCCAGGATCGGGCAGCCGATGTAAGCGGCATGGACGCGAAGCTGGTGGGTACGGCCGGTATAGGGCTCCATTTCCAGCCAGGTCATCGTCTGCGCTGCCTGTTCGATGATGCGGTAATAGGAAACGGCGTGGTCGGCCCCCTTCTCACCATGCGCGGCGACGCGGACGCGGTCACCGTCAGGCGTCGGCTCCTTGATCAGCCAGGTCGAGATCTTGTCCTCGCGCTTGGGCGGCACGCCCTTGACCAGCGCCCAGTACGTCTTCTTGGTCTCACGGGCGCGAAACGCTTCCGCGAGTTTCATGGCGGCAAGCCGGGTGCGGGCGACCACTAGGACACCCGAGGTGTCGCGGTCGAGCCGATGCACCAGGCGCGGCTTCTCGCCCTTCTGGTTGCGCCAGGCTTCCAGCATGTCGTCGACATTGCGGGTGACGCCGGAGCCACCCTGCACGGCAAGGCCTGCCGGCTTGTTGAAGACGAAGACCTTGGGGTCCTCATGGATCAGCATTTTCGCCAGGACATCGGCATCGCCCTGGTTGCGGATCGAGTGACCGGTCAGCGCGCTCTCGCCCTTCCTGTCCACCTCGAGCGGCGGGACGCGCACCATCTGGCCGGGCTCGACACGCGTATCGGCCTTGACCCGGCCGCCATCGACGCGGATCTGGCCGGAGCGCAGCAGCTTCTGCAGATGGCCGAAACCAAGGCCCGGGAAATGGGTCTTGAACCAGCGATCGAGCCGCATGCCCGCCTCGCCGGCCTCCACCGTGATCTGTTCAACGCCTGCCATATCTTTTCGCTTATCCGTTTCCCGGCAGGGCTCGGCCCTGCTCTCGGCGCGGCAATAGCATTATGAAACGGTTCTTGCGAGCCAAAGTCCCAGAAACAGGGCGATAATGGCGCCAATGACGCTGGCAAGCGCGTAACCAAACGCCGGCAGCGTGGCTCCTCGCTCCCACAGCGTCGCGAAATCGAGCGAGAACGCGGAGAAAGTGGTGAAGCCGCCCAGAATACCGGTGGCGACGAACAGCCTAAGTTCGTTCGATCCGCCGCGGCGCGCCAGGATGGCGATGAACAGCCCCATGGCGAAGGAGCCGACGATGTTGATGGCCATTGTGCCCCAGGGATAGTTGGGGCCGACAAGGCGCAGCGCGCCTGTGTTGGTGAGGTGACGAATACCGGCGCCGATGCCGCCACCGACCATAACGAGAAGCAGATTCAACATGATCGGTACTGTCCCCGGGCTATTTAAATGCAGCCGGTGCCGCCAGCTGCATTGAGCAGTTGCCCTGCTCAGGTCGTCTCGGTCTTCTTCGCCTTGGTCGAACCGATCATCTTCCAGTTCTTGTAGAACATGGAATTGATGCGCTCGACGCTCACCGAGACGATGGCGAGCATGGCCGCGATCAGGCCGGGAACAGGGGACGGACGGATGATGTCCATGAACACGCAGTAGCGGCGGCCGTCATACTCGTTGACCGAGCGATGCAGCAGCGTGTCGTCGAAGATGAACAGTGGATTGTCGTACCAGTAATTCTTGACGTTGCCGCACTCGACGAAAATCTCCGATTTCACCGGGATCAGATTGTAGAGAATGCGCAGGCTGAGCCGCAGTGGGCCGAAGTGCCAGGAGGTCGATTCGCGCTTGCTGAAGACGGAAACGGCGATGGTCTTGATGTATTTGAAATCCTTGTTGAACTCGGCGACGTTGTCGATTTTGTGCTTGCCGTACCACTGGTAGACATACATGCCGCGCCGGCCGGCGCCGAAATTGGCGTCGATGTCGGCGATGATCTCGTCCTTGCGCGCCTTGAAGATGTCCAGGACCTCATTGACCTCGCGCTGATAGTCGGCGGGAAACTGCTCCAGCTTCCAGACGCCCGGATTTCTGTAGCACAGCAGGTCGACCAGCAGATTGAACGGCGAAAGCAGCCAGGTGAACAGGCCGTTGCCGAGGAAGTAACCGCTGAACAGCGATAAATCCTTGCGGTCGTTGCGCAGCACGTCGATGAGGCCGCAAACGATGAAGATCGTTGTCAGGATGGGAATGAAATAAAAGCCAAGGGCGAGAAGCGGGATGGCAATAGCGAATTTGCGAAGGGATTTGCGAAGGGTTTTTGTCATTTTTCCACGCGCGAAGCGCAATCCTGTTGCGAATGAGGTGCCCAAATCACGGCAACGACCACCGCCCGGTCGTGCGCCTTGATAAGGTTTTTTGGGTCACCACACAACGGCCGTGGTATCGCGGCCGGCTGGCTGCCTGATGAAGCCTGCCGGTATCAGGTCAATGCACTGCCGGCAGGCCAAGCTCGTCCCATTTTTCCCTGGGAACCAGGCGGAAATGCCCCAGGGCAAAGCCTCGTTTCGGAGCGTGACGACGACCGGGTCACGCAAGCCTGCTATTCCCGCTCTTTGCGCAGCTTCGCCCAATAATCGAGCCGCTTCCTGATATCGCGCTCGAAGCCGCGCTCGGGCGGATCATAGAAGGTCTGGCGGCCCATCTTCTCCGGAAAATAGTCCTGCCCCGAAAAGGCATCCGGCTCGTCATGGTCGTAACGATAGCCGGCGCCGTAGTCCTCCTCTTTCATCAGCTTGGTCGGCGCATTGAGGATGTGCTTGGGCGGCAGCAGCGAGCCGTGTTCTTTCGCGGCCCGCGTGGCAGCCTTGAATGCGGTGTAGACGGCGTTGGATTTGGGCGCGGTGGCGAGATAGACCGTGGCCTCGGCAAAGGCGAGCTCGCCCTCGGGCGAGCCCAGATAGTCGTAAGCGTCCTTGGCGGCATTGGCGACGACCAGCGCCTGCGGATCGGCAAGGCCGATGTCTTCCATGGCCATGCGCACTAGCCGCCGGCCGAGATAGAGCGGATCCTCGCCGGCATCGAACATGCGCGCAAGATAATAGAGAGCTGCATCGGGGTCCGAGCCACGCACCGATTTGTGCAGCGCCGAGATCAGATTGTAATGGCCGTCCTGGCCCTTGTCGTAAATCGGCGCACGGCGCTGGACGATGCGTTGCAAGCCCTCGGGATCGAAGACCTCGCCGGGCTTTGCCGCCCGCCAGACCTCTTCGGCGAGCGTCAGCGACGCGCGGCCGTCGCCATCGCTCATGCGGATGAGCATCGTTCGTGCTTCGTCGTCGAGCGGCAGCGCCCTGCCCTCGGTTTCCTCGGCCCGCGCCATCAGCTTGGCGATGCTCTCCTCGCCCAATGAATGGAAGACCAGAACGCGCGCGCGCGACAGCAGAGCGGCATTCAGCTCGAAGGACGGGTTTTCGGTTGTGGCTCCGACGAGCACGACCGTGCCGTCCTCCATGACAGGGAGGAAACTGTCCTGCTGGGCGCGGTTGAAGCGATGGATCTCGTCGACGAACAGCAAGGTCTGGCGGCCGTTGGCACGGCGCAGCTTGGCTGCTTCGAACACCTTTTTCAGATCGGCGACGCCGGAAAAGACCGCCGATATCTGCTCGAAGGCCAAGCTGGTCTCGCCGGCCAGCAATCGCGCCACCGTGGTCTTGCCGGTGCCCGGCGGCCCCCAGAAGATCATCGAGCCGAGCGAGCCGGACCCGATCAGCCGGGTCAGCGCGCCGTCGGGGCCGGTCAGATGTTCCTGGCCGACGACTTCGCCAAGGTTTCTCGGCCGCAGCCTGTCGGCCAGCGGCCGCCCGGGCGACGCCTTTTCCGGTTCATCGACGCTGAACAGATCGGCCATGCACTTCTTTTTCGCTGGAGCATGAGCCCGAAGGGACCTGCTCTAATAACGCAACACCTGACGCAGTATCTGCCCGCCGCGCTCGACGGTAAAGCGCCACCAGCGCGTATCCGTCTTGGCCGCCAGCTCCAAGGTAGCCGCGGTATCGATGGTGGTGCCGTTCACTTCGCGCACGATGTCGCCCGGCTGGAAACCGAAATCGGCGGCCGGCGAATCGCGGTTGATGTCGACCACGGTGACGCCCTTCATATCTGTGCGCAGGCCAAGCCGCTGGGCGAGCCGGGGCGACAGTTCCGCGACCTTGGCGCCTGAGAACGGGCTGCGGCCATGCAGGGTCACTTCGGCAGCCTTCATGCCTTCCGGAGCGCGCTCCAGCGCGATGTCCATCGCCGCCTGCTGACCCTTGGTCAGAACCGCGAAATTGGCGGTGGTGCCGATCGACAGCGTCGCCATCCGGTAGTCCAGCGCCTCGATGCTCTCGACCGGTTTACCGTTGAGCTGCAGCACGACGTCGCCGGGCTTGAGCCCCGCCTTGGCGGCCGGTCCGGTCGCCTCGACGGACGAGACCAGTGCACCGGTCGGCTTCTCCATGCCGAGCGATTCGGCAATCTGCGGCGTCACCGCTTCGAACTCGGCGCCGACATAGGGCCGCTCGAAGAAGTCGAGCCCGGCCTTGGCGGCGTCGGCAAAGGCGCGAACCATGTTCGAGGGAATGGCGAAGCCAATGCCGATCGAACCACCACCGCGGCTGTAGATGGCCGTGTTGATGCCGACCAGCTGGCCGCCCATGTTGATCAGCGCGCCGCCGGAATTGCCGGGGTTGATGGCAGCGTCGGTCTGGATGAAGAAACTGGAATCCGACACGCCGATATGGCTGCGGGCAAGCGCCGAGACGATGCCGCTGGTGGTAGTCTGGCCGACGCCGAAGGGATTGCCGATGGCCAGCAGCAGATCGCCGACCTCGAGCGCGTCGGAATCGCCAATGGCAATCACCGGAAACGGCTTGTCCGAGGTGATCTTGAGCACGGCAAGATCGAACGTCTCGTCCTTCAGCAGCACCTTGCTGTCGAATTCACGCCCGTCCGCGGTCGCCACCTTGACCTGATCGGCATCCTTGATGACGTGGTAATTGGTGACCACGACGCCGGTCGGATCGACCAGCACGCCGGAGCCGAGCGACGACTGCGCACGTGGCTGCGAGCGGCCGAAGAATTCCTCGAAGAACGGATCGCCGTCGAAAGGCGACGTCACCTTGGCGGTCTGCGAGGCATAGACATTGACCACGGCCGGCGCCGTCTGCTTGACCAGCGGCGCAAACGACAGTTGTACTTCCTCGCGGCCGAACGGCACGCGCTTGTCGGGACCGGAGGTGGCGTTCTCGCCTTCGACCCCGTGCAACAGGTCGGTCAGCACGTCGGACAGGCCGGGATCGGTCTTGGTCTCCTCGGCCAATGCCTGCCTGACCACCGGTGCGGCCGCAAACGCCATCATGGCGAAGAGCAGAACAAGGGACAGTCGGTTGGCGCGCATTCACGAATCCTCCAAGGCGAGTTCGGGGGCATTGTCCCGACGATTGTGCAAAATGAAAGGCTAAGCCGCCGAAATCCGATTATTTTGGGCAGAGACCCCCGGTTTCGGCCGCGAGATCGGCTTTGAGCGCCCGCTATTGCTTCCCAGAAAACCAAAAAGGGGCCCGAAGGCCCCTTTGAAATCATTTGGAAAAACCGAGCCTTATGCGGCTGCGGCGTCCGCTTCGGTGCCTTCGGCTTCGATGCGGGCGCGGTCGCCGGCGCCCTTGGCCGAAATGTCGCGATCGACGAACTCGATGACGGCCATGGCGGCATTGTCACCGTGGCGGAAGCCCGCCTTCATGATGCGCAGATAGCCGCCATTGCGGGTGGCGTAGCGCGGGGCGATGGTGTCGAACAGGCGCTTGACGACGCCCTCATTGCCGATCTGCGCGATCACCTGGCGGCGGGCGTGCAGGTCGCCGCGCTTGCCGAGCGTCACCAGCTTCTCGACGATCGGACGCAAATCCTTCGCCTTCGGCAGGGTGGTGACGATCTGCTCATGCTCGAGCAGCGACACGGCGAGGTTGGCGAACATCGACTTGCGATGGCTAATGCTTCGGGCGAAGCGACGGCCTTTGAAACCGTGGCGCATGGCTCTTTTCCTTCTTCAGTTGTTCAGGAGGCCGAGGCCCCTGATGGTTTTCCGCATGACCGTCGGATCGAGCGGCCCACGCCGCCGATCCTTGGAATTCATGCTCAATATTGATCTTCGTAACGCTTGGCGAGGTCTTCGATGTTTTCCGGCGGCCAATCCGGCACTTCCATGCCGAGGTGCAGGCCCATCGCCGCCAGGACTTCCTTGATCTCGTTCAGCGACTTGCGGCCGAAGTTCGGAGTGCGCAGCATCTCGGCTTCCGTCTTCTGGATCAGGTCGCCGATATAGACGATGTTGTCGTTCTTCAGGCAGTTGGCCGAACGCACCGAAAGCTCGAGCTCGTCGACCTTCTTGAGCAGCGCCGGGTTGAAGGCGAGCTCGGTGACGGCCTCGGTGGCGACTTCCTTCTGCGGCTCGTCGAAGTTGACGAACAGGCCAAGCTGGTCCTGCAGGATGCGGGCGGCGAAAGCCACCGCGTCCTCGCCGGTGATCGAACCGTCGGTCTCGATGGTCATGGTCAGCTTGTCATAGTCGAGAACCTGGCCCTCGCGGGTGTTCTCGACCTTGTACGAAACCTTCTTGACCGGCGAATAGAGGCTGTCGACCGGGATGAGGCCGATCGGCGCGTCTTCGGCGCGGTTGCGGTCGGCCGGCACGTAACCCTTGCCGGTGTCGACGGTGAATTCCATGCGGATTTCAGCGCCCTCGTCCAGCGTGCAGATGACGTGGTCGGGGTTGAGGATCTCGACGTCGCCAACCGTCTGGATGTCGCCGGCGAGAACCGCACCAGGTCCCTGCTTGCGAACGACCATGCGCTTGGGGCCGTCGCCTTCCATGCGGATGGCGATTTCCTTGATGTTCAAGACGATGTCGGTCACGTCCTCGCGCACACCGGCGATGGACGAGAATTCATGCAGAACACCGTCGATCTGCACGGCGGTAACAGCCGCACCGCGCAGCGAAGACAAAAGCACGCGACGCAGCGCGTTGCCCAGCGTCAGGCCAAAGCCACGCTCGAGCGGCTCGGCGACCAGCGTGGTCAGCGTCTTCTTCTTCGACGAGAACTCGATCTTGTTCGGCTTGATCAGTTCCTGCCAATTTTTCTGGATCATGATGCTTTCCTTCCGTTGACCCGCCACCATCCAATCGTGGCGGGCGACCTGGAATGCCGTGGAGGAGCGCCCCAAGGGCGCTCGCGCGACGTTCGGTAAATTGCTTAGACGCGACGCTTCTTGCGCGGGCGGCAGCCATTGTGCGGGATCGGCGTCACATCACGGATCGAGGTGATGGTGAAGCCGGCCGCCTGCAGGGCGCGCAGTGCCGATTCACGACCGGAGCCGGGTCCGCAGACCTCGACTTCGAGCATGCGCATGCCGTGTTCCTGGGCCTTCTTGGCAACGTCTTCGGCAGCCATCTGGGCAGCGAACGGGGTCGACTTGCGCGAACCCTTGAAGCCCTGGGCACCGGCCGACGACCAGGCAATCGAATTGCCCTGCGCGTCGGTGATGGTGATCATCGTGTTGTTGAAGGTCGAATTGACGTGGGCAACGCCCGACGAGATGTTCTTGCGTTCGCGACGGCGAACACGAGCGGCTTCCTTGGCCATGATAGTCCTTTCAGTTGATCTCTACACCGCCGTAATGCCAGCGGCTCCACCTTCGTAAGGGAGTAGGGAAATAGGGCAGTAAGGGAGTAGGGGAAAAGTGCGACCCGATTGCGGGCATTCCCTACTGCCTTACTCCCCTACTCCCCTATTCCCCTAAAAAATTACTTCTTTTTGCCGGCGATCGACTTGGCCGGGCCCTTGCGGGTGCGCGCATTGGTATGCGTGCGCTGGCCGCGGACCGGCAGCGAGCGGCGGTGACGCAGGCCGCGGTAGCAGCCGAGGTCCATGAGCCGCTTGATGTTCATCGAGACTTCGCGGCGCAGGTCACCCTCGACCTGATAATCGCGATCGATCGCCTCGCGGATCTGCAGCACTTCCGCGTCGGTGAGCTGGTTGACGCGACGCTCGGCCGGGATGCCGACCTTGTCGACGATCTCCTGGGCGAACTTCTTGCCAATGCCGTGAATGTACTGAAGCGCAATGACGACGCGCTTGTTGGTCGGAATGTTGACGCCGGCTATACGAGCCATATTCTTCTCTTCTCCATGTGGGCCGGCCAACCTTCTAAAAAGGCAGGCCCGGCGCTAAGTTGCCCCGCGTCCGGTGGAGGCCGGCCCATGCGGGAGTTTCCAGTTCAAAGCGGCTGCCTTGCCCTTGCGGACAAGCAAAGCCAATACCTGATAGGAAGACGGGCCGCCATACCGCAGCGAACCGCTTCCGTCAAGTGCAATCGTTAATTTCCCCGCGCTGCGTCCTTGAGCACCGCTTCGATCTGCTCCGTCACGGCATCGATATCGGCCATGCCGTCGACACTCCGGAGCTTGCCCTTGGCGTAGTAGTAGCCAATCAGCGGCGACGTCTTCTTGTAGTACTCTCGCAGACGCTCCTCGAACACGGCCGGATTGTCGTCCTTGCGAACGGGCAGACCGGCGGCCTGCGCCTCGTCAGCGCGCTTGACTATCCGGCCGACAAGCGCCTTGTCGTCGACGACAAGTTCGACGACGGCGTCGAGGCCCTGGGAGCGATCCGAAAGCATCTGCTCAACCGCGTCCGCCTGCACCAGGGTCCGCGGATATCCGTCGAGGATGAACCCGTTGGCACAGTCGGCCTGATCGATACGCTCGGCGACGATCGCGTTGACGATGGCGTCGGACACCAGCTCACCGGCATCCATCACCGCCTTGGCCCGCTTGCCGACTTCGGTGCCAGCCTGGACGGCAGCACGCAACATGTCGCCCGTCGAAAGCTGGGGTATGCCGTGTTTTTCTACCAGTCTTTGTGCTTGTGTCCCCTTGCCCGCTCCTGGCGGCCCAAGCAATATCAACCTCATCTGGCTTTCTTCCCCCCGCGCAGCTTCGACTTCTTGATCAGGCCTTCATACTGGTGCGCAATCAGGTGACCCTGAATCTGCGCAACCGTATCGAGCGTGACACTGACCACGATCAGAAGCGATGTGCCACCAAGGTAGAATGGCACGCCAGTCGCCGAGATCAGGAACTCCGGCAGCAGGCACACCAGCACCAGATAGATGGCGCCGACGACGGTGATGCGGGTGAGAACGTAATCGATATAATCGGCTGTGCGCTCGCCCGGACGATAGCCCGGGATGAAGCCCGAATGCTTCTTGAGCTGGTCGGCTGTGTCCTTCGGGTTGAAGACAATCGCAGTGTAGAAGAAGGCGAAGAACACGATCATCGCCGCATAGAACAGCATGTAGAGCGGCTGGCCATGGCCGAGCGAGGCGAGCACGGTGCTAGCCCAGGCCGGCATGTTGGTCGTCTGCGAGAAGCCGGCGACGGTGGCCGGCAGCAGCAGCAGCGACGAGGCGAAGATCGGCGGAATGACGCCCGACGTGTTGAGCTTCAGCGGCAGATGCGAGGTATCGCCCTGGAACATGCGGTTGCCGACCTGGCGCTTCGGATACTGGATCAGCAAGCGGCGCTGGGCGCGCTCGAAGAACACGATCAAGGCGATGACGACGATGGCGAGCACGATGATCGCCAGGATCAGGCCGGTCGACAGCGCGCCGGTGCGGCCAAGCTCCAGCGTGCCGGAGATGGCGTGCGGCAGGCCGGCGACGATGCCGGAGAAGATGATCAGCGAAATGCCGTTGCCGATGCCGCGGGCGGTGATCTGCTCGCCGAGCCACATCAGGAACATCGTGCCGCCGACCAGCGTCACGACGGTCGAGATACGGAAGAACATGCCGGGATCGCTGACGATGCCGTTGCCGCCTTCCAGACCGACCGAAATGCCATAGGCCTGAACCAGCGCAAGCAGCACGGTGCCGTAGCGCGTGTATTGGTTGATGACCTTGCGGCCCTGTTCGCCTTCCTTCTTCAGCGCTTCCAGCGACGGGATGACCGAAGTCATCAGCTGCATGATGATGGAGGCGGAGATGTAAGGCATGATGCCGAGCGCAAAGATCGCCATGCGCTGTACGGCGCCACCGGCGAACATGTTGAACATGCCCAGCACGCCCTTGCTCTGCGAGGAGAAGGCCTGGGCGAAGGCGTCGGGATTGATGCCGGGAAGCGGAATATAGGTGCCGAGGCGATAGACGAGCAGCGCGCCGATCGTGAACCAGATGCGTTTCTTCAGATCCTCCGCTTTGGCGAAGGCCGAGAAATTCAGATTCGAGGCTAATTGTTCAGCAGCCGAAGCCATGCCTGATTCTCCGCTTGGTAACGCTTGATGGCCCTGAGGTCAGGCGGTGCGTTTCACCGAAGCTCACGAGATAAGCTCCGGGCTCTAAACATGCAAGCGGCCGCGTCGACGCGGCCGCCTAAATTGCGCAGATCAAAGCGCAATCGTGAGCAAAAAATGGATCCCACTCTTGCCGATCGCGCTTCAAATCGCCGTTACTCGGCAGCTGCCTTTTCCGGCAGTTTGACCGAGCCGCCGGCCTTTTCGATCTTCTCGATCGCGGCCTTGGAGGCACCGGCAACGTCAAAGGCGAGCTTCGCCTTGATCTCGCCGTCCGAGAGGATGCGCACGCCGTCCTTGACGCGGCGGATAACGCCGGCGGCAACCAGCGATTCAGCCGTCACGGTTGCCTTGGCGTCGAGCTTCTTGGCGTCGATGGCCACCTGGATGCGGGCCAGCGACACGACGGTGAAGCTCTTGGCGAAGATGTTGTTGAAGCCACGCTTCGGCAGGCGCCGGTAGAGCGGCATCTGGCCACCCTCGAAGCCGTTGATGGCAACGCCGGAGCGCGCCTTCTGGCCCTTGACGCCGCGACCGCCGGTCTTGCCGGAGCCTGAGCCGATACCACGGCCGAGACGCTTCTTGGAGTGCGTCGCGCCGTCATTGTCACGCAGATCGTTGAGTTTCATCTGAGTTCTCCTGCGCTCTGGCTCAGCCCTCGTCCACGACGCGGACGAGATGCTGGACGGCAGCGATCATGCCGCGCACGGAGGGCGTATCTTCCAGCGTGCGCTGCTTGTGCATCTTGTTGAGGCCGAGGCCGACCAGCGTCGCGCGCTGTTCCTTCGGACGGCGGATCGGCGAACCGATCTGCTCAACGGTGATGGTCTTGGTTGCTTTCTTGGCCATGGTCAAAATCCCTGGTCAGATCGACTATTCTTCAGCCGCAACGGCGGTGCCGCGGCGGGCCTGAAGGGTCGAATACTTGATGCCGCGAGCAGCAGCCACATCCTTGGGATGCATCTGGCTCTTCAGCGCGTCGAAGGTGGCGCGAACCATGTTGTAGGGGTTCGACGAACCCATCGACTTGGCGACCACGTCATGCATGCCGAGCGTCTCGAAGACAGCGCGCATCGGGCCACCGGCGATGATGCCGGTACCTTGCTTGGCAGCGCGCAGCAGCACGCGTCCGGCGCCCCAGCGTCCTTCGACGTCGTGATGCAGCGTACGGCCCGAGCGCAGCGGCACGAAGATCATGTCGCGCTTGGCCGATTCAGTTGCCTTGCGGATGGCTTCCGGAACTTCGCGCGCCTTGCCGTGACCAAAGCCGACGCGGCCCTTCTGGTCGCCGACGACGACGAGTGCTGCAAAACCGAAGCGACGGCCGCCCTTGACGACCTTGGCGACGCGGTTGATGTGGACGAGCTTGTCCACCATGCCGTCATCGCGTTCTTCACGATCGCGGCCGCGGCCGCCATCCCTACGTTCCTGTGCCATATCCTGTTCCTTGTTTTTTTCCGGAAGCACGGTTGCTGATAAGATCCGGTGCCTCTGTGGGTCACCGGGGCGAAAGTCATTCCCTTCGCATAATCTTTATCCGAAAAGTCTGCAACTTTTCGGGATCATGCTTAGAAGCTCAAGCCACCTTCACGGGCAGCCTCGGCGAGCGCCTTGACGCGGCCGTGATAGATGTAGGCGCCGCGGTCGAAGACGACTTCCTTGACACCAGCCTTGGTGGCGCGTTCGGCGATCAGCTTGCCGATCGCAGCGGCGGCTGCGGTATCGGCGCCGGTCTTGAGCGAACCCTTGAAGTCCTTCTCAAGCGTCGAAGCCGCAGCGATGGTATGGCCCTTGGCGTCGTCGATGACCTGCACGTAGATATTCTTCGACGTGCGGTGGACCGACAGACGCGGACGCTCGCCGGCGACCTTCTTGATCTGACGGCGGACGCGCTGCGCGCGGCGCTGCGTGGATTCCTTGGTACCCATGATGGTCTTCCTTGCCTTCAAAAAACGGGGGCCGCCATATGCGGTAGGCGAAAGCGCCTCCCGCGACCGCTCCCCGCGGCGTTGATTTGCAGTGAATGGTGAATGGAAAAATGGTGAACGGTAGAAGCGGAGTGCCACCCGGCCCCTGCTCTATCCTACTGCCATTTCATCATTCACCATTCACCATTCACGACTACTTCTTCTTGCCTTCCTTGCGGACGATCTTCTCGCCAGCGTAACGGACGCCCTTGCCCTTGTAAGGCTCGGGGCCGCGATATTCGCGGATCTCGGCCGCAACCTGGCCGACCTGCTGCTTGTCGATGCCGGCCACGGTGATTTCAGTCGGCTTCGGCACCGTGATGGTGATGCCCTGCGGCGTCTCGTAGACGACGTCATGGCTGAAGCCAAGTGCCAGCTGAAGGTTCTTGCCCTGAAGTGCCGCGCGATAGCCGACGCCGGTGATCTCGAGCTTCTTCTCGAAACCGTCCTTGACGCCCTGCAGGATGTTGACGATCTGCGTGCGCGACATGCCCCACTTGGAGCGGGCGGCCTTGGTCTGGTCGCGCGGCTGGACAGCGATCTCGCTGCCTTCCATCTTGACCAGCACTTCGTCGTTCACCACGAACTTCAGCTCACCCTTGGGGCCCTTCGCCGTCACGGTCTGGCCGTTGACGGTCGCGGTCACGCCCTGCGGCAGCGAAACGGGTTTCTTTCCAATACGAGACATTTTGTTGTCCTCGTCACTTCTCTTGTTTCAGGTCTCTGTCTTCGGGCATGATCCCGAAGACCGGATTCCGATTTTCCCGGTCACACGCCAGATCAGAAGATCTGGCAGAGGATTTCACCGCCGACGTTCTGTTCACGTGCTTCATGGTCGGCCATCACGCCCTTCGGTGTCGAAAGGATGGCGATGCCGAGGCCGTTGGCGACCTGCGGAATCGACTTGGCCGAAACATAGACGCGACGGCCTGGCTTCGAGACGCGGGCGATTTCGCGCACGACCGGCGCGCCGTCGAAATACTTCAGCTCGATCTCGATTTCGGACTTGCCGTTGTCGAAGTCGGTCTGGCTGTAATCGCGGATATAGCCTTCAGCCTTCAGCACGTCGAGGACGCGGGTGCGCAGACGCGAGGCCGGCGTCGAAACGCTCGACTTCTTGCGGCCATACGCGTTGCGGATGCGGGTCAGCATATCGCCGAGAGGATCGCTCAATGACATGTTATGTCCTCCTTACCAGCTCGACTTGACCAGGCCCGGGATCTGGCCGTTGTTGCCGAGATCACGAAGCGCGATGCGCGATACTTTGAGCTTGCGATAGTAGGCGCGCGGACGGCCGGTGACTTCGCAGCGGTTGCGGATGCGGATCTTGGCCGAGTTGCGCGGCAGGGCAGCAAGCTTCAGCTGAGCGCGGAAGCGCTCTTCCATCGGCTTGGACTGATCCATGATGATCGCCTTGAGGGCAGCCCGCTTGGGACCGTACTGGTCGGCAAGCTTGCGGCGCCTGTTGTTCTTCTCGACTGAGCTGGTCTTTGCCATTTCAGATTTTTCCTTTTCTCGCTGCCGTTACTGGCGGAAGGGGAAGTTGAAGGCCTTGAGCAATGCCCTGGCTTCGTCGTCCGTCTTCGCAGTCGTACAAACGATGACGTCCATGCCCCAGATCTGATCAACCTTGTCGTAGTTGATCTCCGGGAACACGATGTGTTCCTTGATGCCCATGGCGTAGTTGCCACGGCCATCGAAGCTCTTCGGATTCAGTCCGCGGAAGTCGCGGACGCGCGGCAGTGCGATGTTCACGAGGCGGTCGAGGAACTCGTACATGCGTTCCTTGCGCAGCGTGACCTTGGCGCCGATCGGCATCTTCTCGCGGACCTTGAAGCCGGCGATCGAGTTGCGGGCGCGGGTGACGACGGCCTTCTGGCCGGCGATCATCGCCAGGTCTTCGGCCGCGATCGAAGGCTTCTTCGAATCGGCGGTCGCTTCGCCAACGCCCATGTTCAGCACGATCTTGTCGATGCGCGGAACCTGCATCTCGTTGTCGTAGCCGAACTGTTCCTGCAGCGCCTTGCGGATGGTCTCGTTGTAGACCTGCTTGAGGCGCGGCGTGTTCTGGGCCTTGGACTGTTTGCTTTCAGCCTTGGGCTTCGTGGTTTGAGCCTTAGCCATTGATGACTTCTCCCGAGCGCTTGGCGACGCGCACCTTCTTGCCGTCCTTCTGGAAGATGAAACCGACGCGGGTCGGCTTGCCATCCTTGGGGTCGGCCAGCGCGATGTTCGACAGCTGGATCGGCGCTTCCTTGGTGATGATCCCGCCCTCTTGGGACTGGGACTGCTTCTGGTGACGACGGATCATGTTGACGCCGCGCACCAGCGCGGTGTCTTCCTTCGGCTGTACCGAGAGGACTTCGCCCGAACGGCCCTTGTCCTTGCCGGCCAGCACGACGACCTTGTCGCCTTTTCTAATCTTTTGCATTGGTCCGGCTCCTTACAGCACTTCAGGCGCGAGCGAGATGATCTTCATGTGGTTCTTGGCGCGGAGTTCGCGCGGAACCGGTCCGAAGATACGCGTGCCGATCGGCTCTTTCTTGTTGTCGACGAGAACGGCCGCGTTCTTGTCGAAACGGATCACGCTGCCGTCCGGGCGGCGGATGTCCTTGGCCGTGCGAACCACGACCGCCTTCATCACATCGCCCTTCTTCACGCGGCCGCGCGGGATGGCTTCCTTGATCGACACCACGATGATGTCGCCCACGGAAGCGTATTTCCGCTTCGAGCCGCCCAGCACCTTGATGCACATGACACGACGGGCGCCGGAATTATCCGCGACGTCGAGGTTTGTTTGCATCTGAATCATGACTGGCCGCCTTCTTCTTTTCTAACGGGACAGGCTCAAAGCCCCTCCCCGGTCTGTCCAAAATTCGTTGTTTACGCCCGAGGTCAGGCTTGGTCCGAAGACACGACGATCCAGCGCTTATCCTTGGAAATCGGCTTCGATTCCTGGATGAACACCTGATCGCCTACCTTGTGGGCGTTGTTCTCGTCGTGCGCCTTGTACTTCTTGGTCATGCGCACGGTCTTCTTCATCACGGGATGCGTGAAGCGCCGTTCGACCTTGACGACAACCGTCTTCTCGTTCTTGTCGCTGACGACGGTGCCCTGCAGAATGCGCTTTGGCATGGTTTTCGTCCTTAAGCCTTCTTAGCCGCGGACTTTTCCGCAGCGATGGTCTTGATACGCGCAATATCCTTACGGACCTGTCTCACGCGCGCGGTCTTCTCGAGCTGGCCGGTGGCCTTCTGGAAGCGCAGGTTGAACTGCTCCTTCTTCAGGCTGGCCAGGTCGTCGGTCAGCTGGTCCTGGGTCTTGGTCCGGATGTCTTCGGCTTTCATGATCAGCCCGTCCTTATTCTGCGATGCGCTGCACGAAGCGCGTCTTGACCGAGAGCTTGGCCGCGCCGAGACGCAGTGCCTCACGGGCGGTTTCTTCGTTGACGCCGTCGATCTCGAACATGATGCGGCCCGGCTTGACGCGCGCCGCCCAGTAATCGACCGCACCCTTGCCCTTACCCATGCGGACTTCGGTCGGCTTCGAAGTGACCGGCACGTCCGGGAAAATACGGATCCAGACGCGACCGGCGCGCTTCATTTCACGTGTGATCGCGCGGCGGGCCGCCTCGATCTCACGCGCGGTGACGCGGTTCGGCTCAAGCGCCTTCAGCCCGAAACCACCGAAATCCAGATTGGTGCCGCCCTTTGCGGTACCATGGATACGGCCCTTGAACTGCTTGCGGAACTTTGTGCGCTTTGGCTGCAGCATCGTTCTAACTCCAAATTCCTAAATGTCTCAGGCGTTTTCGCGACGACGACCGCGTTCGCGATCACCACCACCGCCATGCGCTGCATCGCTTTCGCTGGCCCGACGCTCCGAAGCCATCGGGTCATGCTCAAGGATCTCGCCCTTGAACACCCAGACCTTGACGCCGCAGATGCCATAAGCGGTGTGCGCTTCGGCCGTGCCGTAGTCGACGTCCGCACGCAGCGTATGCAGCGGCACGCGACCTTCGCGATACCATTCCATACGCGCGATCTCGGCACCGCCGAGACGGCCGGCGCAGTTGATGCGGATGCCTTCGGCACCGAGGCGCATCGCCGACTGAACGGCACGCTTCATGGCGCGGCGGAAGGCGATACGACGCTCGAGCTGCTGGGCGATCGACTGGGCGACCAGGGTCGCGTCGATTTCCGGCTTGCGCACTTCAACGATGTTGAGGTGCGTCTCGGACTTCGTCATCTCCATCAGCTTCTTGCGAAGCTTCTCGATGTCGGCGCCCTTCTTGCCGATAATCAGACCCGGGCGCGCGGCATGGATGGTGACGCGGCACTTCTTGTGCGGACGCTCGATGACGACCTTCGAGATGGCAGCCTGCTTGAGCTCCTTCTCAAGATACTTGCGGATCTTGATGTCCTCATGCAGCAGCTTGCCGTACTCGCCGGTGTTCGCGAACCAGCGCGAATCCCAGGTGCGGTTGATGCCGAGGCGAAGACCGATCGGATTGACTTTCTGGCCCATTATGCGGCCTCCCCTTTTTCTTCGACTTCACGAACGACGATCGTGAGGTGCGAGAACGGCTTCTCGATACGGCTGGCGCGACCACGGCCACGGGCATGGAACCGCTTCATGACGACCGACTTGCCGACATAGGCTTCCGCCACGATCAGTGCATCGACGTCCAGGTCGTGGTTGTTTTCCGCGTTGGCGATTGCCGATTCCAGCGTCTTCTTGACCGTGCCGGAAATCCGCTTGGCCGAGAATTCGAGATCGGAAAGCGCTGTCGCGACCTTCTTGCCGCGGATCAGCGCGGCAACCAGGTTCAGCTTCTGCGGGCTGATACGGATCGTGCGCAACACGGCGCGCGCTTCGTTATCAGCAAGCCTGCGCGGAGCTTTGGCCTTGCCCATGATTATTTCCTCTTCGCCTTCTTATCCGCGCCGTGACCGTAATAGGTCCGGGTCGGAGCGAATTCACCGAACTTGTGACCGACCATGTCCTCGTTCACCGAGACGGGAACATGCTTCTGGCCGTTGTAGACACCGAAGGTGAAGCCGACAAACTGCGGCAGGATGGTGGAGCGACGGCTCCACATCTTGATCACCTCATTGCGACCACCTTCACGAACCTTGTCCACCTTCTTGAGAAGGTAGCCGTCAATGAAGGGGCCTTTCCAAATCGAACGAGTCACTTGGCGTTACCTCTTCTTAGCTCTTGCGCTGATGGCGCGAGCGCAGGATGAACTTGTCGGTCGCCTTGTTGGACCGCGTCTTCTTGCCCTTGGTCGGCTTGCCCCAAGGCGAAACCGGATGGCGGCCACCCGAGGTGCGGCCTTCGCCGCCGCCGTGCGGATGGTCGACCGGGTTCATGGTCACGCCGCGATTGTGCGGACGCTTGCCACGCCAGACCGTGCGACCGGCCTTGCCGTCATTGATGTTGCCGTGGTCCGGATTGGACACGGCGCCGACAGTGGCCATGCAGGAGCCGTGAACGACACGCTGCTCGCCCGAGTTGAGGCGCAGGATCGCCATGCCCTGGTCACGACCGACCAGCTGGCCATAGCCACCTGCCGAACGGGCGACCTGAGCGCCCTTGCCCGGCTTCAGCTCGATGTTGTGGACGATGGTGCCGACCGGCATCGAAGCCAGCGGCATCGCATTGCCCGGCTTCACGTCGACCGCTTCGCCGGACACGATCTTGTCGCCGGGAGCCAGACGCTGCGGAGCGATGATGTAGGACAGCTCGCCATCGTCATACTTGATCAGCGCGATGAAGGCGGTGCGGTTCGGATCGTATTCAATGCGCTCGACCGTGCCAACGACGTCGAACTTGCGGCGCTTGAAGTCGATGATGCGGTACGAACGCTTATGACCACCGCCGATGAAGCGGGCGGTGATGCGGCCATGGTTGTTGCGACCGCCCGACTTGGTCAGGCCTTCGGTCAGACCCTTGACGGGCTTGCCCTTGTAGAGGCCCGAGCGGTCGACGATGACCAGCTGACGGGTGCTGGGCGTTACCGGGTTGAATTTTTTCAGTGCCATGTTTCTGTCCTCGCGGCCTTGCTCAGAGACCCGTCGCGACGTCGATCGACTGGCCATCGGCCAGCGTCACAATCGCCTTCTTGACGTCGCTCTGGCGGCCAACCGTGCCACGGAAGCGCTTGATCTTGCCCTTGCGGACAAGCGTGTTCACGGCCATCACCTTGACGCCGAACAGCGCTTCGACGGCGGCCTTGATTTCCGGCTTCGACGCCTTCTTGGCGACGTTGAAGACGACCTGGTTGTTCTCGGAGGCCATGGTCGACTTTTCGGTGATCGCCGGCGAGACGATCACGTCGTAGTGACGAAGGTCGGTCATTTAAAGCGCTCCTCGAGAGCCTCGACGGCGGCCTTCGAAAGGACCAGCGTGCCGCGGCGTAGAATGTCGTAGACGTTGATGCCCTGGATGGGCAGTACGTCGATGTTCGGGATGTTCGTCGCCGCGAGCTTGAAATTCTTGTCAAGCTCGGCACCGCCGATCAACAGGGCATTGGTCAGGCCCAGCGTCGCGAAATTCGCGATCAGCGCCTTCGTCTTGGCCTCGGTCAGCTTCAGCTCGTCGATGATGATGATCGACGCGCTCTTGGCTTTGGCCGAGAGAGCATGCTTGAGGCCAAGCGCACGAACCTTCTTCGGCAATTCGTGCTCGTGGCTGCGAACGACCGGGCCGTGAGCCTTGCCGCCGCCGCGGAACTGCGGAGCGCGTGCCGAATGGTGACGGGCGCGGCCCGTACCCTTCTGCTTGTACATCTTGGCGCCGGTGCGCGCGATCTCGGCGCGGCCCTTGGTCTTGTGCGTGCCCTGCTGCTTCTTGGCAAGCTGCCAGCGCACGACGCGCTGCAGGATGTCTTCGCGCGGATCAAGGCCGAAAATCTCCTCGGAGAGTTTCACCTTGCCGGCGTCCTTGCCGCCAAGCGTTGTGATCTTGAGATCCATTATTCCGCTCCCTCTGTGGCCGGAGCCTCGTTCTTAGCAGCTGCCGCAACGGCGCGGATCGCGGCGGGCTTCGGCGCATTGGCCGGCAGTGCCACCTTGGCCGCATCGCGGACCAGGATCCAGGCGCCCTTCGATCCGGGAACCGCACCGCGGATCAGGATCAGGCCACGGTCGGCGTCGGTAGAGACGATCTCGACATTCTGCGTGGTGACGCGGGTGTCGCCCATGTGGCCAGCCATATTCTTGCCCTTGAACACCTTACCCGGGTCCTGGCGCTGGCCGGTCGAACCGTGCGAACGGTGCGAAACCGAGTTACCGTGCGTGGCGCGGCCACCGCCCATGTGGTGACGCTTGATGACGCCCTGAAAACCCTTGCCGATCGTCGTGCCCGTCACATCGACCTTCTGGCCGGGGACGAAATGCTCGACGGTGATCTCGGCGCCGACATCGATCATGTTGTCGGCGGAGACGCGAAACTCGGCGACCTTCGCCTTCGGCTCGACGGAAGCGGTCGCGAAATGACCGCGCAACGCCTTCGACGTGTTCTTCACCTTGGCCAGGCCAACGCCGAGCTGAACGGCGGTGTAGCCATTCTTCTCTTGCGTACGTTGGGCCACGACCTGGCAGTTCTCCATCAGGAGAACGGTGACGGGAACATGTTCCCCGGCATCGTTGTAGATGCGGGTCATTCCCACCTTCTTTGCAATCACACCTGAACGCATCGGTTCAATTCCTTTAGAGTTCCGGGCCAGGGGCACCGCCCCTTACCGCGCTCTCATTCCCTTAGAGCTTGATCTCGACGTCGACGCCGGCGGCCAGATCGAGCTTCATCAAAGCATCGACCGTCTGCGGGGTCGGATCGACGATGTCGAGCAGACGCTTGTGCGTGCGCATCTCGAACTGCTCGCGGCTCTTCTTGTCGACGTGAGGCGACCGGTTGACCGTGAACTTTTCGATCCGCGTCGGCAGCGGAATGGGGCCGCGGACGTTGGCACCGGTGCGCTTGGCCGTCGACACGATTTCCTTCGTCGAGGCGTCGAGCACGCGGTGGTCAAACGCCTTCAGGCGGATGCGGATATTCTGTCCGTTCATGCGTCACTTCCTTGTTCTGGCGCGGCGCGGGCAGCGCCCGCGACAGATCGGTTTAAGTCCAAATTACTCTTTGATGGTGACGACGATGCCGGCACCGACGGTGCGGCCGCCTTCACGGATAGCGAAGCGCAGCTTCTCTTCCATGGCGATCGGCA
>NZ_JAMYRC010000036.1:0-69294 GCF_040321205.1 Mesorhizobium sp. M0496 | reverse complement strand
GAGCGCAAGCGATCCGATCAAACCATCTCAGCCAATACTTGCAAGCAGGGGGCCGTCCACATATGAGCACCGGAAGCGCAGAAAGTCGCGTCAGGCGACCGGCCTCATGAATTCCTCTTCGGGATTTTAGGCGCAGACGCGGTTGCGGCCTTGCCTCTTCGCCTCGTAGAGCTGGCGGTCGGCGCGGCGATAGAACTCCTCCGCCGTTTCCTTGCGGTCCCAGACGGCAAGCCCGACGCTGGTGGTGATTTTGAGGCGGACATTGCCTGACAGCACCGACATGTTGGCGATCGCCTTGCGGATACGCTCGGCAAACTTGCCCAGAAGGTCGGCATCCATGTTGGGCGTGACCACCGCGAACTCCTCGCCACCCAATCGCGCCACCACGTCGTGGTAGCGTGTCATATCCTTGAGGCAGCTCGCGACGGCCTTGAGCACCTCGTCGCCGACATCATGGCCGTGGGTATCGTTGACCTGCTTGAAATGGTCGAGATCGAGGATCATCAGCCCGACGGGCTTTTCGATGCGCCGGAACTCCTCGAGATACTCCTTCAGCGCGTCATCGAAATAGCGCCGGTTCTGCATGCCGGTCAGGCCGTCGGTCAGCGCCGCATGCTCGAGTGTTTCCGAACGCGCGCTGAGCGAGACCGTCATGGCGCGCAGCTTGCCTTCTTCCGTCGCCTGTTTTCGGATCAGCGGGTAGATGAAGAAAATGCCGAAGAACAGCGCGGTGGCCAAAAGCACGCCGGTCGCGAACAAAAGCTTGTTGAGATAGATGACCTTGTCCAGACCCGAAGCCGTATGTAGCTCGGTGGCGAAGGATTGCAGAAGCCCATAGGCATGCAGCGTCACCAGGCCAGCGGCCAGGATCACGAAGATAAAGACGAAAAATGCTGATTCCGCCTTGTGGAAACGCATCTGCTCCCCGTTGGAAAAGTGCCCACTGACCTTATGGCATGGGCGGGCTTACGGAGGGTTAATTTGGACAACCGCAACGAGAACCTTTCCTTGCAAGTAAACTTTTCAGGTTGCAATGGGAATAAGCAATCAGATCGTGGTTTCCACATCATCACCGGGGTGCACTCTTTGCCATTCCGGCCCCAGCTGATGCCTGAACCAGGTCGTCTGCCGCTTGGAATATTGCCTGGTCGCGATCTTGGCGCGTTCGATCGCCTCGGGAAATCCAATCTTTCCGGCCATCGCGGCCTGCAGTTCACGAACGCCGATCGCCTTCATCGCCGGCAATTCGGGATCGAGGCCAAGCGCCGCTAGAAGCTTGACCTCGTCTAGCGCGCCCTTGTCCAGCATCTGGTCGAAGCGTTTTTCGATGCGGCCGACCAGCGCCGCCCGGTCCGGCTCGATCACGAAGAAATGCGCGGTCTGCCTGTCGATGAGCGGATGGCCGCGTTCTGCCTGCCATTCCCGGATCGAACGGCCCGACGCGTCGAGCACCTCCAATGCCCGCACGATGCGCTGGCTGTCGGTTGGCTTGAGCATCATGGCGGCCGCCGAATCCTCACGCAGCAGCAGGCTGTGCAGCTTGACGGCGCCCTGCTCCTTCAATTCATAGCGCCAGCGGTCCCGGACCCGCTGCGGAATGTCGGGCATTTCCGAAATGCCCTCGGCAAGCGCGCGAAAATAGAGCCCGGTGCCGCCGACAAAAATTGCCGGCCGTTTGGAGAGCGCACCGTCGTCGATCAGCTTCATCACGTCGCGCAGCCAGGCGCCGGTGGAATAGGCTGTGGACGGGTGGACGTGGCCGTAGAGAAAATGCGGCGCGCGAGCGAGGTCGGCCGCTTCCGGCCGGGCGGTCAGCACGTCGAGAACAGAATAGCCCTGCATGGAATCGGTGTTGACGATCACGCCACCCCTGCGCTCGGCCAGATCGAGCGCCAGCGCCGACTTGCCGCTGGCGGTCGGCCCGGCTATCAGGATCGCGTTCTTCACGCGGCCCTCGCCCGCCTGTTCGCCGGAATGTTCCATGCCGCTCATCGCCACGCTTGTTTCCCGTCCCGCCGACCGCGCTTTGTCGCTGTCGCTTGCGAATATGGCGTCACGGTCGGTCGGCGCAAGCGCTGTTGTCTGGCTGGCCGAAGGGATAGCCTGCGATCTTGTCCTGCCGGAGGCAGCCGACGACGCCGAAACGAGTGCCGCCTTGCACGCAGCGCTTGCCGACGATCCGGTCGACGTAATCGTCCAGCAGGCCGAGACCCGCCGCAAAAAGATCCTGATGGCCGACATGGACTCAACCATGATCGACCAGGAATGCATCGACGAGCTGGCCGACGAGATCGGCGTCAAGGATCGTGTCGCCACCATCACAGCGCGATCGATGAACGGCGAGATCGCTTTCGAACCGGCTCTGCGCGAGCGAGTGGCACTGCTGAAAGCCCTCGACGCCGCCGTAGTCGACCGCATCGTCGCCAATCGTCTGACGCTGGCCTCCGGCGGCCGCGCGCTGGTTCAGACAATGCGGGCCAATGGCGCCTGGACGGCACTCGTGTCCGGCGGCTTCGAGGTCTTCACGACGCGAATCGCGGCCATGCTTGGCTTCCACGAGGACCGCGCCAACCGCCTGCTCGAACAGGATGGCCGCTTCACCGGGCTGGTCGGTGAACCGATCCTCGGCCGCGCCGCCAAGGCCGAAGCGCTGATCGAAATTTCAGCGCGCCTTGGTCTGACGCCCTTTGACGTCATCGCCGTCGGCGACGGCGCCAATGATCTCGACATGATCCGCCTGGCCGGCATCGGTGTCGCGCTTCATGCCAAGCCGGCGGTGGCTGCACAGGCAAAGGTTCGCATCGACCATGGCGACCTGACCGCATTGCTCTATTTGCAAGGTTACAGGCAGGAAGAGTTTGTGCAATGAAACCAATGCGTACCGAGCGCCTGATCCTGCGCAACTGGGAGGATCGCGACCGCGCGCTGTTTCACCGGATCAATTCCGATGAACAGGTGATGGAGTTCTTTCCGTTCCGCCGCGACCGTGCCGCCACAGACGCCAAAATGGACGAGTTCCGGACCTGGATCGCTAAGGATGGCTACGGTTTCACCGCCGCCGAGATTGTCGCCACCGGAGAATGCATCGGCTTCATCGGCCTCTTCGACACAGATCATTTGCCGTTCCTTCCGGCTGGCACCGTCGAGATCGGCTGGCGACTGGCCCCTGAATTCTGGGGCAAGGGCTATGTCACCGAAGCGGCGGAGGCATGGCTTGCCTATGGTTTCGAAACGCTTGGCCTCGGCGAGATTATTTCCTTCGCCGTCGCCGACAACAGGCGCTCGATCGCCGTCATGGAACGCCTCGGCATGACCGCCGACCCGTCCGCCGATTTCGACCACCCCGGCATTCCCGACAGCCATCCCGCGCTCAAGCGACATGTGTTGTACCGGCTGACTGCCAAGAATTGGCGAAAGAAACGTCGCTGATCAATGTCGATCAGGCGGAAGCTCATCGCCAGGTTGCGGAGGTCCGGCAGCAACCCGCTCAAGCAGCTTTCCAAAATCGTCAGCGGACGCATCGCCTGTCCGACGACGCAGGAACTCGGCCGCTGTTTCCATTGCCCCAACTTTCTGCGCCACGGCCGAAGCGATCCACTGATTGAGCGACACGCCATCGGCCTTTGCCAAGCGCGTGGCGGCCTCCTTGACCGAAAGCGGGAGTTTCAACGGATAAGTCGCTTTGCTCATGTTCGAAATCCTTCCAGGAACTCAGCCGCTGGCTGCTGACTTCAGTCCATTCGGATCGTCACGAACCTGAGTTCACCGGTCTTCGATGCCAGCATCAAGAGCGCATTCTTGCGCCCCTGTTCCTTCAAGGCGCCGATCCGGTCCATGACATCCTTGGGCGTGGCGACCGATTCCTGTGCGATCTCGGTGATCACCTCACCAGGCTGAATGCCGCGCTCGGCGGCAGCAGAGTCCTTGGTGACATCGGTGATGACGACGCCGGAAACATCGGCCGCAATGCTGAACTTCTTGCGCGTCTCGTCGTTCAGTTCGCCGACCGTCATGCCGAGCACCGAAGCCGTGGAAACGTCCGGCGCCTTGTCACCCTTGTCCTGGTCGGTATTGCCACCCTCCTCGCCGCTGGTGAGCTTCTCGCCATCCTCGAGCCGGCCGAGCGTCACTTTCACGGTCTGCTCGACGCCCTTGCGCACGATGAGCACATCGACCGCCTTGCCGACCGGGCTTTCGGCGACAACACGCGGCAGGTCGCGCATTTCATGGATGTCCTTGCCATCGAACTTGACGATGACGTCGCCGGCTTGGATAGTGCCATTGTCGACCGGACCGCCCTTGATGACGCCGGCGACCAGCGCGCCCTTGGCAGTCGCCATGCCGAGGCTCTCGGCGATGTCGTCTGTCACCGGCTGGATGCGCACGCCGAGCCAACCGCGCCGCGTCTCGCCGAACTGGCGCAACTGGTCGACGACGCCCGAGGCGAGCTGCGAAGGAATGGAGAAGCCGATGCCGATCGAGCCGCCGGACGGCGAAATGATGGCGGTGTTGATGCCGATGACCTCGCCGGCGCTGTTGAACAGCGGGCCGCCGGAATTGCCGCGATTGATCGCGGCATCGGTCTGGATGAAATCGTCATAGGGGCCGGAATTGATATCGCGGTTGCGAGCCGAGACGATACCGACCGTCACCGTGCCGCCGAGGCCGAACGGATTGCCGATCGCCATCACCCAGTCGCCGACACGCAGCTTGGTGGAATCGCCAAACTTCACCGCCGTCAGCTTGTGTCCTTTCGGATCGACCTTCAGCACCGCGACATCTGTCTTGGTGTCGGTGCCGACCAGCGTTGCCTTCAAGGTAATGCCGTCGGAGAAATTGACTTCGATGTCGTCGGCGTCGGCGATCACGTGGTTGTTGGTGACGACGATGCCTTGTTCGGCATCGACGACGAACCCGGAACCCAGCGACTGCACCTTCTGCCCGCTATTGTCCTTGTCGCCGCCGCGGTTCTTGAAGAAATCGTCGAAGAAGTCCTGGAAGGGCGACCCCTCTGGCAGCTGCGGCATCGGCACGGCACCCGGACCTTCGGTACCCTTCACCGTCTGCGAGGTCGAGATGTTGACCACCGCGCCGAGCAGGCCTTGCGCCAGATCGGCGACCGAAGCAGGTCCGTCAGCGGCAAATGTCGGTGTCACGAAGGACGGGACAGCGACGGCGCTGACAAGAAGTGCCGCAGCGCCCGCGACGAACGTCCGCCGTGCCGCGCGCAAAATTATGTTGGATGTCATCGAGAAGCCTCCCGGTATTCCTGAAAAGAAAAGCGCTTCGACGAAAACGCCGCGTCGCGCCATGTTGGCAAAAAATACGGCACGTTTGCGGCTATGACTATGGGCAGAGGATAAATCATCCGTTATCTCCGGATCGAAGCTCGTATCCGGATCGAAGCTCGTATCCCGGATCGAAGTTCGTATCCCAGGGATCGAAGTTCGTATCCCAGGGATCGAAGCTCGTATCCCGAGAATCGAAGCGGGCCGCCTCACATGCCTCGCACCAGCCAGACGATGCCGACGCCGATGGCGATCGCCGCCAGCCCAGCGATCCGCAACGCGTTCTCGGGCAGCGACAGCACTTCGGTGGCAAGCTTCCTGGCAAGGCCGGGAAAGCCGCCATAGACCAGACCTTCTATGACAAGGACGAGGCCCATGGCGGCAAGAAAATCCTGCACCGGCCGCTACTGGCCGGTGCTTGGCTGTGCCGCCGGCGCGGCAGGTGCCGTCGCCGGAGCGGTTGGGGCCGGCGACGCCGGCTTCGCCGGCGCTTCGCTGCCGTCGGGATTGCGGAAGAAGCGGAAGAACTCCGAGTTTGGCGACAGCACCATCGTCGTCCCGGTGTTGTCCAGCGCCGTTCCATACGCATTCATCGACCGGTAGAAATCGAAGAAGGCCGGATCGCGCTGATATGCTTCCGCGAAGGTGGCACTGCGCTGGGCTTCGCCCTCGCCGCGCAGGATTTCCGACTCTTTCTGTGCTTCGGCAACGATCTCGACCACTTCGCGATCGGCGCGGGCCGTAATGCGTTGTGCCGCTTCATTGCCGCGTGCCCTCAACCGTGCAGCTTCTGCCAGGCGTTCCGCCTTCATGCGGTCGAAGGTCTGCTGTGAAACCTCGGCCGTAAGATCGGTGCGGCGGATACGAACATCCTCGATCTGCAGGCCGAGCGACGTGGCGTCGGGCCTGAGCTGATCGCGGACTTCGCGCATCATCACGGCGCGCTGTTCGGACAGTGCGGCCTCGAAATCGCGCAGACCGTAGACGCGGCGCAAGGCAGCGTCGAGACGCGTCCTGAGCCGCGCTTCGGCCAGTTCGATCTGACCGGACACGGCGGAGCGGAAGACCCGTGGATCCGAGATGCGATAGGCGATGAAGGCGTCGACCTCATAGAACTTGCCGCCCGACACCTGGACGCGGATGTTGTCGAGATCGAAGCGCAGCACCCGGTTCTCGATCAGTTGCACCGTATCGGCGTCGAAGAACGAGAACGGCGCCTTGAAGTAGATGCCGGGCTCGCTCTTGACGTCGACGATCTCGCCGAACCTGAGCACCAGCGCCTGCTGGCGCGCATTGACCACGAAGACCGACGAATAGAGCAGGAACAGGATGACCACTGCTGCGACGACGATGATGGGAAGACGGTTGGCCATCACTGGTTACCTCCCGTAACGCCACCAGGGGCGGTCGGTGCCGGCGCTTTCGGCTGCAATGCCGGCAGCGGCAGATAGGGAAGGACCCCTTGCCCGTTGCCCTGCTCGACGATGACCTTGCTAGAATCCTTCAGAACCCTCTCCATGGTTTCCAGGTAGAGGCGCTTGCGTGTCACATCGGGCGCCTTGGCATATTCGTCATAGACCGAGATGAAGCGCTGCGCCTCACCTTCGGCTTCCTGCACGACCCGGTTCTTGTAGGCGGCCGCGTCTTCGCGGACCTGTGCGGCCTCGCCGCGCGCCTGGCCGAGCTTCTGGTTGGAGTACTGGTTGGCCTGCTCGACGAACTTGTCTTCGTCTTGCTCGGCGCGCTGCACCTCGTCGAACGCATCGGCCACTTCGCGTGGCGGTGCCGCATCCTCGATCGAGACCGCGTTGACGTTGAGGCCGGCCTTGTAGCCGTCCAGCGTCGTCTGGATGATTTCACGCACCGAGGCGGCAATGCCCTGGCGGTCGTCGCGGAAGATGTCCTGCGCCGGCCGGCGCCCGACGGCTTCACGCATGGCGCTTTCGGCAACCTGCCGCAGCATGCCATCGGGATCGGACACGTCGAACAGATACGCGCTCGGGTCGGAGACCTGATAGGCCACCGAGAACTGGACGTTGACGATGTTCTGGTCGCCGGTAAGCATCAGCCCGGACGTGTTGCCACTCGTCGCGCCACCGCCGCCAATGTCGACGAGCTGCTCGGAAATCTTGGCCGTTTCGACGGTTTCAAGCGGCCACCAATGGAAATGCAGACCGGGCTGCGACAGCTCGGTCTTCGGCTTGCCGAAGCGCAGTTCGACCGCGACCTCGTCGGGCTGCACGGTGTAAACCGCCTTGAACGCCCATAGCACCACAAGTGCCGCCGCGATCAGCGCGAAAATGGCCGGGCTTGCGCCGCCGCCGCCCGGCAGAGCGCGCCGCAGCCGGTCCTGGCCGCGGCGGATGATATCCTCGAGATCGGGAGGCGAGCCCTGTGGGCCGCTCGGTCCCTTGGGTCCCTGCCCCCAAGGTCCCTGATTGTTGCCGCCGCCGCCCCATGGGCCGCCGCCACCGCCGCTTTTGTCGTTCCAGGGCATGAATGTCCTTTCGCTTGGAATTCCCTCAAGCGCCGGTATTACGGCGCAAAATCCAGTGTTGTTCTTCTATAGGGACGCCACGAGGCGCTTTCAACGCGATGCGTTGCCGAGTTCGTCCGATTTGGTCCGTTCGCGACCCTTTGTCTTCCTTCAACGCCCTTTTTGTCGTTCAATGTCTCGCGAGGCGGCGCTCGTAAACCGAATAGCGCGTCGCGTGGCTATCCTTTTCCCCGGCCGGAACCTCCTGTGAGCTGACGACGCGCCAGGAATCCGGATCGATCGGCGGGAAATGCGCATCGCCGTCGACAGTTGCCAGTATATGGGTAACATGCAGCCGGTCGGCCAGCGGCAGTGCCTGGGCATAGATTTCGCCGCCGCCGATGATGCAGACCTCGTCCACACCGACCATGCCGCGTCCGCGCACAGTTGCCAGCTGGATCGCGGCTTCGAGCGAATGCGCGACCTCGACGCCCTCTGTGCGCCAGGCCTTGTCGCGGGTGACCACGATGTTCAACCTGCCCGGCAGCGGCCGGCCGATGCCTTCATAGGTCTTGCGACCCATGATGATGGGTTTGCCCATCGTATCGGCCTTGAAGCGCTTGAGATCGGTGGACAGCCGCCAGGGCAACCCTCCGTCCCGCCCGATGACTCCGTTTTCTGCAATGGCGACGTAGATTGCGACGTGCATCAGTTGGCATTTCCCCCATTTCTGTCAGACGACACCAGCAGCAGGATGTCGATGTCGTGCTCGGGATAGAAATCCTGCGCCGTCATCTCGAATGTCGTCGGCCCGACCTTTTTGACATTGTCGCCGCAGAACGAAACCAGGGTCTTCGGATTGCCCTTGTCGACCGTCAGCTTGAACTTGCCGATCGTACCCGCCGCCCAATTGCCACCTGTGGTCAGGATGTAGGCGATCCGGCTTTCATAATATTTAGAATAGCCGTCGGGATCGTCCTTGGCTGCCTTGCGCACTGCATTCTCGAATGTGTCGTCCATGCAATAGCGGGTCTTGTAGGTCGCGTACTGCCCCTGGAACTTGCCGTCGTAGAAGAAGCTCACCGAAGACGTGCCGCCGACGCTCGGCTTGTAGCGGTGGGAAACGCGAACGTCTTTGTTGGCCGGAAACGTCGAGCGCCACCAATAGGTCGAACGCAATTGCCAGAATGGCGTGTAGACCTTCTTCGCCTCCGTACCGTCGCCGCCGGTGTCCTCGATGATGATGCCGCGGTTTACCCAGTCATCGGTAACCGATTGAGGCAGCTTGGCCAGCGCCGCCTTCGCCGCATCGCCGAAAGGATAGAACGGCACATTCTGCGCCTGCAGATCGGCGCCGATGTCGATGCCGAGCGCGAACACCTTCTGCTCGAGCTGCGGCTTTGCCGGTGCGCCATCGACCGTCACCTCAAAGCCGAGGAAATTGTCGCTTTGGTCGTTGGGAAGCGCCGGCCTCTCTTCGGGATCGCCTTCGATATCGGGCATCGGGAAGGCGACGATGGCGTCGACATCCCGATCGGTGTTGTTGTGGAAGACGTAGTCGACCGTGACCTTTTCCGGCGAGATGAAAAGGTCCTCGCTTTGCATCGCCACGGCATCGCTGCGCGACAGGATCAGGCCGCCGGTGCCAAGTCCGGCAATCGAATCATTGGCGAATGCGGGCGCAGCCAGCAGGGCCAGCGCAGCGGTCAGAACATATCGCAACATGAAAGCCTCCTCGGCTGGAATACTCACAGACCCTAGCCGTTTCACCGTAGCGTTTCAAAGCCCTTCCGTATCCGCGGGTAAGCCCAAACGGTCTGGACTAACAGGTTCCGATCGGGCAGGAGTTCGCTCCATGCGCAAGCTTCTCGTCATCGGCATCGGCGCCGGCAATCCCGACCATATGACCATTCAGGCGATAGACGGCCTGAACCGGGCGGACGTCCTGTTTATTCCCGACAAGGGCGCAAGGAAGAATGACCTTGTCGAGCTGCGCCGCCAGATCTGCGACCGCTTCGTCACCAACCCGAAGTCACGCCGCGTCGAATTCGACGTGCCGGTGCGCGACCTGCCAGTAGAAGATGGGCCAGTAGAAGATGGGCCGGCGCCGTCCTATCGCTCGACCGTCGATGATTGGCATGAAGCCATCGCCGCCATCTACGAGAGCCTGATCCGCGATGAGATCGCCGGGGATGGCTGCGGCGCCTTCCTGATCTGGGGCGATCCCTCGCTCTATGACAGCGCCTTGCGCATCCTCGAGCGCGTGCGCCTGAGAGGCAATGTCGCGTTCGAGCTGGAGGTCATACCCGGCATCACCGCTGTCCAGGCGCTCGCCGCCAGCCATAAGATGGCGCTGAACAGGATCGGCGATTCGGTGCTGATCACCACCGGTCGGCGCCTGACGCGGGAAGGCCTGGCCGACAATGCCGGCAGCACCGTCGTCCTGCTCGACGGCAAATGTGCCTTCAACACGCTGGACGACAAAGATGTCGTCATCCATTGGGGTGCCTATCTCGGTACGCCGGACGAGATCGTCATCTCGGGCCGTCTCGGTGATGTCGGTGCCGAGATTGAGAGAACCCGTGAAGAGGCCCGCCGGAAAAAGGGCTGGATCATGGACACCTACCTGCTGCGCAAGCCTGGTGAACAGGACTAGGCCCTACTGCCTTCCCCTCACCCGGCATCAATTTCCGCCTGTAACGCCTCCATATGCGTCGCGGCCGCTGCAGCCGCCGCACGCTCGATGGCGCGGAAGCGGCTGACCACGGCGAGACCCGCGGCCGTCAGTTGCGCGCCGCCGCCCTTGCGGCCACCAGTCTGTGCCGCCACCAGCGGCTTGCCGAACACCCGGTTCATGTCCTCGACCAGGTCCCAGGCGTGCTTGTAGGACATTTCCATGCCGCGCGCGGCGGCCGAGATCGAGCCGAAGGCGGCGATCTGCTCCAGGAGGTCGATCTTGCCCGGTCCGATGCGCCCGTCGGGATCGAGATTTATCCGCAAGCTCAGCGACGGCATTTTTGCTCCTCCGCGGTCACGCCCGATCCCATACTAGAGACTTTCCGGCGAAACCGCTATTCCAAAAAGACATAGCGATGATCATCCACCCGCCTCGGCGGGCAGCCCGACGCCGGTGTTGGCCCTGTCGAAGCTCACGGTCTTGACCACCGCGAAAACCTTGCCGCCGAGATGAAGCTTCAGCGTCTGCCGCGACTGTTCGGTGATGCGGGCAAGCACGGTTGCGCCGTTGCAGTCGATACCGACCTCGACCGCCGGGCCCTCACCGGGGCTTATCGCGGTAATGGTTCCCGCCAGGATGTTGAGCGCGCTGAGGCCTGCCGGATGTTCGGTGGCAATCATCACATCTCGGGCACGGATACGGATGCGCACCCTCGCGCCTGTCTTCATCGCCAGCCGCGGCACCCGGATCTCACCGGCGGCCGAGCCGAGCACGGTCATGTCGAAAGTCTCGTCGTGACGCAGCACCTCGGTGTCCAGCACGGCGCCGCCCTCGCCGCGCTCCTCCGCCGGCAGCAGGTCGAGCCTTTGCATCACCGCCTCGGTCGGTCCGCTGGTGATGACATGGCCTTGCGCCAGCATCACCACGTCGCTGGCCAGCCGCGCCACCTCGGCGACGGAATGGCTGACATAGACGATCGGGATTTTCGTCTCGTCGCGCAGCCGTTCGACATAGGGCAGGATTTCGGCCTTGCGCGCCTCGTCGAGCGAGGCCAGCGGTTCGTCCATGAGCAGCAATCGTGGGCTGGCCAGCAACGCCCGGCCGATCGCCACGCGCTGCTTTTCGCCGCCCGACAGCTTCGCCGGTCGCCTGTCCATGAGCGGGCCGATGCCGAGCAGGTCGACAACTGCATCCATATCAGCATAGCGCTCCGCTGGCGGCGTGAACCAGCGGCCGTAACGCAGATTGCCGGCAACACTCATATGCGGAAACAGCCGCGCATCCTGGAACACCATCCCGATGCGGCGCTTGTACTTCGGCACGAAAATGCCAGCACTCGTATCGACCAGCACGCGGCCGTCGACTTCGATGCGTCCCTTGTCGGGCCGGATCAGCCCGGCGATCATGTTGATCAGCGTCGTCTTGCCTGACCCCGAGGGTCCGAACAGCGCCGTCAGCCGCCCGGCACTTTTGAAGCGGGCGTCGACGGCGAAACCGCCCAGCCGATGGCTGATGTCGACGAGAACGCTCATTCGATGTCCATCCGCCGGCCGACACGCCGCGCCAACACTTCCGAAGCAACCAGTGCTGCCATGGAAATGACGATGGAAATCAATGTCAGACGGAGCGCCCCTTCATCGCCACCGGGTACCTGCGTGAAAGTGTAGATCGCCGACGGCAATGTCTGCGTCTCGTTGGGAATGTTGGAGACGAAGGTGATGGTCGCGCCGAACTCGCCCATCGCCTTGGCGAAGGCCAGGATGGCGCCGGCGATCAGCCCAGGCAGGATCAGCGGCAAAGTGATGGTTGCGAAGACCCACAGAGGATTGGCGCCGAGCGTTCCCGCCGCCGCCTCCATCTTGCGGTCCACCGCCTCGATCGACAGCCGGATCGCCCGCACCATCAGGGGAAAACCCATGACGCCGCAGGCCAGTGCCGCACCCGTCCAGCGGAAGGAGAAAACAATGCCGAAATGCTCGGCCAGGAAGGCGCCGGCCGGGCCACGCCGGCCGAAGGTGAGCAGCAGCAGATAACCGGTCACCACGGGCGGCAGGATCAGCGGCAGATGCACCAGCCCATTGAGAAGGGTCTTGCCCCAGAACTGTCCTCGGGCAAGCAGCAGCGCGATCAGTATGCCTGGCGGCAGGCTGGCGAGCATCGCCACCGTTGCCACCTTGATCGACAGCCGGACCGCATTCCATTCGTCGGGAGTGAGGTCCAGCAGCCAGTTCATAGTGCGAGATGAAGCCCCTTGGAACTCAGTTGCTCGGCGCGAGCACGGTAAAACCCTGATCCTTGAACAGCGCGCCGGCCTTTGCCGACTGCAGGCATTTCAGGAAAGCCGGCGTATCCTTGTCCTTCGAATCGGCGGTCTGGGCAACCGGATAGATGATCGGCGGATGCGAATCCTCAGGAAAGGTGCCGATCACCTTGACGCCCTTTTCGGCATGCGCGTCGGTGGCGTAGACGATGCCGAGGGCGGCCTCACCTGTTGAAACCAGCTTGAGCGCCGCACGGACATTCTCGGCCTGCGCCACCTTGCCCTCGACCGAGGACCAGACGCCGAGCGATTCAAGCGCGGCCTTGCCGTATTTGCCGGCCGGCACCGCCTTGAAGTCGCCCATGGCGAGCCTGCCGTCGCCGATCAGCTTGGCGAGGTCAAAACCTTTCTCGATCTTGGTTTCAACCACCGAGTCCTTCGGCGCCACCAGCACGATCTCGTTGCCGAGCAGCTTCACTTCGGTGTCCGGCTTGGTGAGCTTCTTGTCGGAGAGATATTTCATCCAGTCGAGGTCGGCCGAGATGAAGACGTCGGCCGGTGCCCCGCCCTCGATCTGCTTGGCCAGCGCCGAGCTTGCGGCATAAGAGACGGTCGCTGCCTCGCCGACATCGGCCTCGCAGGCCTTGTTCACCGCATCGAGCGCATCCTTGAGGCTGGCGGCGGCAAACACCAAGACCTTGTCTTCCGCGTGTGCTGCCGGCACTGCCGCCATCAACGTCGCCGCTAAACCGCCAATGGCGATCGCCCTCGATCCAAAACCTTTGCGCGTCATGGAAACTCTCCCTGGTTCGAACCCGATCGCCTAGAAGCCCGCCAACCGATATATCCGCATGGATATAACAAGGGAAGGCCTGGAGCCACCACTTCGCACGTCCGGATCGACATCGGCCAGCGCCGTCGTCGCCGCCTCGATGACCAAGAGGCCTCGCCGATCCCAAGCTGGAAAAAGGCAAGCAGGCCTATGCAGTGGTCAAGGCCTCGGATGTGATGGTCGGGATCGACTGACTGATCGGCGCCTGATTTCAGGGTTGAGTAAGGCGCAGGGGCTCAGACGGCGATCGGCGCCTTGATGCTTGCGTCGGCGATGTAGTTTTCTAGCCGGAAATCCTCGAAGCGGAAGGCGAAGAGGTCCTTCACCTCCGGATTGATCCACATCGTCGGCAGCGCCCTCGGCGTGCGCCGCAGCTGTTCGCGCGCCTGCTCGAAATGGTTGGAATAGAGATGCGCGTCACCGAGCGTATGAACGAAATCGCCAGGCTTCAGCCCGGTCACCTGCGCCACCATCAGCGTCAGCAAGGCGTAGGACGCGATGTTGAACGGCACGCCGAGGAAGATGTCGGCCGAACGCTGGTAGAGTTGGCAGGAAAGCCGGCCTTCCGAGACGTAAAACTGGAAAAGACAGTGGCAGGGCGGCAGCGCCATCCCTTCCACCTCGGCCGGATTCCAGGCCGAAACGATCAGTCGCCGCGATTGAGGGTTTTTGCGTATCTCCCTGAGAAGATTTGCAATCTGGTCGATCGAACCGCCATGGCCGTCCGGCCAGGAGCGCCATTGCTTGCCGTAGACCGGGCCGAGATCGCCATTCTCGTCGGCCCATTCGTCCCAGATCGAAACGCCATGGTCGGTGAGGTATTTGATGTTGGTGTCGCCGGCCAGGAACCACAGAAGTTCATGGATGATCGACTTGAGATGCAGCTTCTTGGTGGTGGTGACAGGGAAGCCGCGCGTCAGGTCGAAACGCATCTGGTAGCCAAAGACTGAGCGTGTTCCGGTGCCGGTGCGGTCGCCGCGATCGGCACCGTTGTTCAGCACATGCTGCAGGAGGTCGAGATACTGGCGCATCGGTTCCGGCTCGATTCGTTTGTCCAGCCATCATAGCTGACGGACAGGCGGCCGAACACCACAAAGCAGCGCAAACCCTGCTCGAAAGTCACCCGTCCCCAACAACATCATCGGCTGGCGCATAGCGCATAAACCGCGCCAGCCTCCGCAAATTGACGCGCGATCGTCAGAGGGAGCCGAGCTTGCCCAGGTCCTTCGCGACGAGGTAGTAAAAAGTCACCCGGCTCTTGGTGTTGTCGGCAGACATTGCCTTGCAGGTCTTTTCGATGGCGGCATCGGCCTTGCCGGCATCGGCGATGCCGAGTTTCTTGGCGACCCAGTTGGTCCTGACGCGCTCGAGTTCCTTCGGGTCGGTGCAGGACACCAGCGAGGAATCGCGGTTCCTGAGCGCGATGCCCAGATGCTTTACGATCTTTTCGACCGCATCCGCACTGGCGCCAGCGTCGTATTTCTTCACGTCTGCAAGATAGTCGGCCATCAAAATTCCCCTCGTCGGCGCCACGGATCCGATCGATGAGGGCTGTGGCGCGCTGCCGCAACTTGTGCGCTAGGTCGGTTACTCCTCACCGTAGCAAAGCTTCGGTTGAGACCGCGCCCAAGTCAACCCTTTGGAGATGTGGTTTTGACACGCAGACAAAGTGCCAGCGCGGCCTTCCATTTCTTGCGATGGCACCCTATATTCAGTCTGTCGGCTTGACCGACTATGGCGATAAATGGGCGATGAAATAAGCCGTTCGGACCCGGGGGCGGTACCCGGCGCCTCCACCAAAAGCCGCTGTCGGCGACAGAGCGGTTTTTGCTGGGGGCGAAATAGGATCGACGAAGGTGTAAAGATCGTACTTTTGCCCGGCATGGTACCACCGTCATCGGGCTAAACCTGTAGTTGCAAATGACAACTATGCGGAAGCACGTCTCGCCGCGTAAGCGGTGCGATAGCTTCAATTCAAGCCCTAGAGGTTCGCACTTCTAGGCGGGGTTCGGAGGTACCTGGCAACAGAAACCTCCACTTCTCCCCCCTCCTCCTTCGATATGCGTCACGCGCAACGGCAGTTCCCATTAGGCAAATCCTTGTGTGACCTGTCAGCCGCCAAGGCGCGGCACCGCGCGCCTCTCCATGGACGAAACATGCAAAACGTTTCCGATCGATTCTTCGTGCTGACCGGCGGTCCCGGCTCCGGCAAGACCAGCCTGATCGAAGCCCTGCGCCGGGCAGGCTTCGCCACCTCCGTCGAAGCCGGCCGCGGCATCATTCGCGATCAGTCGGATATAGGCGGACCCGCTTTACCCTGGCACGATCGTGCACTGTTTGCCGAACTGATGCTGTCGTGGGAGATGCGCTCGTATCAAATTGCGCAAGAACAGACCGGGCGCCCTGTTTTCTTCGATCGCGGCGTGCCGGACACGCTTGGCTATCTCAAGTTGAGCGGCCTGCCGGTGCCCCAGCATGTCAGCTCCGCGGCGAAACGTTTCCGCTACAACCCCCGCGTCTTCGTCGCCCCGCCCTGGCCTGACATTTTCGAGCAGGATAAAGAACGCAAGCAGACGCTTGACGAGGCCGAGCGCACCTATCATGCGCTGGCCGGCGCCTATATGGGACTGGGCTACGAGCTGGTACCGTTGCCCCTGGCGCCGGTCGAGACCCGGCTGCGTTTCGTACTGGCCGAGACAGGATTGATATGAAAAAGGCCGGGGAGAACCCGGCCTTTTGTCTGGGATGGCGAATGCTTATTCCGCCGGCGCCTCAACAGCCTCGCGCGAACGGCCGAGCGTGACCTTGGCCAGCGTGAACGAAATCACCGCGCAGAGCGTGATGCCGGCCACCATCGGCAGCGGCGTGCCGTCGAAGAACACCCCGGCGACGCCCATGGCGAGTGCGCCGATGGCGAAGTGCAGCGTGCCCATCAGCGCCGAAGCCGTGCCGGCGATCTCGCCATGTTCTTCCATCGCCAGCACCGAAGTGGTCGGGATGACCAGGCCGAGGAAGCCGTAGCCGACGAACAGCAGGGCCGCCATCACATCGAGCCTGTCGACGCCCGTCGCCATGATCGCCAGCAGCACCACCATCGTCGAGGCATAGCCGGTTACCGCGACGCGCACCACGCGTCGCAGCCCGAAACGCTCGGCCAGCAATCCCGTCAGCTGCGACATGCCGATGAACGCCACCGCGTTGATCGAGAAGAACACGCTGTAGACCGAAGGCGACAGCCCGTAATGGTCGATCAGGATGAAGGACGAACTCGACAGATAGACGAAGAAGCTCGCAATGCCGAAACCGGCGATCGCCACAAGGCCAAGGAAGTTGCGGTCGCCCATCAGGAAGCGGTAGCCGGCAAGCGCGGTGCCGAAGGAGGAACCGACGCGTTCTTCCGCCGGCCGCGTCTCCTTGAGGGAGGTTGCCAGAAGGATGGTGGCCAGCAGTGCCGCACCCGTCACCGTCCAGAACACGGCGCGCCAGCCGAAATTCTCGATGATCTGGCTGCCGGTCAGCGGCGCCAGGATCGGCGACACCGAAAACACCAGCATCAGCAACGACATCAGCTTGGCGGCCTCATTGCCGGTGTGCAAGTCGCGCACGATGGCGCGCGGAACGGCCATTCCGGCGCTGGCGCCAAGCCCTTGCAGGAAGCGGAAAGCGATCAGCCATTCGATGGTCGGCGCCATTGCCGAACCGATGCCGCCAACCATGAACAGCGCAAGGCCGCCATAAAGCGGCAGCTTGCGGCCGACCATGTCGGAGATCGGCCCGACGACGATCTGGCCGAAGCCCATCGACAGGAAGAAAATCAACAGGCTCATCTGCACGGCGGCGGTGCTGGCGTGCAGGTCCGCGCCGATTGACGGCAACGCAGGCAGATACATGTCGATGGCGAACGGGCCGATGGCGGACAACAGGCCGAGCACGACCGCGATGCGGAGGAATTTAGGACTCATGATAAAGGCTTCTTTCAAATCTGGTTTGCCGCCGCCGGGCGACGTCTAACCTAGGACGTTCCATCCCATGAGATTCCGACACCTCAAGAGCGAATTCCATTCGTCTCTCTCGAGCGAAATCTCTTTATCTCGTGTCCACAAATTTAGACACTCTTGTCTAATTCGTCAATCACCTCTATATAGATTTCTATGAAGCTGCACGTTTCTCCTGACACTTTCCCGCCACGCGGCCATGAGGCCAAGCGCCTGTCGATCGTCGATTCCGCAGCTGCCGTGTTTTGCCGCGAAGGTTTCGCCGGCGCCAACATCGATCTGATCGCTGCCGAAGCCGGCGTCTCGCGCCAGACCATCTACAACCATCATGGCGACAAGGAGAAATTGTTCGTCGCGGTGGTTCGCGATCTGACCGAACGCTGCAATGCCGGCATCTTCGCCACCATTGCCACCTTCCCCGACCAGCCCAAGGATCTCGAAGCGGATCTGATCGGCTTTGCCGTGCGCCTGAACCAGAACTGCATCTGCAACCGTGACGGAAAATTCCTGCGCAAGCTGATCCAGACCGAAGGCGAGCGCTATCCCGAACTGTTTGCGGAGTGGCGCGAACAGGGCCCGGGCAGGACATGGCCGGCGATCGCCGCCCGCTTCGCCCGCCTCGCCTATGGCGGCTATCTCACGATCGAGGACCCCGATGTGGCGGCACGTCAGTTTCTTGGTCTCGTCAATGCCGAACTGCAGACCACCTTCATGCTTGGCGGCTCGCCACGCGAGGACGAGGTGGTGCAATCCGCGACGAATGGCGTGCGCACCTTCCTGCGCGCCTTTGGCAAGCGCCGCTCCGCAACCCCAGCGGAAAAACAAAGCGCGCTCGCCAGCGCCTGAGCGATCAAATCGCTGGCAATAGTCTTCGCTTCCGCGCGAGGGTGATCTATATGCGGTTTACGCCGCGCTCAAGCTTGATTACAGCTATGCGGACGATTCAACGGAACCCGACCGCCACATGGCCGACGACCACATCCGCTACGACATTCTGGCCCAGGAGGCGTTGCGCGGCGTCATGCGCAAGGTCCTGGCCGAAGTCGCGCGCACCGGCCTCCCCGGCAACCACCACTTCTTCATCACCTTCCTGACCGGCGCGCCGGGCGTTCGCGTGTCTTCGCGGCTGCGCGAGCGCTATCCCGAGCAGATGACCATCGTCATCCAGTTCCAGTATTGGGACCTGAAGGTGACAGACACCGGCTTCGAGGTCGGGCTGTCCTTCTCCGACGTGCCGGAAAAGCTCGAAATTCCATTCTCGGCCGTACGCGGCTTCTATGATCCCTCGGTCAATTTCGAACTCGAATTCGACGTCAAGACGGATGAGGCGGCAGCCGAGGAACCGGCTGCGCCAACTTCGGAGCCGCTGACCATCGTCTCCGAGAAAAAGCCGAAGGCCGAGAAGAAGGCCGCCGCCGAGGCGGAGAAGAAGCCGGCAGCGGCGGATGCCGCCACCAAGGGCGCCGAAGTGGTCTCGCTCGACGCCTTCCGCAAAAAGTAGCCACAGCTCGCGCCATGGCCGACATCGTCAATCTCCGCCAGGCCCGCAAGCAGAAGGCGCGGGACGAAAAGGTGCGCGTCGCCGAACAGAACCGGGCCTTGCATGGCCGTTCCAAAGGTGAGAAGCAACGCGACCGCCTGATCGCCGACAAGGCCGAGAACTTCGTCGCTGGTCACCGCCGCGAGCCATCCGGCGGCGAAAACGAACAATGAGCGCTCTGCCGTGAGCGCGGTCGAAAAGCGCTCGGTGACCATTCGGGGCCACCGCACCAGCTACTCGCTCGAAAAGCCGTTCTACGACGACCTCGTCGCGATCGCTGCCGCGCGGCAATTGACGCTCGCCGCTCTCGTCGCCGAAGTCGATGAGACGCGGCAGCGGGACACCAACCTGTCCTCGGCGCTGAGGCTCCATGTCCTTGAGTGGGCGAAGCGCGGAACGAGTTCCTAGAGGCCCTTGATCGCCGCTTCCTTTTTGCTGCGTCTTGTGCCGAAGCCGAGCATTGTCGAGCGATCGCGTTCCTCGGCCTGCCTCCTTGACCGCACGCGCATCAGATCCTTCCAGCCGACATAGCCGACCAGTCGCAGGCCTTCGCGGGTGACGACGGGCAGATGGGACACGTTGGCCATCAGCAGCTTGTCGGAAAGGCCTTCCAGATACTCATCCGGATAGGCCAGCGTCACCTTGCTGCCAGCCAGCAACTCGCCAAGCGTCGTGGTGCGGTGCGTGCCGGCGCGTCGCCAGCGCAGGATCGCCGGTGGGTCGATGAGACCTAGCACATGCCCGTTCTCGTCGACCACCGGAAAACTCGGATGCCGTGTTTCCGGTGCGGTCAGGAAGGCTGCTGCGCCATGCAGCGTCATCGTCGCCGGCACGCTTTCGACCTCCGAGGTCATCACCTCGCGCACCCTGGTCAAGGCGAAGGGATCGACGCGGTATTCGCGAACCAGATGATGTCCCCTTCTGGCGATCTTCTCGGTCAGGATCGACCGCTTCATCAGGAGCACGGTAACGGCGTGCGCTGCGGCGCAAGCCGTGATCAGCGGCACCAGCATATGCGTGTTGCCGGTCAGTTCGACGGCAAAGAAGGTCGCGGTCAGCGGCGCCCGCATCGTGCCGCCCATGGTGGCGGCCATTGCGAGCAGCGCCCAGACACCCGGATCCGCGGCAGGCAGAACGCCGGCGAGCACCGCCCCCATCGCCCCGCCCATGATCAAGAGCGGCGCCAGCACGCCTCCGGATGTCCCCGAGCCGAGCGCAACCGACCAGATGATGGCCTTGACCACCAGCAGGAGCAGTGCCGCGGTCGCGATCGTGCGGCCGTCCAGCATATTGGCGATGTTGTCATAGCCGACGCCGAGTGCCTGCGGCTCGATCAGCCCGCCTATGCCGACCACCAGGCCACCCAGCATCGGCCACCACATCCAGTGGATCGGTAGCTTCTGAAAACCGTCCTCACAGGCATAGACCATCTGCGTCAGCAGTCCCGACAACAGGCCGGCCGCAACCCCGATCGCGACCCAGCCGGCTAGGCCGACAAAGGACACATCCATACCGCCCTGAAACGGAAAGATCGGTCCGGGCAGATGCAGCATGGTGCGCTCGACCTCGGCAATGATCGCCGCCACCGCCACGGGAATGAAGCTGCGCGGGGTCCATTCGAAGAGCAGCAATTCGACCGCCAGCATGATGGCGGCGATCGGTGTCCCGAAGACCGTGGTCATGCCCGCCGCCGCACCGGCTACCAGCAGCGTCTTGCGTTCGTTGTCGCTGACCGGCAGCATCTGCGCGATCAGCGAGCCGATCGCGCCGCCGGTCATGATGATCGGGCCCTCGGCGCCGAACGGTCCGCCGGAGCCGATCGAGATCGCCGACGACAGCGGCTTCAGGATCGCTACCTTGGCATCGAGCCTGGAACGTCCGAGCAGGATCGCCTCAATGGCCTCGGGGATGCCGTGCCCGCGAATCTTCTCGCTGCCATAGCGCGCCATCAGGCCGATGATCAGTGCACCGATCACCGGGACGATGACGGAGGCAAGACCAAGCGGTGTGTCCTCGAGTTTCAGATCGGCGAGCGTGAACTGACCGAAATAGGCGATGTTGGTGGCAAGCCGGATCAACTTCAACAGCGCGATGCCGGCAAACAGCCCCGCTGTCGCCACCACCACGGCAATGGCTGCGACAAGCAGCACCCTGGCATCCGTGGTGAAATCACGCAGATGCTCCGGGTTTGAGTGATGCGTCTTCATGGCAAATTTGCTTCCTGGCGGCGGGCCGTATGTCGGATATGCGGCACGGCCGATAAGGCCAGCCGGGTTTGTCGATGGCTATGTATCGTAACACGATATATCTGTTCAAGCCGATTTCGCCCAAAATCCGTTTGAGCTTTCGTCGGAAAACGAACAAATGTCTGATATGCCGCAGCCTAGGAAATCACGCCCTGCCATCAGCCAAGCCGACTACCAGCGGCTGTCCGAGTTTCGCTACCTGATCCGGCGCTTCCTCGAATTCAGCCAGATCCAGGCGGAGGACGCCGGCCTGACCCCGCGCCAGCATCAGGCGCTGCTGGCGATCAAGGGATTTCCCGGTGGCGTTCCGGTGACGGTTGGCGACCTGGCGGAGCGCCTGCGCATCCGCCACCATAGCGCTGTCGAGCTGGTGAACCGTCTCAGCGAGGCAGGGCTGGTCGCAAGGGATCAGGACAAGGACGACCACCGCCGCGTGCTGCTGCAGCTGACCGAGCGCGCCGACGATTGTCTGGCCGAGCTGTCGGCGGCACATCTCGACGAGCTGTCACGCATCGAACCGATGCTGCGGCGCCTGCTCGATCGGGACCATGCGTGAAGCTCCGGGTCTTGCACGGAACAGCATCGAACAATTTTCCCGGCACCCCGAATCCTTTGGCTTCGCCGCAACGTCTCGGACATGAGCGCAAGGCAACGAAGAGGAACAACTGCGATGAAACGCCACCTGATACGTTACAAGACGAAACCGGAACGGACCGACGAGAATGAACGGCTGGTCAAGGCCGTGTTCCAGGAGCTGCGGGAAAAATCGCCGGACGGCGTTCGCTACATGACGTGGCGTTCCGACGACGGGACCTTTGTCCATCTGGTCGAGACGGAAACCGAGGCCCATGCCGACATCATCACCGGGCTGGCGGCATTCGAGGCCTTTCAGAATGGCATCAGGGATCGCTTGATCGAGCGTCCGCACCGCGAGGAAATGACTGTGGTCGGCAGCTACCGTATGCTCGACCAGTAACGGCGAACAGAGGCGCATGAACATTCCTGGCGAGATCCGCGAGCCTTTTGACCGCCTGTTCGGTGAGATGCGCCCCAAGCTGCACCGCTACTGCGCCCGAATGACGGGCTCGGTCATCGACGGTGAGGACGTGCTGCAGGAAGCCCTGGCCAAAGCGTTCGAGGCGCTGCCCGATGCCGGACCGATCGCCAACCCGGAGGGCAGGCTGTTCCGCATCGCCCACAATGCGGCACTCGACTTCCTGCGCCGGCGAGCCCGTGAAAAGTCCTTTTCCGATGAGGACCCGGACATGATCGTCGACCCGGCAAATCCCACCGTCGACCGTCAGGCCGCGGCGGCCGGCCTGCATACCTTCATGCGCCTCCCTGTCGCGCAGCGAAGCAGCGTCATCATGATGGACGTTCTGGGCTATTCGCTGCAGGAGATCGGCGACATGCTCGGCACCAGCATCCCCGCCATCAAGGCGGCGCTACATCGTGGTCGTCATCGGCTGCGCCATCTTGCGGACGAACCGGACGACCGTCCTGTTCCGAGATTGAGCGGCGCAGAGCGTCTGCTGCTCGATGCTTACATCGACCGCTTCAACGCCCGCGACTTCGACGCGGTGCGCGACATGCTGGCCGACGAAGTGCGGCTGGAACTGGTGGCCAGGACGCGGCTGAACGGTCGCAAGGAAGTGGCCACCTACTTCCATAACTATTCCCAGGTGAAGGACTGGCATTTCGTGCCGGGCTTCGTCGAAGACAGGCCAGCGGTCCTCGTCCGCGATAGCGATGATCCGGCGGCGCGGCCATCCTATTTCATCTTGCTGGCCTGGCAGGACGGCAAACTCTTGACCGTCCGAGATTTCCGCCACGCCCGCTATGTCACCGACGGCGCCAACTTGCTCGTTCTTTGAGAGGATCTCAGGACGGGAAAACCCTCCCTACTCCCTACTGCAGCGACTTCAGCAGATTGTCGATGGTGAACGGATTGGACTTCGGCTTGGCCGGCGGCGGGTTGTCGCGAGCCTCCGGCAGCGGCGCACGCTCCACCTTCGGAGCCTGTGCGGCCTTGCGTTCGGCCTCGAGCTTTGCCTTTTCCTGCGAAGCAACACGCATCGCCTCTTCCGCCTTCTGCCGCTCCTGCTCGGCCTGCGCCTTGGCCGCCTCGTCGGCGGCCTGCTGTTCGGCAGCGGCCTTCGCGTCCGCATCCGCCTTGGCTTTGGCGTCGGCATCCGCCTTGGCCTTCGCCTCCGCGTCGGCCTGAGCTTTGGCGTCCGCTTCGGCCTTCGCCTGGGCATCCGCTTCGGCCTTCGCTTTCGCGTCGGCCTCGGCTTTCAGCCGCGCGGCCTCCTCCTGCTTGCGCAATTCCTCGGCGGCCTTGTCACGTTCGGTCTGCAGCGCCGCGTAGTAGCGCACCTCGCGCCGCAGCCGCTGCTTCTCGAGCAGTGCCGCCTGCATCGCCTCGACGCGCTGCTGCTCCTTCTCCAGCGCGCGCTGGGTCAGGAACTGCGCCAGCGGCTCGCTGTCGAACTGCCGCTTCACGGCGCCGAACGGCCCCTCGGCGGTGAAATTCACAGCCGGCTCGGAGCCGACCAGGGCCTCGTCGCCCGGCCGATAGGTGATCGCCCCCTTGGCGAAAATTATGCTGGTATTGAGATCCGCCGCGATGTCGGCGGACAAGGTCGCCGCCGGATTCTCCAGGCTGATTGGCGGCGCCCTGAGCGTGCCGCCGGCAACCGTGAAGGCGATATCGGTGTCCTTGGCGGCAAGACTGCCATCGGCGGCGATGTCAGGTGCGAAGCCGGCGGTCTTGGCCGCATCGATGTCACGCCCGATCGCATCGGCTTTGGCGAGGAACGCATTGAACGCATCGGGATTGACGCCGGCGACCTGCAAGCTCTTCAGCGTCGCCGTACCGGAGCCGGACAAGGCGGCCACAATCCCTTCGACCGATTTGCCGCTGCTTGACAGCGCCGTCGAGAAATCGCCATTGCCGCTGATGCCGGCATCCGGCAGCACGGTCGCCAGATCGGCGCCCGCCAGTTTCATCTGCCCGGTGAAAAGGCCCGTGCCGTCATTGTTCTTCAGCTCGAACAGGCCGGTCAGCGCGCCACCCAGCAACTTCGCTTTGAGATCCGAAACGCGAATACCTTCCTGGTCGAGCTTGAGCGAAAAGGCCGCATCATACGCGGTGGCGAACCGGCCGGCGGCAAGGGCTGCCGTCGTCAAATCGAGATCGGCGGTGAACGGCAGGTTGGATTTCTGGCTGAACGGTGTGGCCGGCCACACGCCACCCTTGTCGGTTCCTTCCTTGTCGGCAAGAAAGGCGGAATCGCCGAACAGCGCCACCGCCATCGGATCGAGGTCGAGTTCGTCGAGCGCCAGCGCGCCAGCCAGATGCGGCACGCCATCCCTGGCGTCGACATTGACGTCGCCGGACACCGCCGCTTCGTTGATGGCGCCGCTGAGTTCGTCCAGCACCAGCAGACCGTTGCCATAATCGCCCTGTGCCGAGAGCGACGTCGACATGCCGGCCCCCATGCCCGGCAGGCCGATGCCTGATGTCATCAGCCATGGCTCGATATCGGCGGCGTCGAGGCTGAGCTTGCCCTTGGCGGCGAGGCCTTGCGGCGTATCAGCGATCGTCCCCTCGAAACCGGCCTTGAAGTCGTTGCCGGCAAGGCTGAAATTCGTCGCCAGGCCGCCGCCAAGCGTACCCTTGGCCTGAATGTCCGTGCTTGCCTCGCCCAGCATGCCGAGCGGCAACGCCGGCAGGCCGTAGAGCGCCAGCAACGCGGTGGCGTCGGGATTTCTGGCGTTGAAGGTCAGCGCCACCGGCGCTTCGAGAAGCTTGTTCACCGCCCCCTTCCCCGACAGCGACGCGGAAAAGGCCGAGCCGCCGGCCTTGCCTTGCCCGCTCACCGCCAGGCCCGTGGTGCCGTCGCCATTGTCGGCCGCACTCGCCACCAGGTCGACGCGCGCATCCTGGAACAGCTCGGGATAGGCCGCGGCACGGCTCGCCAGTCCTTTGAGCACGGCGCTGTCGGGATAATGCTGGGCGGCGACGTCGATCAGCGGCTTCAGGTCGACGGCGACCACCGAGGCGTCGAGCTTGCCAGTCGGGCTCGCCGGGAAATCCTTGATCCTGCCGGTGGCGCTGATCGAGGCGCCGGCCAGCCCGCCCACCGACAGCCGGTCGATTTCGAGCAGCCCGTCGCGCAGCCTCAGTGCGGTATCGACCGTATCGGCGGTCAGCCCGCCGGCGTTGACCGGCCCTGCCTTGATCTGGAAATCGAGGTCGCGGTCGGCAAAACGATTGGCGCCCTTGTCGCTGACGAAGATCGAGGCAAAAGCCGCCAGCCCGTCTACATCGAGCTCGCCGCCTTCGAGCCGCATCAGCACCGATGGTTTGGCGTCGTCGGGCTGGCTGGAATCGATGCGGCCGGAGAACTTCGCCTTGCCCAGGATCAATTCGAGGTCGCTGAAGGCTTGCCGCTTCTCCGAGAGGTCGACCTTGGCCTTGAAGCCGGCGGCGGGCAGACGGCGGATCGCCTCGTCGACATCCTTCGACAGCCACGCTGCAAAACCCGAAGGTTGCGCTACGGCCAGCAGCAACGAGCCGTTGAAGCCGAAATGGCCCTCCACGTTGAGCAAGAGCATACCATCGGCTTCCAGCGTGGTGCGGCCGGGCAAGGTCGCAGCAAGCGATTTCACCGACCAGCCGCCATCGACCGGCTCGGCGGAAAGATGAACATCGCGCACCGTGGTGTCGCCGGCCACCACCGCCGGCAGCTTGACCTCGACAGTGCCGGAAATGGTCGGCTTCGGCAGATCGAGCAACGCCTGCTCCAGCCCCGCGAAGCGCTGATCCAGTGTCAGCCCGGCGCCAGCCTGCGCACCCACCGCCTCGTCGAGCTGCACCTGAGCGCCATTGGCCTCGATGGCGAAGTTCGGCTTCAGCCCGAGATCGACCGAGGCCTTGCCATCGGCGGTGTAGGGATTGTCGAGCGGCCCGGTCTCGAAGCGGAATTCGTCGACGCCGAGCTTCTGGTGGTCGAGCGAAAACTTGCCGTTCAGCCGAAAGCCCGGATCGGGCTTGCCGGCCGAGACCTTCACCGTCTCGCCATCGGTGCCGCGCAACTCGGCGCTGTTCTTGTCGGCAGCATCCTTGTCAGGGTTTGAAATCTTGAACTGGCCGGAATAGACGGCGGCCCCATTGACGATGCCGGCATTGCCGTCGGTCTCGATGACCAGCGGATAGGCGTCCGGATCGGCCTTCAGCCGCAGCCGCATCTGCCCTGTGCCTTCGGCCTTGCCGGTGGACGCTGCGACCGTGCTGCGAAGACCGTCCAGCCGCAGTGTGCCGTCCATGCGCCACGGACCGGCCAGCGACTTGGCCGAGATTGTCGAATTGATCTCGGAAAACAGATGGCTGCGGCCGCCGGCGGCGTGGCGCAGTTCGACCTGGCCTTCCGTCACCGTCAGCTTCTCGATCGAGATCTGGTTGAGGTCGAAGGGCGAGGATGGCCGCATCGCCCAGTCGACCGTGCCGTCATTGGCAATGTCGATGGTCGCCTTCGGCCGCACCAGCCGCATGTCGAAGATCAGCACTTCACCGCGCAGGAAGGGCGCCAATTCCGCATCCATCGAAAACGTCTCGACGGTCATGGCCGGCTGGCCGTCGGGACCACCGGCGACGGCGACATTCGCGAAGGTCACCGACGGGAACGGCAACAGCCTTGCCGTGGCGTCGCCCTGCACGGTCACCTTGCGGCCGAGAATGGCGCTCGCCTCGCGTTCGAAATCGGCGCGGTAGCCGGTCCAGTCGACAAAATACGGCACCACCAGCGCCGCACACAGCACCAGCACGAACAGGCCACCAAAGATCACGAACAGGCGTGCGAGCATCAGCTCCGAACGGGTTGATTGAATTCTGCCGCACTCTACCCGCATCCGCGTGTCGATAAAGAGGCAATTCATCGAGTGTTGCGTGATCTCGGATCATCTGAAACAAATCCCGGCAAAGTGGAGAATCTAGATGTCTGGGAAGAACTGGGATCGCGTGCCGATCGATGCGCAGAGTATCGACGCCCCGCTGTCGCTTTCGGCGGTGTTTCTTGTCGTCACCGTCGCCGACCATCGGAGCGCGCTCGAGAAGGTCGCCTCCGTGCTCGGCGAACTTGACGACCTGGTGAAGACTGTCGGGTTCCGCGACCTTTCCGGCCGGCTGTCGTGCATCGCCGGCATCGGCAGCGATCTCTGGGATCGCCTCTCTCCAGGCCGGCGACCGCTGGAACTGAAACCGTTTGCGCCGATCAAGGGAGCTGTTCATTCGGCCCCTTCGACCGCCGGCGACCTTCTTTTCCATATCCGCTCCGAACGCCCCGACATGTGCTTCGAGTTCGAGCGTATTCTGCTCGACAGTCTCGGTGACGGCGTGACCGTCGTCGACGAAGTCTCGGGCTTTCGCTATTTCGATGCGCGCGACCTGCTTGGCTTCGTCGACGGCACGGCCAACCCGACCGGGCTGGATCTGCCGGCCTCAGCGCTCGTCGGCGATGAGGATGCCGACTTCGCCGGAGGCAGTTATGTCGTCGTTCAGAAATACCTGCACGATCTCCAGGCGTGGGCGCGGACCCCGACACCGCTCCAGGAAGAGATCATCGGCCGCACCAAGATCGACAACATCGAAATCGACGATGACGACGCCCCGCGCAAGTCGCACAAGTCGCTCGCCACCATCGAAGATGCCGACGGCAACGAATACGACATATTGCGCGACAACATGCCCTTCGGCCGGCCAGGACAGCAGGAGTTCGGCACCTACTTTATCGGCTATTCCAGGTATCTCTGGGTGATCGAGAAAATGCTGGAGCGGATGTACATCGGCGAGCCGCCGGGCGCTTACGACCGCCTGCTTGATTTCTCCACGCCGCACACCGGCACGACATTCTTCGCGCCAACCCGCCCCATGCTGCAGACGCTTGTCGAGGGCGTGCAGGAGAAGCCTGCGATCACACGCTAACGCTCCGGATTTACTTTCGCTTTGGGCGCATGCGGATGTAGTCGACATCCGCTGCTGGCCCTACCGCGATGACCAGAGCGGCGTCGTGCGAGGCCAAATGCTTCGCTGGCCATTGGGACTAGCTTCTTTGGAACGTGTCCGCGCTGGTCGACATCGAACGCCACCAATTCAGTTTTTCGATTTTCGCAGGTTGGCCCTCGCCGCTGGCCTTGATCGCCGCATCCGAGACGACAAACCACAACGTCTCCATTTTTCCCTCCCGAAGGAGGCCGGTATAAGAGACGATTGCATCGCCGACTGGCGTTTTCCCGCCGCCGGCAAAGCTGATGCAGTCGCCGCGGTGGACGCCCAAAATCGGAATTTCCTGGCCATGGAACCCGCTATCCGTCAGGGCGGTTCGAAACGATCCCGATATGCGATTGTCCGCATCATCGGTGATTTCGACAATGGACCCGTATTGATTCTTCCAGACGCCTTTCCAGTTCATGGGCGACCGCTCCGCTTTGACGATGTTCCATTGGTTGCCGCAACGTGAAAGCTATGAATCGGTTCCGAAGGTAGCGGACCGTTTCAGACCTCGCAGTGCGGCCGGTCTCGGTCCAGTCGTGGCATGGTCAAGACCAGCCGCCTGCGAAGCTCGCGTCGGAGGACCCGCCTAGTTTCCCGGCAATATCTTGCCCGGATTCATGATGTTTTGCGGATCGAGCGCCTGCTTGATGGTGCGCATGATGTCGACGCCGTGGCCGAGTTCATGGCGCAGGAAGCCGATCTTGCCCTGGCCGATGCCGTGCTCGCCGGTGCAGGTTCCATCCATGGCGATCGCCCGCATATTGAGCCGCGCGACGAATTTCTCCGACAGCGCGATCTCCTTGGGATCGTTAACATCCATCAGCACCAGCACGTGAAAATTGCCGTCGCCGGCGTGGCCGACGATCGGCGCGATCAGGCCCATTTCGGCGATGTCGGCTTCGGTTTCCATGACACATTCGGCAAAGCGCGAGATCGGCACGCAGACATCGGTCGACAGGCCCTTGGCGCCTGGCCGCAGCGTCAGCGACGACCAATAGGCGTCGTGTCTGGCCTTCCACAGTTTCGTGCGCTCCTCGGCAACGCTGGTCCACAGGAACGGTCCGCCGCCATTCTCCTCCGCGATCATACCGAAAGTCTCGGCCTGCTCGGCAACGCCGGCATCGCTGCCGTGGAACTCGACGAACAGGCACGGGCTCTCGGGATAGTCGAGCTTCGAATAATTCTTCATCGCCCGCATCTGCAGCGCATTGACCAGCTCGATGCGCGCCACCGGAATGCCCATCTGGATCGTCGCGATGACCGCGTTGCAGGCCGCCTCGACGCTCGGAAACGGGCAGACGCCGCCGGAGATCGCTTGCGGGATGCCTTGCAGCTTCAAGGTCAGCGAGGTGATGATGCCGAGCGTGCCTTCCGAGCCGACCAGCAGCCGCGTCAAATCATAACCGGCCGAGCTCTTTTTCGCGCGCTTGCCGGTCGTCACCGTCTCGCCGTCGGCCATGACGGCCGTCAGCGACAGCACGTTTTCGCGCATCGTGCCGTAACGCACCGCATTGGTGCCGGATGCCCGCGTCGCCGCCATGCCGCCGAGCGAGGCATTGGCGCCCGGATCGATTGGAAAGAACAGGCCGGTGTCGCGCAGATGTCGGTTCAGATCCTCGCGGGTAACGCCAGGCTCGACCGTGCAGTCGAGATCCTGCGGATTGACCGCGAGAATGCGGTTCATGCGCGATGTGTCGAGCGATATGCCGCCGCCCGGTGCGTTGGTGTGGCCTTCCAGCGACGAACCGACACCGAAGGCGATGACCGGCACGCGGTGCGCGGCGCAGGCGCGCACGATCTCCTGCACCTCGGCCGTCGTCTCCGGAAAGGCGACGCCGTCCGGCGCCTGCGTCGGAATGTAGGTGGTGGTGTGCGCGTGCTGGGAGCGCATGGCCTCGCCGGTCTGGAAGCGTTCGCCCAGCCGCTGCTTAAGGATGCCGAGCACGTCAGCGATGCCCTCCTCGTTGCGTTCGACCGGGTTGAGGTCGCTCAGAGCCATGATTTCCTCCGCGAATGGACCAGCGCCCCCGCTTGTTATGCGATTATGGATGCGTAGTCTCACCCACCACGCTCTGTCCAGCACCAGAACAAGGAAGTTTCGATGCCCATCCCTGCCCCCTTCGTCTCCAAGCCCATGGACATCGAGAAGGACTGGATCGACTACAACGGCCATCTCAACATGGCCTACTACAACGTGCTGTTCGACCGCTGCTCGGACGAAGCCTTCGAGGCGATGGGCATGGGGCTGGATTACGTGAGCCAGCGGCGGCTCACCATCTACACCGCCGAAGTCCATGTCTGCTACGTCCAGGAGCTGCATCTCGAGCACCAGGTCACGGTCTCCTTCCAGCTCATCGACCATGACGACAAGCGGCTACGGGCCTACCAGGAAATCCGCCATGTCGACGGCTGGCTCGCCGCCACCTCCGAGACCCTGTCACTGCATGTCGACATGTCCGGGCCGAAGGTGGCGCCTTTCCCAGCCGATGTGCTTGCGAAGGTCGAAGCCATGCGCGCCGCCCATTCGGCACTGCCGATGCCGGAACGCGCAGGCCGCTCGATCGGGGTTCGTCGCAAGACCGCTTGAAGCCGCTCGGCGCCAGCGTTAACCTTACCGAGGTTTTAACGGGAACAAGCCAATTGAGCCGTTGAACGACTCAGCAGAGCGGTTGAAAACGATCGCATTGGGTTGCGATGCGGGCGGCGCGGCGAGCCGGTTCGAGGAAAGTGCATGAAAACCGACATCAAGGTCGAAGTGGACAGGCTGGCCGCCGATCCGCGCATTACCGACTATGATTTCTGGCGCTCGCTCAAGAACGTCGACAACGAGATATTCCACATTGCCAACAACAACGAACCGATCCCGTTCGACATGATCCGCTGGCGCACGATTCTGAAGCGCGCCCGCCTGAAGCGCGGCCACGCTTAAAACCTTCGCATCGACGATCCTCGCCCTCAAGTCGGGCGCTTCACTGCCGCCAGCGGTGAGCGCGCCACCACCGGCGACGACTGGATGATCGCCGTATTGGTCATCGCGTAAGGGATGATGCGATCGATCACCCGCTCGAGTTCGGCCACCGAGCCTACATGCGCCAGCGCGATGAAACAGTCCTCGCCGGTCACCCGGTCGCATTGCGCGATCTCCGGCAGCTCGCGGATGATTTCGGCCACGACAGCCAGTTGCCCCGGTACCGGACGGATGCGCAGCCATGCCGATAGCGGCAGGCCAAGTGCCGCGGGGTTGATCCTGACCGAATAGGCCTCGATGACGCCGCTCTCCTGCAACCGCTTGATGCGCTCGGCCACGCTCGGCGCCGACAAGCCGACCAAGCGTGCCAGTTCCGCCGTGCTGATGCGCGCGTCCATCTCCAGTAGGCGCAGGATCTTCATATCCGCTGCGTCGAGGTCGGCATTTTCGTTCCGAAGGCGTTTCATGGAAAATTCCTTGCTTCCGGGGGAAAGATAGGCCGACGCGCCAACTATCACCCATATAAACAGGCAAATCTGCCTGCGATACTGATCCGATGCATGATCAAACGCAAGTTCCTGCGGCAGACCCTGCTGCTGCCGGTTCCACCCTCGGCAGGCTGACGGAAAAACTGCCGCCGCATGTCTGGTTCTGCGTCAGCGCCGTCTTCCACTATCTCGGGCCGGCATTCGCCGTGCTGCTTTTCCCGCATGTCGGCGTGCTTGGCATGGCCTGGCTGCGCATCGCCACCGCCGCGCTGATCTTCGCACCGCTGACCCGTCCCTGGCGATCTTTCGCCCGCGCCGATCTCTCGACCCGGCTGCTGTTGCTAGCCTTCGGCGCCTGTCTGGCGGTGATGAACTGCTCGTTCTACCTGGCGCTCGACCGCTTGCCGATCTCGCTGGTGGCGGCGATCGAATTCGTCGGCACCATCGGTGTTGCGGTGATCGGCCTCAGGAGCCCGCGCAATCTCGCCGCCCTTGCCGTCGCCGTCACCGGCACCTTGCTGCTCATCGACGTCAAGTGGTCGAGCGATCCCCTTGGGCTGTTCTGGGCCCTCCTCAACGGCGCGCTGTTTGTCGGCTACATCGTTCTCGGGCACCGCATCGCTGCCTCAGGCGCGGGCGGCGGCATCGCCAACCTTGGTGCCGCCATGGCAATCGCTTTCGTCATCGTGCTGCCGATCGGCTTCAGAGATGCACTGCCGGCCTTTTTCTCACCGCCGCTGGTGCTCGCCGCCACCGGCGTCGGCATCTGCTCGTCGGTCATCCCCTACATCTGCGACCAACTCGCCATGTCGCGGCTGCCGCGCGCCAGCTTTGCGCTGATGCTGTCGCTGCTGCCGGTCACCGCCACGCTGATCGGCGTCATCGTGCTGCGCCAGATACCAAGCCTCACCGATTGCCTCGGCATCGCGCTGGTGGTGGCCGGCGTCGCCTTCCACAAACCGGCGCGCTGAAACAACGCCGGAAGCTACGCCAGCTTCTCCTTCAGGAAGGCGATCGTGCGTCCCCAGGCGAGGTCGGCCGCCTTCTTGTCGTAGCGCGCAGCCGAGGTGTCGTTGTTGAAGGCATGGTTGGCGCCTTCATAGACATAGACCGTGTATTCGACATGCGCTGCGTCGAGCGCCTTCTTGAAGGCGTCGATGCCGGCATTGATGCGCTCGTCCAGTCCGCCATAGTGCAGCAGCAAGGCCGCCTTGATCTTCGACACGTCGGCGGCGTTCGGCTGCATGCCGTAATAGGCGACGGCGGCATTGAGATCTGGCGCGTTGACGGCCAGCATGTTGACCGTGCCGCCACCCCAGCAGAAGCCGATGGCGCCGACCTTGCCGTTGCCGTTCTTGTCGCCCTTGAGGAAAGCGACGGTCGCTACACCGTTGGCAATGGTCTGCGCCGAATCGAGCTTGGCGAACATGTCGCGCGCCTTGTCTTCATCGGCTGGCGTACCGCCGAGCGGCGACAGAAAATCCGGCGCAAGCGCCACGAACCCTTCCAGCGCCACGCGTCGCGCCACGTCGCGGATATGTGGGTTGAGTCCCCTGTTCTCATGCACGACGATGACCGTGCCGAGCTTGCCCGCCTTATCCGCCGGCTTGACCAGATAGCCCTTCATCTCGCCGCCGCTGCCGGCATAGGTTATGTCCTCGCCCTTCACCCGCGGATCGTTGTCGGCGACGATTGCCGCCTGGGCGGAATTCGCCGCCAGAAGCGGCGCGATCGCCGCCGCCGCCGCGCCCGATCCGGCAAGCCGGGTCAGTTGCTCCATGAAGCGGCGGCGGTCGAGTGTCAGATGCGTGTACTCGTCATAGGCATCGATCATCGCCTGAGTGATGACGGGCTTGGTGTTGGCTTCGGCTTTCGTCATGGATGCGCTCCTCGGCTTCGAAAAGTCTCGTTGCGGCGCAAGATAGGGTCGAGACTTGCATGATCCAGTCACGGTTGGGTGACGGTGCTCACCCGAAAGCCGTGGCAGAACCCACTGCAATCACATTTTGGTCATTTTCGACAATCTTGATGCGGCTGCTTCAATATTAGGGATAGCTGCCTTTGCGGCCTCGTCCCTGCCCTGTGCGCTCAATCTGACCGGAAGGAACAACACCCATGGCCTTTTCCACCCCGATCCTCGCCACCGCTTTCGTGCTGGCCGCTGCCGCACTGCTGGCACTGCGCTCGGCCGCTTCCACCAGGCGATCGACGATCAGGGTCCGTAGTAACCAGCGCCAGGCCGTATCCACGAAAATCCAAGGTTGAGATCAGGTCTTGAACGTCCAGGATATCGTCAACACCGTCTCGCAGAAAGCCGGCCTTGACCAGGCGACGACGGAGAAAGTCGTCGGCACCATCTTCTCGGTGCTCGAACATGAGGCGGAAGGCACCAGCGCGTCGGCGTCTTTCGCCAAAATCCCGGGCGCCGACGACCTCGCCCACCAGTATGATGTCATGGCCGTCGCTCCGGCCGGCGCCAGTGGCGGCTTCCTGTCATCGCTGCAGGGCGCGCTTGGCGGGGTTCTCGGCGAAAAGGCCGGCGCGCTGGTCAACGGCCTCGCCGCGCTCAAGGCGTCCGGGCTCGATTTGGCTCAGATCCAGAAGGCCGGCGAAACGCTGGCCCAGCAAGCCGAAGCCGCCGCCGGCCCTGACCTCACCAACCGGATACTCGGATCGGTACCCAGCCTGAAAAGCCATCTGGGACTCTGCTAGGTCATAGATTGCGCCACCCTCACTTCGGCAGCGCGTAGGCCATCACATAATCCCCCGGCTTGGTGCCGACCGAGCCGTGACCGCCGGCGACGATGACCACGAACTGGCGCCCGTCGGCGACCGTATAGGTCATCGGCGTCGATTGCCCGCCGGCCGGCAGCCGCGCCTGCCACAGCTGCTTGCCCGATGTCAGGTCATAGGCGCGCAGATAGTCGTCGACCGCCGCACCGAGGAAAGCGACGCCACCAGCGGTGATCATCGGCCCGCCGATGCCGGGCACCCCGACCTTCAGCGGCAGCGGCAGTGGCGTCATGTCATAGACGGTGCCGTTGCGGTGCTTGTAGGCGATGGTGCCGGTCCTCAGATCGGCGCCGGCGACATAGCCCCAGGGCGGCGCCTGGCAAGGAATGCCGAGCGGCGACAGGAACGGTCCCATCACCACCGCATAGGGCGCGCCCTCGTTACGGTTCAGTCCCTGCTCACTGCCACGCCCCTCGTCCGGCGGCGGCACCTGATCGCGTGGAATGAGTTGCGACTTGAACGCCAGATAAGTCGGCATGCCGAACATCACTTGCCGGACCGGGTCGACAGCGACGCCACCCCAGTTGAAGGTGCCGAAATTGCCGGGATAGATCAGCGAGCCCTGTACCGAAGGTGGCGTATACCGGCCTTCATAGCGCAGGCCCTGGAATTCGATCCGGCAAGCCAGCTGGTCGAACATGGTGAGGCCCCACATGTCGGCGCCGGTGAGCGGCTTCGGCATGAAGGTAAGATCCGACACCGGCTGCGTCGGCGATGTGTGATCGCCCTCGATGGCACCGCCGGGCGCCGGCACTTCGTTGACAGCGATGACCGGCTCGCCGGTGCGCCGGTCGAGCACATAGAGGTCGCCCTGCTTGGTCGGCCCGACCAGCGCCGGCACCACCGTGCCGTCGGGTTTGGTGATGTCGATCAGGCTCGGCTGCGCCGGCACGTCCATGTCCCAGAGGTCGTGGTGCACCGTCTGCCTCACCCAGCGCAATTGCCCGGAGTTGAGGTCAAGCGCGGTGATCGACGACGAGAACTTCTCGACATTGGCGCTGCGCCCGGCGCCGAGCTGGTCCGGCGTCTGGTTGCCGAGCGGCACATAGAGCAGGCCGAGCTTCTCGTCGGCGCTCGGCGTCGACCACATGTTGGGCGAGTTGGCGGTGTAGGTCTGGCCGGCCGCCAATGGCGTCGTCTGGTCCGGATTGCCGGAATCCCAGTTCCATAGCAGCTTGCCGGTGGCAGCGTCGTAGGCGCGGATGACGCCCGACGGCTCCTGCGTCGAATAATTGTCGTTGACCGCGCCGCCGACAATGATCTTGCCGCCTGATATCAGCGGCGCCGAGGTCGAGTAATAATAGCCCGACTTCGGATACGGCATGTTGGTCAGAAGGTTCAGCGTGCCGCCCTCGGCAAAAGCCGGGCAGACCTGCCCGTTGGCGGCATCGAGCGCGATCAGCCGCGCGTCCGAGGTCGGCAGGTAGACGCGGGTCGCACAGGGCTGGCCGGCGGCGCCGGCAGCATCGGCATAATAGGCCACGCCGCGGCAGGTCTGGTGCTGGCGGTCCTTGTCGAGCTTGATCTTGGGGTCGAAGCGCCATTTCTCCTTGCCGCTCGCTGCGTCGATGGCGATGGCGAAATTGTGCGGCGTGCAGATGTAGAGCGTGTCGCCGATCTTCAGCGGCGTCACCTGATAGGTGGTCTCGCCGACGTCGTCCGGACCCTTCACGTCGCCGGTGCGGTAAGTCCACGCCGGCTGCAGCTTGGCGACATTGTCCGGCGTGATCTGATCGAGCGGCGAATAGCGCTGGCCGAACTGCGTGCGGCCGTAATAGTGCCATTCGCCGGCCGGCACATCATTGCCGAGATTGGCGTTGGCGACGATCTTGTCGGTGCCGAGTTCGCCGGCAATGTCCTTCGGATCGGCCGTCATCGAGTAGCCAGCGACGGCAAGCGATGCCAGCACTGCAAGGATCATCGGCGCGCGCGCATCAGGGCCGACAAGACCTCGTCTCGCCCATGGCGTCAGCAGCCACAGCGCGACCAGCACGATGATGCCGCCGCGGGGCCCGAGTTCCCACCAGTCGAAGCCGGTTTCCCAGACCGCCCAGGCAAGTGTGCCGAGCACGATCGCCGCGTAGAGCCACAGCGCGGTGGATCTGCGCCGGTAGAGCAGCCAGGCGGCGATCAGGAATGCGAGACCGGCTATGAGGTAATACCAGCTGCCGCCCAGCGAAGCTAAGCGGATACCGCCGCCGCCGAGCGCCAGGCCTATGAGCAAAAGAATGAGGGAGGTGACGGTGACAGCCAAGATGATACTCCTTCGACTGTTGCGCTTTGCGACGCGGCCATGGGCAACCGGCGTTACCTTCCTGCCCTGGGCACAACTTTCTCCCGCCTGCCGCGCCTGTCAAGCGCGGAGCACACGCCGAGGTGGTAATCCATCTTGCCTGCATCAGCGTTTTCCAGCGCTCTCGGCGCCGTGATGACCGACGAGGCGCGCTCGTTCGGTTTTCGTCGCTCTCGGTTACCGCAAGGCCTGAACGGCGATATCAGGCACTTTACCGGAACAAAACGTAGACACTTCTGGTCTTTCGCTCCCGAATCACTACATTCGGGGCAATGTCCGGCTTTTCCGAAGACATGCCCTTTTTCGACGAACCCAATGCGCGGCCCTCGGCCCCGTCGGGCATTGCTGCGCGCGCCATGGCTGCCCGCAGCGGCCACAACAATGCGCCCGACTATCTGAAGGGGCTGAACCCCGAGCAGCGGCTGGCGGTGGAAACCACCGAAGGTCCGGTTCTGGTGCTGGCCGGCGCCGGCACCGGCAAGACACGCGTCTTGACCACCCGCATCGCCCACATCCTCGCCACCGGCAAGGCCTTCCCGTCGCAGATCCTTGCGGTGACCTTCACCAACAAGGCCGCCCGCGAGATGAAGATCCGCATCGGCGTCCTGATCGGCGAAGGCAATGTCGAAGGTATGCCCTGGCTCGGCACCTTCCACTCGATCGGCGTCAAGCTGCTGCGCCGCCATGCCGAGCTTGCAGGCTTGCGCTCCGACTTCACCATTCTCGACACCGACGACGTCGTGCGGCTGATCAAGCAGCTGATCCAGGCCGAAGGGCTCGACGACAAGCGCTGGCCGGCCAAGCAGTTCGCCCAGATGATCGATGGCTGGAAGAACAAGGGGCAAGGCCCGGCCGATATCGCCGAGGGCGACGCGCGCGCCTTCGCCAATGGCAAGGGCCGCGAACTCTACAAGGCCTATCAGGAGCGGCTGAAGACGCTGAATGCCTGCGATTTCGGCGACCTCCTGTGCCACCCGATCCGCATCTTCCGCGCCAATCCGGACGTGCTGAAGGAATACCACAAGCGCTTCAAATACATCCTCGTCGACGAGTACCAGGACACCAACACAGCGCAATACATGTGGCTGCGGCTTTTGGCGCAGCGGCCGCAGTCCTCCCCCCTCGAGGGGGAGGTGCCCGCGAAGCGGGCGGAGGGGGTTGCCGCAGAAGGCACCTCCAGAACGTCGAGCACTGCCGCGCGGACCCCACCCGACCGGGCTTCGCCCGGCCACCCTCCCCTCAAGGGGGAGGGAAACCCGCGTCCGGCCACCGTCAACATCTGCTGCGTCGGCGACGACGACCAATCCATCTACGGCTGGCGCGGGGCCGAGGTCGACAACATCCTGCGCTTCGACAAGGATTTTCCCGGCGCCACCATCATAAGGCTGGAGCGCAACTACCGCTCGACCGCGCACATCCTTGGCGCGGCCTCCCACCTCATCGCCCACAATGAGGGCCGCTTCGGCAAGACGCTGTTCACCGACCGCGACGAGCCGGAGGACGGCAAGGTGCATGTCCATGCCGCCTGGGATTCCGAGGAGGAAGCTCGCGCCGTCGGCGAGACCATCGAGACCTATCAGCGCCAGAAGCACAATCTCAACGACATGGCGATCCTGGTCCGCGCCTCCTTCCAGATGCGCGAGTTCGAGGATCGCTTCGTCACGCTCGGCCTCAACTACCGCGTCATCGGCGGCCCGCGTTTTTACGAACGCATGGAAATCCGCGATGCGCTGGCCTTCTTCCGCGTCGTCGCGCAAGGCGCCGACGACCTCGCCTTCGAACGCATCGTCAACGTGCCCAAGCGCGGCCTTGGTGAAGCCACCATCCGCCAGATCCACGACACCGCCCGTGCGTTGCGCATCCCGATGCTGGAAGCCGCCGCCAAGCTTGCCGAAAGCGACGAGCTGAAGCCGAAGCCGCGCGCGGCACTGCGCGAGGTCGCGGCCAATTTCGAGCGTTGGCAGAAGGCGCTGGAAACCACGCCGCACACCGAACTCGCCGAGACCATTCTCGAAGAGAGCGGCTACACCGACATGTGGAAAAACGACCGCTCGGTCGAAGCGCCCGGCCGGCTGGAGAACCTCAAAGAGCTGATCCGCTCCATGGAGGAGTATGAGTCGCTACGCTCCTTCCTCGAGCATGTCGCACTGGTCATGGACGCCGAGCAGAACGCCGGGCTCGACGCCGTCAGCATCATGACGCTGCATTCCGCGAAAGGTCTCGAATTCGAAACCGTTTTTCTGCCTGGCTGGGAGGAAGGCCTATTCCCGCATCAGCGCGCACTCGATGAAGGCGGCCGCTCGGGGCTGGAGGAAGAGCGGCGGCTTGCCTATGTCGGCCTGACCCGCGCCAAGAAGAACCTGCATCTGTGGTTCGTCTCAAACCGCCGCATCCACGGCCTGTGGCAGTCGACCATCCCGTCACGCTTTCTCGACGAACTGCCGGAAGCCCATGTCGAGGTCGCCGAAAGCGGCAACTCCTATGGCGGCTATGGCAATTCCTATGGCGGCGGTTCTTTTGCCTCTGGTCGCGGCGGCCAGGGCGCAGGACGGCAAAACCCCTATGGCGCCTCGCGCTTCGACAATGTCGGCGCCGACACCGAAAAGTCAGGCGCCTTCTCCAACACCTACGCGACGCCGGGCTGGCAGCGCGCGCAGGCCAACCGCACCGAGGCCACCGACCGCAACTGGGGCTCGCGCTCCGGCCACCAGGTCGAGCGCATCGGCTATGGCGAGACGGACAGCGGCTACGGCGCCGGCCGCACTTCGGTCAAGGGCCGCACCATCGACGGCGAGCTGGTCGCCAAATCCGTCGCCGACAAGCCGTCCGCCTTCAACATCGGCGACCGCGTCTTCCACCAGAAATTCGGTAACGGCAACATTTCCAACATCGAAGGCAACAAGCTGACCATCGACTTCGACAAGGCCGGCCAGAAACGCGTGCTGGATGGATTTGTCGCGGCAGTGTGAGCGTCCGCTTGTCCTACAAGCGACCATTCTCTGGCGGAAGCCCCTACTTTCGTCATCCACGGGCGGAGCAGGAGCGAAGCGACGTCGCGGAGACCCGAGGATCCATGCCGCGACCTTGGCCGAAGGGTGCAGCGGAGCAGAATTCTGCACCGTGGTGACGCGTATAAGTCGCGGCATGGATCCTCGGGTCTGCGCTGCGCCGCTCCGCTCCTTGCTTCGCCCGTGGATGACGAAGCGAAGGGCGTCTGCGCCAATAGTCAGGGCATGCGGTCCGTCAACGAAATAGCCCCTCACCTATACCGCGCCTGGTTCCACTTGTGGCCGAGCAGCGACAGGATGATGATCAGCCCGTTGAAGAACTGGACATAGAAGCCGCTCAGGCCTGCCGCCACGACGCCGGTCTGGATGAAGGACACGGTGACGGCACCGATCGCGCCGCCGACCACGGTGCCGATGCCGCCCCAGGTTGGGGTGCCGCCGACGAACACCGAGGCCAGCACCGGCAGGAGATAGCCGTCGCCGGCGGTCGGCCACCAGGTGAAGTTGATCATCACCGAGAAGGTGCCGGCGATCGCCGCCCCAATGCCGACGAAGACGAACACTTTCACCCGCACGCGCTTGACGTCGATGCCCATCTGCTGGGCGCTGTCGGGGTTGTCGCCGACCACCCTCACCTGCGCGCCGAAGCGATGGCGGTTGTAGAGCATCGCCGACAGCACCACAAAGGCGATGGCCCAGAATATCTGTACCGGAATGCCCAGCAGCTGGCCGGAGAAGATCGTGTAGGCCCAGCTGTCAGCAAGGCTGGTCAGCGCCGTCGACTTGCCCTCGTTGATGATCTGGATCAGACCGCGCAGCAGGAAATTCATGCCGAGCGTGGCGATCAGCGACGACAGCCCGCCATAGACCACCAGCGATCCGACCAGGAAACCGAGCAGCATGCCGGTAATCAGCGCTGCAATGATACCCAGGAACGGATCATAACCGGCCTGCACGACCAGCGCGAAGACCCAGGAGGCAAAACCCATCGTCGCCGGAAACGACAGGTCGATCTCACCGCAGGTGACGACGAAGACCAGCGGCACCACCACGAACAGCGCCACCGGCAGCGTGGTCAGCACCGAGCGGTAGAGGTACCAGGTGGTGAAGACGGTCGGGTTGGCGATGATGAACACCGCCATCATGATGATGAACACGCCGAGCGTGCCGAGCGAGGCGCGGTTGTCGAGGATGAAGCCGCGCATCCAGTGATCGGATGGGTGCTTCCACTCCTTCTGGGAATTGGGGCGGGGAATGCCGGCCGCCGGCTCGTGCAGATCGGGTTCCATGGTGTTGCTCATCGTGCTCTCTGCTCCGCGTCGCCGGCGTCATGCAGTCCGGCCAACCCGCCCGGATGCGCGACGTCTTCCATGAAATTGATGAGGTCTTCGGCCGACTTGACCTGGCTGCGGTCGGCGGTGAGCGCGACCTTGCCGCGGTCCAGCACCACGAAGCGGTCGGCGATGTCGAAGACATGATGGATGTTGTGGCCGATGAACAGGATCGAGCGGCCGCTCGCCCGCACCTGGCGCACGAAATGGAAGACCTTGGCGGTTTCGGTCAGCGACAGCGCCGTCGTCGGCTCGTCGAGGACGATCAGCTCCGCCTGCTTGTAGATGGCGCGCGCGATCGCTACGCCCTGGCGCTCGCCGCCGGACAGCTGGCCGACGATCGAATGCGGCGTGAACACTTTCGAGGTGAAGCCGATCTCGCGCATCAGCCGGCTCGCCTCCTCGATCTCCTTGTTGACCCTGAGAAAGCCCATGAAGCCGGTCAGTTCGCGGCCCATGAAGATGTTGCGCACGATGGTCTGCTGCACGGCCAGCGCCCGGTCCTGGAACACCGTCTCGATGCCGGCTTCGCGCGAGCGCGCCGCACTCCATCCGGTCACCGGCTTGCCGCGGATGAGTATCTCGCCGCTGGTCGGCTTGACCACACCCGACAGGATCTTGATCAGCGTCGACTTGCCTGCGCCATTGTCACCGATGAGGCCGACCACCTCGCCGCGGTCGACGCTGAGATTGACCCCGCCTAGCGCATAGACGTGGCCATAGGACTTGCTGATGTCGCGCAGTTCGATGAGACGTTCGGCCATCGGATCCTCGCTTTCATTGTCGCGTGCCGGCGTTGTCGCCGCGGTTCCGCCGGCCGGGCCTGATACCCCGGCCGACGGCTTGGGAGGTCAGCGCAGCGCCTGCTTGGCCAGCTCGGCGACGATCTCGTAATTCTGCGGCGTGACGAAACCGGCGCCGGTGTCGACATTCATCGGCGCCAGGCCCAGCACCACCTGCTGGCAAAGGCTGAGGATCGGCAGATAGCCCTGCAGGAACGGCTGCTGGTCGGCCGTCAGCTGCACCCAGCCGCCCTTGAACGCCTCGACGATCTGCGGACTGGTATCGAAGCCGAAGTTGAAGATGTCGCCCGCTTTGCGTCCCGCCGCTTGCATGTAGGTCGGGACATTGCCGAGCATCTGGCCGCCGGGATAGCCGACTGCCTTCACATCGGGATTGTTGAGCAGCGCCGCGGTGATCACCGGTATCGCCAGATTGGGGTCGGACGCCCATTCGCCGCTCGGCGGCGACGACAGCTGGATGACCTCGACGCCGGCCTCCTTCAGTGCTGCGACCGTGCCGCGCTCGCGCGCGCCGCGGGCCTCGTTCTCGAACGGGCCGATCATGATCGCCTTGTCGCCGGCCTTGAGCTTGCCGAGCTTGAACGCCTCGGTGCCGAGCGCGCGGCCCTGCTGCTCCTGCTGGGCGCCGACATAGCCGCCGCCGAATGCTTCCACCACCTTCGGCACCGGCACGTTCTGGTACATCATCTTGATGCCGTCCTTGTGCGCCTGCTCGGCCAGCGGCATGATCGACGCGTCGCCCGGGTGGCCCATCATGGCGATGCCGTTGGGCTTCACCGCGACGGCTTCGCGCAATTGCTGCACCATCTTTTCAACGTCCCACTGGGAGAAGATGTAGTCGACCTTCGGCCCGAGATCGGCCGCCGCCTGCTTGGCGCCATTGTAGACGATGGTGCCGAAGGCGTCGCCCTCAGCGCCGCCGACGAAGAAGCGGATGTGGACGTCCTTGCACCATTGGGCATCGAGCGCCTGCGCGGGCAAGGTGGAGATTGTGGCGCAAAGCGCCGTGGCCGCCGCCACGACGGTCGAGCGCAGAAGTGTCGTTCTCTTCGCGATGCTCATGCACGTTCCTCCCATTGTTTCCCTCGTCAGCCGAGGGGCTTTTGATGATTGCTGGCAGTACCACTTGCTTGCCGGCTCCTCTCCGGCCTGCTCTCACGCTGGGTTCGGCAGGTAGCTGGCGCCTCCCCGGCATTGCTTCAGATATTCCAGCGCCCGTACCTGCCCTGTGATCTCGAGATCGTCGCGATAGACCGGGTCGTGCCAGCCTTCGATGTCGATGGCGCCCTTGTACCCGGCCAGCCGCAATTCGCTGATCACGCGCGTCCAGTCGCTGTCGCCGAAGCCAGGCGTGCGCATCTGCACGAAAGGCAGCCGGCCGAACACGCCATGCTCGCGGATGACGTCCCAGCGCACCGTCGCGTCCTTGCCGTGGACGTGGAAGATGCGCGGCGCCCATTTGCGGATCTGCGGCATCGGATCGATCAGATAGACAAGCTGGTGGCAGGGTTCCCATTCGAGGCCGAGATTGTCGTCGGACACTTCGTTGAACATCAGCTCCCAGGCGTCCGGATTGTGGGCGATGTTCCAGTCACCGCTGGCCCAGTTGCCGTCCATCGCGCAATTCTCGAAGGCGATGCGCACGCCTTTGTCGGCGGCGCGTTTGGCCAGCGGGCCCCAGACCTCCTTGAAGCGCGGCAGGCTGTCGGTCAGCTTCTTGCCGCGCAGGCGCCCGGTGAAGCCGCTGACCATCGACGCGCCGAACAGATGCGCATTGTCGATCACCGTTTCCCAGGCCTGCAGCACGCCGCGATCGACATCGCCGCTCTCCAGCGGATTGCCGAACACGCCAAGCGAGGACACCGTGACATCGGCATCGCCGATCGCCTCGCGGATCTGGCCGGCGAGCCGCGGCAGGTCCTTGCCGCCCAGCGTCTGCCAGAAGAAGGGCTGGATGCTCTCGAATCCGAGCGGCAGGATCGCCTTGATGTAGGCCGCCGGATCGTCGAGGTTGGCCCGCACCATGGTGCCGATCCGGATGTCGAGAAGCGGGTTTGGCATCATTGTGCGTCCTCTGCGATTGCCACGCGGCGTCCGGTTTCGGCGCTCTCGATGGCGCCGAAAACCATGGCCAGACTCCTGATGTTGTCGGCGCCACGCGTCTCCGGCTCTGTGCCGGTCTCGATGGCGTGCATGAAATCCCTGATGATGCCGAGATGGCCACCGATGCGGTCGGCCGGATCGAGCGACGGCACTTCGATCGGCTGGGTCTTGTCGATCAGCCCATCGCGGCCCGACGCCACCACCTCCGCCTTCAACGCATCGTTGCCGTCCCAAATGAGGCTGCCGCGCTCAGCGACGATGCGCCAGCTGCCTTCCCAACTGGTGCGGAAGCCGTCGGCACACCAGGAGCCGGCATAGGTGAAGACCTTGCCGCCACCGAGATCGAAGACGGCGCTGGCCGACGATCCCTGCCGGTACCAGGAATTGGCCGGCTCCCATTCCCGGCAATAGACGCCGGCCGGCTCGCCGGCGACCATGTAGCGGGCGGCGTCGAATGTGTGGATCGCCATGTCGAGCAGCAGCACATGGGCCATCTCCTCGCGAAAGCCGCCGAAATGCGGCGCGACGAAGAAGTCGGCATGGATGCTGGTCGGCGCACCGATGGCGCCGGAGTCCAGAAATCTCCGGATGCGCCTGACATTAGCGACATAGCGGCGGTTCTGGACGACGGCATGGATGCGTCCGGCCTGGCGAGCCGCCTCGACGATGGCCCGCGCATTCTCAGGACTGTCGGCGAGCGGTTTTTCCGTCAAGAGATGGCAATGATGGGCAAAAGCGGAAAGCGCGACTTCGCGCCGGGCAGCGGGAACCACCACATCGAACACCGCCTGCGGTTTGGTCTGGCCGAGCACGGCGTCGAGACTGGTGCCTATGACGACATTGGTGAGGTCGTATTCACGCGCCCTCGCCCGCGCCCTGTCGGCGTCGAGATCGACAAGGCCGACAATGGCCAGCCCGTCGATCTGCCGCACGGCATCGAGCCAGGCTTTGCTCATCGCTCCGCAGCCGACCAGGACGACATCGATCATCCAGCACTCCTCCCTCTCGGTCCCTCCAGACCGATCGTCACGGCATTCACGGCAAGACCGTAAACGTTTTTCCGTAAACGTTTACGAGAACACACCCGAAGGCGTAGAATGTCAATTGGCCGCTCGTGAAAATCGTCTTGCGCCTTGGCCTGAGCGGCTACCGGTGCTAGCCAAGCAAGGGGGAGAACAGTCATTTGGCATCCAGCATTCACGACCTTGCCCGTCACCTGAACATTTCGATCGGCACGGTGTCGCGCGCGCTGAATGGCCGCGCCGACGTCAATGCCGACACGCGCAAGCGCGTGCTCGAGGCGGCCAGGACGCTCAACTATTCGCCGAACCAGTCCGGCCGCAGTCTCAGGCAAGGCGCCACCCATTCGATCGCCTTCATGCTGCAGCCGCATCCGGGCGACCAGCAATATGGCGAGCCGTTCTTCATTCCGTTCCTGATCGGGCTGCAGGCCAGACTCGCCGAAAGCGGTCTCGACCTGATCGTGGTGATGGGCGCGCCCGGCGACTACCAGCAGGAGCGCCTGCGCCGCGTCGTCGAGACGCGCCGGGCCGACGCAGTGCTGCTGGCCTGGACGCGGCGCGAGGACGAGCGCATCGATTATCTAACCCAGGTCGGCTTTCCGTTCGCCACCCTTGGCCGCAGCCGCTCCGGAGACAAGTCCTACCCGTCCCTCGACCTCGATTTCGAAAAGGCTGGCGCTGACGCCGTCGACCGCCTTGTGGCACGCGGCCACCGCCGCATCGCCGCCATCCGCCCGTCGCTCGATCTCAACTTCGGCTATCTGTTCCTGGCCGGCTACCGCAAGGCCTTGCGGCGGCACGGCATCGAGGTCGACCCTGAACTGATCGCGTCCGGCTTCATCAACGAGGCCGGCGGCTACGAAGTGACGCCGCAAGTGATGCGCTCGAAAGATCCGCCGACCGCCATCATCTTCAACAATGACGCGATGGCGCTTGGCGGCTGCAAGGCGCTGGCCGAGATGGGCATCAGGCCGGGTCACGACATGGCGGTGACCGTCATCGTCGACACGCCGCTCTGCCGCTACTTCTCGCCGGCGCTGACCGCCTTCCGCCCGGCGCTGGAGCCGATGGGACAGCGGCTCGCCGAAATGCTGCTGGCCTCGATCCCGGCCTTCGCCGGCCCGGAAGGTCCGCGGATCATGCGCGAAGTCTGGCCGCTGGAACTGGTCGCACGCGACAGCGACTAATTGAGGCGAAACCCGCAGCCGCGTCGGTACGAGCTGATAGGCCTCAATCCACCTTCTTCTCGCCGGCTTCGCCGCGTTTGACGATATCGCCCGTGGTGAACAGAATTTCCTTCAGTTCCGCCCGCCAGTCCTTATTCTGGCGCAGCAGGAATTCGAGATCCATGCCGAAATGCTTGAATTCCTCGCCTTGCGCGTTCTCCATGATGGCCCGCGCCTGCGGGTCTTTTTCCACCGACATGCGCTGTTCGTACCAGCCGATCGCTTCCGCTTCCTCGATCAGCGAGGCGATCATGCGGGCAAAGGTCCGTACCTTCTGCGACAATTCTTCAGGCGGTTCGTGATACTGGTCGAATCCCATGTCGTCCTCCGTTGGCCATTCCCATGAATGCCCGGGAATGCCGCCGGTTCCGCATCATCGCTGCAATTCCATCCCTGTCACGACACTGGCGCAGCCCCGCCCTCTTCAGTGCGCCGGGCGATGAACTCGTCCAGCACGCCTGATGTGGCGGCAGCCGAAGCCGGCGGCTCGAAGTCGGCCAGCGCCCGTCTCCAGACACCGGTGGCGCGCTCGCTTGCCGTCTTCGAGCCGCTTTGCGTCCAATTGCCGAAATTCGACCAGTCGGCCACCAGCGGTTCGTAAAAGGCGGTGCGGTAGCGCGCCATGGTGTGGCCGGCCGAGAAGAAATGCCCGCCCGGCTGCACTTCGGCGATCGCCTCGAAGCCGATCGAATCGCTGTCACCCGGCGTCGCGGCACAGAGTTCCGCCACCGTCTGCAACGCCTCAATATCGGTGACCAGCTTCTCGAAGGAGACGCTGAGGCCACCTTCCAGCCAGCCGGCGGCATGGATGCACATCGTCGCCCCGGCCAGCACCGAGCCCCACAGCGCGAACTGCGTCTCGTGCGCGGCCTGCGCGTCCGAGATGTTGGCGGCACTGCCGCCGCCGGACCGCCACGGCAACCCCGTGAAGCGCGCCAATTGCCCGGCCCCCAGCGTTGCCTTGATATGCTCTGGCGTGCCGAAGGCCGGCGCGCCGGATTTCATGTCGACATTGGAGGAGAATGAGCCGTAGACGACCGGCGCACCAGGCCGCACGATCTGCGCCAGCGTCAGCCCCGCCAGCGCCTCGGCATGCTGCAGCGTCAGCGCGCCGGCGACCGTGATCGGCGCCATCGCACCCGCCAGGCAGAACGGCGTGATGACGGAGACCTGGCCTGCGCGGGCGAAATCGATGATGCCTTGAGCCATCGGAATGTCGAGTTGGCGCGGCGAATTGGTGTTGATGACGGTATAGCAATGCGCGTTCGCCAGAAATTGGTCCTGCGACAGGCCGCGCGCCAGCCGCAGCATCGCAAAACCGTCCTCGACCTGCGGCGTGCCGCGTGCGAACACGAACGGAAACTTGTCCGACAGCGTCAGCTGCGCGCGATTGACGGCATAGTGGCGAAAGCGGTTGTCGACATCCTGAGGCTCGATACAGGGTCCGAGCATATGCAGCACATCGAAATGCTGCACCAGTCGTATCAGGTCCTCGAAATCGGCGAGTGTCCCCGGCCGCCGGCCGCGTTCGAGGTCGGTGACATTCGGCGCTCCGCTCCCGGCCAGGAACGCCATCGAGCCAAGTTCGAGCGTCAGATCGCGCGCGCGGGAACCGGCATGGGCGTGAATCGACTTCGGCGCCGAGGCCAGTGCCGCCGTCACCATGTCACGGCCGATGCGCACCATGTCGGTGTCGGGATCGACGAGCGCGCCGGCGCGCTCGAAAAGCTCACGCGCCCGCGGCAGCAGCACCTTGATGCCGAGCTCTTCCAGCACCCGCAGCGCCGTGTCGTGAATGGCGGCGACCTGATCGTCCGAAAAAATCGGCTGCGGCAGGAACGGATTCTTCAGCGAATGGTAATTGGGCCGGCGGCTGCTTTCGCTGCCGGCCTCGCCCGTGCGTCCACGCCGGCGTTCGCGCCTGCTGTCCCGTGCCGCGTCATCGACCATCAGAAATCCTCCTCATTGCCGCATCGCCTTGCCCAGGGGATCGTAGGGCGAGGCCGCGATGACACGGGCCGGCCGCTCCTCACCCACGACATGCACCGAAACCGCGGTGCCCTCGCCCGCGAAATCGCGGTCGACAAGCGCCAGCGCCAGGCTCTTGCCGACCGTATAGCCATAGCCGCCCGACGTGACGAAGCCGACGCGCCGGCCCTGGTGCCAGATCGGCTCGAAGCCGCTGGCGTCGGCGTCGAGCGCATCGACCTCCAGCGTCACCAGGCATTGGCTGCTGCCGGCCTCCCGCTGTTTCAACGCCGCTTCGCGACCGGTGAAATCACCCTTGCCGAAAGCGATGAAGCGGTCGAGCCCAGCCTGATTGGGCGTATACCCTTGAGTGAATTCACGCGACCAGATGCCAAAACTCTTTTCCAGCCGTAGCGTGTTGAGCGCATAATAACCGATTTCGGCAAGGCCGAGATCCTCGCCGGCGGCCAGCAGCGTTTCACGCAGTGTGGCATGCATGGTTGCGGGGCAACTGATTTCGAAGCCGAGTTCGCCCGCGATCGACAGCCGCGCCACACGCGCCTGCACCATGCCGATGTCGAATGCTCCACAAGCCATGAATGGCAGTGCTGCACCGGAAACATCCTGATGCGTCGTGCGCTCCAGGATCTTGCGCGCGTTCGGCCCGGTCAGCAGGAAGCCGCTCATTGTGTCGGACAGGTCGGCGACGGTGACACTCTCCGCCGCATGAGCCTCGAACCAGCGCATGTGGAATTCCCTGAGATAGTAGGAGCCCATCAGCCAGTAGCCGCCGCCCCAGTTGAAGACGGTGAGATCGCCCTTCAGCCGTCCGTCATGGCCGAGCATGGGCGCCAGCCTCGCCTGTCCTGCTTTCGGCAGCTTGCAGGCGAGCAGCCGGTCAAGCCATGCTTCAGCGCCGGGCCCGGACACCGCATAGCGCGAATAGGCCGAGATATCGACGAGACCGGCGGCACTCCGCACCTGCAGCGCCTCGTCGCCGACGATGTCGAAGGCATTGGAACGGCGCAGCGTCGTGTTCTCGGTAAACCCCATCGGCGCGAAATAGGCCGGGATTTCCAGCCCCCATGAGGCCGTCCATTCGCATCCCGCCGCGCTCATGCCGTCATAGGCGCCGGGGCGTTTCAGCGGCCGGCCGGCCGGCAGCCGCTCATTGGGAAACGTCATGACGAAGCGTCGCGAATAGAACTGACGCGTCGTCTGCCTGAGATATTCCCGGTTGGCGGCAAAGGCGCCGTAACGAGCGATGTCCATACCGAAGATGTCAGCCTGCGGTTCGCCGTAGATCATCCACTCGGCCAGCGACTTGCCGACGCCGCCGCCCTGGCTGAAGCCGGCCATGACGCCGCAGGCGACCCAATAGTTCTTCAACCCGCGCACCGGCCCGACGATCGGGTTGCCGTCCGGCGTGAAGGTGAAGGCGCCGTTGACCCATTTGCGGATGCCGGCTGTCGCCAGGCAAGGAAAGCGCTCATGCGCCTTGGCGAGTTCGGGGCTGATGCGGTCGATGTCTTCCGGGATCAGCTCGATACCGTAGTCCCAAGGCGCGCCATCCATGTTCCAGTGCTTGGGGTTCTGCTCGTAGACGCCTAGCAGCACGCCCTTGCGCTCTTGCCTGAGATACGAAAAGCCGTCGAGATCGACGGCAAGCCCAAGTTCCTTGTCGAGAGCGGCAACCTCCGGAATGTCCTCGGTGATGAAATAATGGTGCTCCATCGGCGTCACCGGCAGGTCGACGCCGGCCATGCGGCCAAGCTGCTTTGCCCACAGCCCGCCGGCGTTGACGACATGCTCGGCGATGATGGTGCCTTGCTCGGTGATGACATCCCAGCGGCCGTCAGCGCGCGCCTTCAGCTCGACGACTCGATTGCGGAGGATGACGTCCGCGCCGCGCTTTTTCGCGGCACCGGCATAGGCGTGCGTCGTTCCGTAGGGATCGAGATGACCCTCGTTGGAATCATAGAGCCCACCGAGCACGCCAGCGACGTCGACGATCGGACAGATTTCCTTGATTTCTTCCGGCGTCACCAGGCGAGCGGTTTCGATGCCAACCGACTGGAAAACCGCCCACGCCGATTTCAGCCACTCCCAACGCGCCGGATCGCTGGCGATGTTGACGCCGCCGGTCATATGCAGGCCCGCATTCTGGCCGGATTCAGCTTCGAGTTCACGGTAGAGCTTGATGGTGTAGTCCTGCAGCGCCGCCACATTGGCGTCGGCGTTGAGCGCATGGAACCCGGCCGCCGCGTGCCAGGTCGAACCGGCCGTCAGTTCGGCACGCTCGATCAGCGCCACATCGCTCCAGCCAAAACGCGTCAGGTGATAGAGGACCGAGGCCCCGACCACGCCACCTCCGATGACCACTGCGCGGTAGTGCGACTTCAAGGCTTCCCCTCCACGGTTAGTCCGAAGGCTGGACCATATATGTACTGTACATAAGTGTCCAGTGCCGTGCGAGCTCACCGCTTTTCGCCAACCAGAGCCGCACGAGGTGATCAATTCTTTCCGTCAAGCACATGTTTTTGTCGTCGCCTGGAGAAGACGGCGGGCATGCATCGTGCGCTGTCACGCAAGCATCATGTTCGCGCCGTAGACCGCGTTTCGGGGAGGCGCGCGCGGCATCGTCGATGTCGCACCTCTTTCAGCTTTTTTCGTCCTGCGGCCGCTCCGGCTTGTCACAAAGAGGATTATCCATGAAACACCTGTACCGAACCGCGTCGCTCGGCGTCGCGCTGGCCTTGTTCACCGCCTTGACGCCGGCGCTCGCCGACAGCACCGCGACCGTCGGCGGCCTCGTCAACAAGGGGCTGGTCGGCGTCGGCCGCATCCCGGCCGCTCAGCGCGACAAGTTCGGCGAGACGTTCGGCTCGGGCTCCGGCATGGCGATCGACACATCAGGCTGGACGCATGACGCCGCCGGCTACAAAGGCTCGCTCTGGCTGCTGCCGGACCGCGGCTACAATGTCGTCGGCACCACCGACTACCGACCGCGCCTCAATACGATCGGCGTCGAGTTTGCCCCGGTAGCTCCAGGTGCCGCACCCGCCGCCGGCCAGGAGCAGACGGGCGTCAAGGCGACGCTTGCCGACACCATGCTTCTCACCGACGACAAGGGCGCCGACGCTACCGGCCTCGATCCGCTCAACGGCGTGCGCGCGGCAAGCGGCCCCATGCCGATCCTGCCCGAAGCCAATGGCAAGCTGGCGCTCGACAACGAGGCGATCGTGCGGCTGCCCGACGGTTCGATGTTCATCTCCGACGAATACGGCCCGAACATCTACCGGTTCTCCGCCGACGGCCATCTGCTGTCGGCGACCCAGCCGCCCGCCGCTCTCGTGCCGATGCGCCACGGCGCGCCGAACTTCGCCTCGGATAATCCGGGTCCGGGTGCCGCCGAGCCCGATCCGAAGGATCCCGATACCGGCCGCCAGAACAACCAGGGACTCGAAGGCATGGCGATGACGCCTGATGGCAAGTTCCTGATCGCCGTGCTGCAGTCCGCGCCCCGGCAGGATGGCGGCGATTCGCCCGCGACGCGCCAGAACACCAGGGCGCTGGTCTACGACGCATCCGACCTCGGCCATCTCAAGCTCGCGCATGAGTATGTCGTGCCGCTGCCGGTGTTCAAGGATGCCAAGGGCAAGACCAAGATCGCCGCGCAAAGCGAGATCGTGGCGTTGTCGGATCAGACCTTCCTGTTGCTGGCGCGCGACAGCGGCAACGGCCAGGGCCTGAAAGGCGACACCTCGCTGGTGCGCCAGATCTTCGTCGTCGACGTCTCGGCCGCCACCGACATCGCCGGCGGCGCCTTCGATGCCGCCGACAAGCCGATGGCGCCCAAGGGCGTGCTCGACCCGTCGGTGACGCCGGCCAAGCTGACGCCGTTCATCGACATCAACGACAGTGCCGAACTCGGCCGCTTCGGCCTGCACAATGGCGCGCCGAACGACAAGAACAACCTGTCGGAGAAGTGGGAGGCGATGTCGGTGGTCAGCGTTCTCGATCCGAAGCTGCCCGACGACTATTTCCTGTTCGTCGCCAACGACAACGACTTCCTCGCCCAGGACGGCTTCCAGGTCGGCGCGCCCTACAAGGCCGAGGACGGCGCCGATGTCGACACCATGTTCCTGGTCTATCAGGTCACGCTGCCGGGCCTGGCCAAGAAGTAACGACAACACGACGCCGGACGCGCCGAGCGCGTCCGCCTTCAAATCGATTGTCCACGATCACCAATGCCGCGAAGGCACTTATTTCAACATCTCCGCATCCCTTGGCACGCCGGCATCGATCGGCTCGGCGGTCCTGCTCGAAACGGCCATGATCTTGCCGGCTGCCGACAAATTGGGGCGCACGAAGACCTGTGCGACACCGTTGACCCGGCTGTAAAGGTCGATGATGTCCTGGTTCATGAAGCGCACGCAGCCCGACGATGCATTCTTGCCGATGGAATCCCACTCCGGCGTGCCGTGCAGCCGGTACATCGTGTCCTTGCCGTCGCGGAAGAGATACAGCGCGCGGGCGCCGAGCGGGCTCTGCGGGCCGGGCGGCATGCCATCCTTGTATTTCGCCAGTTCCGGCCGGCGCTGGATCATTTCCGGAGGCGGTGTCCAGACCGGCCATTTCTTCCTCGCCTGAACCACGGCACTGCCGGTCCATCCGAAACCGGCCTTGCCAAGGCTGACGCCGTAGCGGATAGCCTTGCCGCCGTCGCCCACCAGATAGAGGAAGTGCTCGGAGGTATCGACGACGATCGTGCCGGGTCTCTCTCCGGTCGGGTCGGACACGATCTGGCGCACGAACTTCGGATCGAGCTTGGCGACCGGGATTGCCGGCAATTGATAGCCCTCGTCGACGCGCGCCGCATACATGCTTGCGGCATCGCCGAAAGCCGGATCGCTTGGCGGTGCAGCCACCGGCGGCGGCGCCACGTCCGTCGTGGTGCACGCCGAAAGAGCCACGGAGGCCGCGCCCAAGGCGGACGCACCGAGGAACGCGCGCCGGTTCAGGCGCGAGAAAAACAGCGGAATATCGGACATGAACCCCCCGGTCTATCCAAGATCTAGTAGGAATGCGGCCCCACGCATCGAGGATCAATATCCCATTCCTGAAGTTTTGAGAACATGATTAGATCAAGGCATGACCTGTCCAGTGGAGTCGGCAATCATCGCGGACCGGACTTGAGCAATTCCAGGAAAAGTGCGTAGCGGTTTTCCGTCCGGAATTGCGTCGAAACAAAGAGAGCGGTTCGCCGTTTCCGTGAAACGGTGAACTGCTCTTGAGATTAACCTTCGCCGAGTTGCCCGTCATGGACGAAAAAATGCCCTCGCGCCGGCGTACCGGCGACCTGACCAGCGGCCCGATCCCGCGCACACTTCTGCTGTTCGCGCTGCCGGTGCTCGGCTCCAACGTGCTGCAGTCGCTCAACGGGTCGATCAACGCCGTCTGGGTCGGCCGTTTCCTCGGCGAATCGGCGCTGACCGCCACCTCCAATGCCAACCTCGTCCTGTTCCTGATCCTCGGCACGGTGTTCGGCATCGGCATGGCTGCGACCATCCTGGTGGCCCAGTCGGTCGGCGCCCGCGACCTGCCGGAGGCACGTCGCATCGTCGGCACCAGCGCCACCTTCTTCTTCCTCGTCTCTGTGGTGTTCGCGGTCTGCGGCTGGATCTGGGTCGACGCCATCCTGGGCGCGCTGGGCACGCCGGCCGATGCCTTGCCGTTGGCCCGCTCCTACCTGCGCATCATCTTCGTGGCCGTGCCGATGATGAACCTTCTGTCCTTCGTCATGACCGTGCTGCGCGGTGCCGGCGATTCACGCACGCCCTTCTTTTTCATGGCGCTGGCCGTCGTCCTCGACATCGTCCTCAACCCGCTGCTCATCCGCGGCATCGGGCCATTTCCCGAACTCGGTATCGCGGGCTCCGCCACCTCCACGCTGATCGGCCAGACGGTGAGCGTGATCGCCATTCTGATCGTGCTCTATGTGCGCAAGCATCCGCTGCGGCTGGCCGGCGCCAACCTCGCTCTGCTGCGGCCCGACCCCACCCTGCTGCGCATCGTCGTCTTCAAGGGCGTGCCGATGGGCCTGCAGATGATCGTCATCTCGGCCGCTGCATTGACGGTGATGGGCATGGTCAATTCCTACGGTTCGCAGGTCGCCGCCGCCTACGGCATTGCTGCCCAGCTATGGACCTACATCCAGATGCCGGCGCTCGCCATCGGTGCCGCGGTCTCCTCGATGGCGGCGCAGAATGTCGGCGCCGGGCGCTGGGACCGGATCGGCCGCATCGCCGCCTCCGGCGTCGGCTTCAATCTGGTCCTGACTGGCGCGCTGGTTGCCGTGCTGTCGGTTTTCGACCGCTCGGTGCTGAGCTTGTTCCTGAGCAGCGACAGTGCCGCGATCGACATCGCTGTCCACATCAACACTGTCGCGTCGTGGTCGTTCATCCTGTTCGGCATCACCATCGTGCTGTTTGCCACGGTGCGCGCCACGGGCGCCGTGATGCCGCCGCTGATCATCCTGGTCATCTCGGTGCTGGTCGTGCGCACCGGCTTTGCCTATTTCATGCGTGGCGTGATCGGCGAGGAAGCGCTGTGGTGGAGTTTCCCGGCCGGTTCGATCACCTCGCTCGTGCTGGCCGCGGCCTATTACCGCTTCGGTCGCTGGCGCACCATGCACATGATCGAGGACAGGCCAGCCGCCGGCGAGCCGCCGGACACCGGGCTTGGCGTGCCGCGCGGACGCGCGCATCTTTCGCCTGAAACGCCGAACGGCTGAACCGTCCCCGCTGGCCAACCGCCCCCCGCTGGATGTCCGGATATCACCGCCTTTGTTTCAGTCCGAAGCCCAGCGCCAGCAGCGCAAAGGCTACAATCATGCAGGCAAACGCCAGGCTCGCGGCAACGGGACTGGCATAGGTCGACACGACGCCGATGCCGATGACGGGCAAGGCGTTGCCGACAAAGCAGCAGATGAAGAAGCTGGACACCACTTCGGCGCGGCGATCCTGCGGCGCGATCTCGTTCACCACCTGCAGCCCGCCACGATAGCCGAGCGCCGCCACCACGCCGCAGCAGGCTGTCGCCGCGATCATCAGCGCCAGCGAAGCCAGCATTTGCGCCGCCACCACCAACAAGACGCTTGGGATCATCAATGCCAGCGCAGCCAGCATCGCTTTGTTGCTCTTCATGCGCATCAGAACCACGATGCTGACCGCGGTGACGATCGCCAGTTCGAAGAACAGCGCGCCGGCGACGGCGTGATTGGTCTCATGCAGCTGCTGCGCCAGGATGCTCGGCGCCACGGCGGCATAGAAGCCGACCAGCGCCATCGCGCCAAAGCCGGTCACCGCCGGCGCGACGAAGCGCGCACGGATCACCTGCGGGACGGAGAATTGCGGCCGCAAGGAAATCCGCCCGAGGCGGCCCGGCTTCGCCACCGTTTCGCGGGTGCGCCAGACCAGGATCGTCACCACCGCGAGTGCCGCCAGGTAAACGATGAAGATCAGCCGCAACGGCCATGGCGCGTACTCAGCCAGAAGTCCTGAAATCAAGGCCCCGAAACCGAGGCCGAGGAAATTGGTGCTGGTGGCGATGACGCTGGCGCGCGACTTGTCCGCACCGGGAAGAAGCTCGGCAATCCATGCGGTTCCGGTCCCCGCGCCAACGCCGATGCCGAGCCCGCTCAGGATGCGGGCCACGTCGAGCGAGACGACGTTTCCGGCAAACAGGAAGACAAGCGCGCTGATGATGGCGACAAGCATGGCCGCCAGGCTCGCGGGCCGGCGGCCGACAACATCCGAGATGCCGCCCAGCGTCAGCAGTGCCGCCAGATTGCCGACGACATACACCGCGTAGATCAGCGTCAGCGTGATTTGTGAAAAGCCGAATTGCTGCTTGTAGACGATGTAGAGCGGCGTCAGCACGGTGCTGCCGGCAAACAGCACGGCAATCATCGCAGCGACGGTGGGGACTGCAAGTGCGTCGCCGCCGGCCCGTTCGTGCGTATGCGCAAAATCGCGAATGGCCATGGCCAACCTCGTCATCGATTTCGGGGATCGAGACTTTAACGCGGTTTCACCCACGACGTTTCGGCCGACGGGCAGGCTCCTGACAGCACGGTGGACATTGCCTGGACGGATATCCGACGGCTTGACGGGCTCGGATCGGGGCCAGCGGCTCCGATCCGTCATGACATCTATCGCTCAATTCCGAGCAATCTGCCTTACCGGCAGGGAAAGCCTGGTGCGATCTTGCACTTGCCGGGACGCGGCTTGTGCGGCGGGCGATGGTGCGGGGGGCGGTGCGGCCTGTGCTGCCAGTGCGGCGGCCGATGCGGCGGGCGCACGATGATGATCGGCGGGCGAACGATCTGGGACCGCTCGAGATAGCCGGCGCTAGCCCAGCCGCTGACGCCGCCGACATGGATTCTGCACCAGCCCGGCTGGCAGCCGGTGACATTCACCCTGAAGCCGGCGGGCAACGTTCCGACCTTGGCGTATCCAGCCCCCGGCCCGCTACGGACATTGAGGTTGGTTGTTGTGTGGGCGCTGTAGGCGAAGGCCGCGGCGGACGTCCCGAAGACCGCGGCCAGTATGGTCGCGATCACAAGCAGAAATCGAAATCTCATCAGTCCCTCCATTCGAACCCCGGCCGTTCGTCTGCTTCGGCCGAGGCTGCGCCGCAAGCGGAGAGGCCAAGCCAAGAAAAGTCAACATGTGGCCGCCGCAACCATTCCGACCAGCGGGGCTGATGCAGAAGTTTCCTTGGATATGGTTGAGGAAATTCTCCGGCGCCGTTTATCGGCCCTTCAATATCCGCTAACAGTTTACTGTCTTTCGACAATCCGGTGCGGCAAAGGTGGGATCCATGGGCAAAGGCAGGGTCGAGGCATTCACCGACGGCGTCGTGGCCATCATCATCACCATCATGGTGCTTGAGCTGAAAGTGCCGCATGGCGAGGATATCGCGGCCTTGTTGCCATTGTGGCCGGTCTTCTTCTGCTACGTGCTGTCCTTCATCAATGTCGGCATCTACTGGAACAATCTGCACAACATGTTCCACACCGTGCAGCGTGTCGACGGCCGCGTGCTGTGGGCGAACCTCAACCTGCTGTTCTGGCTGTCGCTGATGCCGGTGACGACGGCCTTCATGGGCGAGAACCACTTTGCGCCGGTGCCGGTCGCCGTCTATGGCATCGACTTGGCGCTATGCGCCATCGCCTATAAGATACTGGCCGCCGCGCTGCATCGCCTGCACGGCAATGACACGGCCTTTGCAAGGGCACTGGGCAACGATCGCAAGGGGAAGACCTCGCTGGCTATCTACATCGCAGCCGTCGTGCTGACCTTCGTCAGCCAATGGATCGGCGTCGCGCTTTATGTGCTGGTCGCGATGGTATGGCTCGTGCCGGATACGCGTTTCGCGCGGGTCATCGAAAAGTAGCCGCTATTGCGGTAGTGTCTCAGTTTGAAATGTGACCTTGCCGTTGTCGCATCCGGCCCCCGACTCCTATACGCTTAGCGGAAAGTATCCAGGAGACGTAGGGTCATGGGCATGACGACTGGCAAGCCTGAGCATGTCGCGACCGCTTTTGCGAATGCTTGGAACCGGCATGATATGGATGAGTTTGCATCTCTGTTCGCTCCTGATGCTAATTTCGTCAACGTCGTAGGCGTTTGGTGGAAGAACCGATCCGAAATCGAAGCGGCGCACCGAGCTACCCATGACACCATGTTTCGGGATAGTCGATTGGAAGGCGATGTCTCGTCGGTCGTGGAATTGGCTCCGGGGCTTGCTTCCGTTCATTACACTTGGACCCTCACGGGAGCATCTGCCCCGGACGGGTCCCCGGCAGGGCTTAGGAAAGGCATATTGCTTCTGATTGCCCAGGAAGGGCCGTCGGGATGGCGTATCAAGGTGGCTCAGAACACTGATATTGTTCCTGGCACAATCGTCCCAGCCGGCTCGAAAAGCTAACTCATGCCGACCGGACCTGAAGGCAAGAAGCGCGCCGCCAACATGACGCCAGAGCGGCGCACCTAGACTGAGACACTACCCTACTTTCGCATCGCTTTCAGCTTTTCCGCCACCGATGCGGCAAGGTCGGCATAGCGCTCCTCCAGCCGTTCCGCCGCCTTGATGATCGAGAAATCATGGCCGAACTTTTCCAGCGCCATGCGCAGCTTCTCGACGAACTCGGCTTGTTTCTCCAGCGCGGAAAACAGCGTCTTCACCTGCGCTTCGCTGATGTCGGGGTTGGCCAGCATCTGCGGCACCTCGCGCCCCATCTGGTCGCCGATAGCGGTCTGTTCTTTCAGAATTGCGACCCAGTCCGTCAATCAGGAAATCTCCATTTGCCCCGGCAAAAGTCTCCTTTTGCCAGGACAACATGCGCAGCCTCGACCGAACTGGTCAACCCAAACAGGGCGATCAGAGGCTTGCGCAAGCCCGTTCCAGCGCTAAGTTCGGCGCCATCGAAAGAAGGAACCATCGCCCATGATGACCGACGCCGAGATCCAGACAGTCCTGCCCGCGCTTAGCCGAGGCAACATCGCCGTCATCACCGGCGCCGCCAGCGGCATCGGTCTTGCAGCCGCCAAGCGGCTTGCATCGATGGGCATGAAGATCGTACTGGCCGACATTGGCGGCGCGCGCCTTGAACACGCCTCGCGCGCCGTCGCTGCGATCGCCGGCGACAATGCCGTACTTGCCGTCGACGCCGACGTTTCGAAGGCGGATGAGGTGGACCGTCTCGCCGAAAGGGCGTTCGGCGCCTTCGGCGATGTGTCGCTGCTGATGAACAATGCCGGAGTCGGCGACAACCCCGGAAAGCCCTGGGAAAACCGCGATGCCTGGAAACGGCTGCTGGACATCAATTTCTGGGGCGTCGTGCATGGCGTCGAGGCCTTCGCGCCCCGCATGCTGGCCTCGGCCAGGCCCGGCCTGATCATCAACACCGGCTCCAAGCAAGGCATCACCACGCCGCCCGGCAATTTTGCCTACAATGTCTCCAAGGCCGGGGTGAAGACCTTCACCGAAGGCCTGGCGCATGCGTTGCGCAACGAACCCGGCGCCCGTGTTGCCGGCCATCTGCTGATCCCCGGCTTCACCTTCACCGGCCTGACCGAAGGCGCGCATCGAGAACCGCCCTGCTCTGTCACGCTGGCATCCGGACTACAAGGAGCCTTTCGCGGCGTTCATGAAAGGCTGACTTTCAGGCCGCGTGCTTTTTCGGCCCGCGCTTCTGCGCCACGGCCTTTTTCGCCGCGGCGGCGGCGATCTGCTCGTCATGCCGCTTTGCAGCACGCTCGCATTTGGCGCGGATCTCCTCGACTTCGGTTTCGGTCAGATGTTCGATGCCGATGAAGTGGTTGTGGCCCTTGCCGACCCGGATCAGTTCGTCGAGCTTGGCCTGGATCGCGGCGCCGTCGCGATTCTGGGTGTTCTGGATGAGGAAGACCATCAGGAAGGTGACGATCGTCGTGCCTGTGTTGATGACGAGCTGCCAGGTGTCCGAAAAGCCGAAGAACGGACCGCTCACCGCCCAGACGACAATAATCAGGCAGCAGACGGCGAATGTCAGCGGCAGGCCGGTTATATGGGCGACCCAGTTGGCGATCTTGGTGAAAAGCTTTTCCATCTATCGAAACCCTCGATGCAGCGGCGCGATGAGAAACAACCGGCGACCGTTTCAGGTTCCCGGCGGAGACAAATACGTCAGGCACAATCGAATACACGCATAGAGAGAACGGGGCAGAAAACACACCTTATGGGTTTAATGTCACAGTAACCGTGCAGGCAAGTGTGCCTGTTCCTTCCGCCTCACAGCGGTTTACCTCCAGCCCCTTCCGCCGCGCCACCCCCGCATGGCGGAAGGGGCTTCAGTCCGGAGAGCGCGCAGAACGGTTCCCTGAAGCGGACGGCACCACGACCGCCAGATCCCCGATGCGCGGTTACCGACCGATCTTCCCAAAGTTCCATAATCTGCAGCCCGCCTCCATTGTCTCAAAGTCGCAAGCTGGCGTGGCGGGCACGCTCGCGGATCTCTTCGCGAGAAATGCCAGCGTCCGCCAATGTGCTGTCCGGGGCCCGCCTCAAGCTCGCAAGCGTCCGGCGATAGGCAAGCCAGCGGGCGAAATGGGATCGAAGTTCATACAACATGATCGTCTCCTTTGGCGCGCAGAATGGCGGCGCGCTCTGGTGGTCGAAGGCGCAAAGCATCTGCGCAAAGCGCATGCGCGATCGAAAGGATTGCGCTGGCTTGTCAGCCAGCCGAGGCGCTCGTCGGTATGCCGCCAAGCAGGATTGTCCAATGCTTCCAATGCCTGCATACTTGCGCGTGATGCCGGCTTCGCGCTACAGCCACGGTCGCAAGGAGTTTTTCATTTCTGCAAAATGGACATTGGCTGGGACGATCTAAGATTGTTTCTCGTCGTTGCGCGGCTGGGTGGCTTGAGCGCAGCGACGGGAACCACGCGCCTCAGCGCAGCCACCCTTGGACGACGCGTCACCGCGCTCGAAAGGCAGATCGGCGAACCGCTGTTCGTGCGTCAGCAGACCGGCTACCGGCTGACCCCGGTCGGTGAAGAACTGCTGCGGCGCGCCGAAGACGTCGAGGCAGCAATGCAGTCGCTGACCCGTTGGCGCGAAGGAAGCCTGCCCGACCGCATTGTCCGTGTGTCGGCCGGGCCGTGGACTTCGGCCTTCGTATCGGCCCATATCGGCGAGATCTGGACGGTCGACGACGGCATAAGGGTGGAGCTCGTCACCACCACCGACCGGGTCGACATCGGTCGCCGCGCCGCCGACATCGGCATTCGCAGCGACCGCCCGACCGAGCAGTGGCTGGCCGGCCGTCAGAGCGGCAAGGTCGCTCATGCCATTTATTCCGGACGCCACCTGATCAATGGCATCGCCGCCGGCTTGTTCGTCGGCGTCACCGGCGAAGGGGCGAACATTGCCTCGGCGCGCTGGCTACAAGCCCATCACGGCGACCGCATCGCCGTGCGCGGCAACAACACCCATTCGGTACGCGAACTGGTGGCCGCCGGCGCCGGCCTTTCGGTCTTTCCGTGCTTCGTCGGTGACGGCGACCCACGGCTGGTTCGCGTCGCTCAGCCTATCCCCGAACTCGAAACCGACCAATGGATCGTCACCCATCACGAGGAACGTCACTCCCCGCCGGTACGAAAGGTCGCCGACCGGATTTCCGCCTTGATGCGGGCGCACCAGCCGCTGTTTCGTGGCGAGACGCCGATCCGGTAAGCCTCGGGCGTCGATCGGTCGCCAACCGAGCCGCATGCCGGCGCCCGAACCGATCAGCAACACGCGCCCGGAACAAGAGCATCTGCGGGAGGTCAGATCCCGTCGTTTTCCCAGCGATCGAGGAAGGCTTCGATCGTCATCGCCTGCATGTCGGGAACCGCTCTGGCGAGCTTTTCGACCGGCCAGTCCCACCAGGCGAGAGCTTCGATCCGCACCGCAATATCCGGAGCGAAGCGTGGCCGGAGTGCCTTCGCCGGCACGCCTGCGACGATTGCATAGGGCGGCACATCCTGCGTCACCACCGCGTTGGCGCCGACCACCGCGCCATTGCCGATGGTGACCCCGGGCATGATCACCGCGCCGTGGCCGATCCAGACATCATGGCCGATGGTCACGGCTTTCGCCTGCCGCCGCGCGCGGAATGCAGCATCGACGCCCAGCCAGCGAAAATACTCGTTCGGCCGGTAGCTGACCTTGTGCTGGGTCAGCCGCTCGATGGGATGTTCCAGCGCGTTGATACGGCTGTTGGCGGCGATCGAGCAGAATTTTCCGATCGTCGTGTAGATCGCTTCGCAGTGGCGTTCGAAATAGGAGAAGTCGCCGACCGTGACCTCGCGCAGCACCACCCGCTCGCCGATCGAGGCATAACGGCCGAGTTTGCACGCCTTCAGTTCCGCGGTCGGATGGATGCGCGGCTCGGAATCCTTCGGGACGAGATTTTCGGAACGATCCATGCCGGCGGCTTTACGTCAGAGCGATTGGTCCCGCAAGCGAGACCAATCGTCCGTCTACCGGTTCCGCGAAAGAGCTGAAGCCCCTATTGCGGTTTGCCTTTGCTCCACACCACGTTCTGGCCGTAGAGTGGCACGGTGGTGACCGACATTTTGGCCGAGCCGTTCTGCACCTGGCGCGAATGCGAGAGATAAATCAGCGTCTCGTTGGCCTTGTCGTAGATGCGATTGACCACCTGCTTCTTCCAGATCAGGCTGATGCCTTGCTTGAACACTTCCTCGCCGCCTTCGCCCGTGTCGATGTCGCCGATGATGATCGGACCGGTCTGGCGGCAGGAGATCGAGGAATCGGAGGGATCCTCGAACCAGTTGCCCTTGTGCAGGCGATCGATAATGCCGCGATCGAAATAGGACACGTGGCAGGTCACCCCCTCCACCTTCGGGTCCTTGATCGCCTCGACGATGATGTCGTTGCCGAGCCAGTCGACCCCGACCTTGCCGACTTCATCGGCAAGGGCCGCACCGGCGCCGAGGACAAGGCACGCGGCTAAGGCGCCGCCGACCAGTTTTTGCCCAATCGATCCTTGCAAGATAGCCTCCGGGGGTTCGAGTTTGCCGGTCTCAGGTGGGGCGAAGAGCACGGCATTGCAAGCGGCGGCACCGGATGAAAACGCCACATCCGCCATGGCCGGTTGCGTCAACGCGGCACCTTTGCGTGTACCCGGTCAAACCGCTAAGACTGTTCGCCGAACCAAGGGCTCGCCTTGGCCGGCACGCCGAAGAAATTGCAAGACGGACTTTTCTGATGATGCGTTCTATCCTGGTCGGCATTCTCGTCCTTATGGCGGCTGGCATTGGCTGGCTGACCTTCGACTGGTATCGCGGCCACTATGGCGGCGAGCCCTTCGGTGCCGCCTTCACCCTGGTCGACCAGAAAGGCGCGCCGATCACCGAAGCCGCCTTCAGGGGCCAGCCCAGCGCCGTCTTCTTCGGCTTCACCCATTGCCCCGAGGTTTGCCCGACCACGCTGTTCGAGCTGGCCGGCTGGCTTAAGACGCTCGGCGACGACGGCAAGAACCTGCACGCCTATTTCGTCTCGGTCGATCCGGAGCGCGACACGCCAGAGGTGATGAACGCCTATGTCAGCAATTTCTCCGACCGGATCACCGGTATCACGGGCGATCCCGACAAGGTCCATGCCATGGCCAAGTCGTTCGGCATCTACTGGAAGAAAGTCGACACCGGCGGCGACTACACCATGGATCACACCGCGTCGGTGCTGCTGCTCGACGCAAGGGGCGACTTTGCCGGCACCATCGCCTATGGCGAAAGCTCGGAAACGGCCGTCGCCAAACTGAAGCGGCTGGCGGCGAAGGGCTGATCACCATTTCATGACCCAGACGCGCCTGTATTTCACCACCGGAAAGATCGAGTCCGTCAGCATCTTCGCGGCGCTCGAGGCAGCCTTCGAGGATGAAGGCTTGCCGATCGCCGTGCTGGAAGTCGATGAGGACAAAGATATCCACGAAGTGTCGCTCTACGCCGATGGCGACGTCGATGCGGTCGAGGCCCGCTTGAAGGACACCCTTGCCGGGCTTTCCCTGTCTAAGCCGATCGAGCGCGAGGCCCTGCCCGATATCGACTGGGTGGCGCGCTCTCTGGAAGGGTTGAAGCCGGTGCGTGCCGGTCGTTTCTTCGTCCACGGCGCACATGATCGCCGCAAGCGCCGCAGCGGCGAACTCGCCATCGAGATCGAGGCCGGCCTCGCCTTCGGCACCGGCCACCACGGCACCACGGCCGGCTGCCTGGAAATGCTGGAAAGAGTAGTTCGGCGCGAACGCCCGCGCAATGCGCTCGACCTCGGCACCGGTAGTGCCGTGCTGGCGATTGCCGTCGCCAAGCTGGCGCATATTCCGGTACTGGCCACCGACATCGATCCGGTGGCGGTGAGAGTCGCCGCCGCCAATGCGCGGCTCAACCACGTCAAGACGTTGGTGGAAACAGTGACCGCGCCGGGCTTTCACCAGCCGATCTTCGGCAAGCGCGCGCCTTTCGATCTGATCGTCGCCAACATACTGGCACGGCCGCTGATGCGGCTGGCGCCGCAAATGGCCGATCACATCGCGCTTGGCGGCTCGATCGTGCTGTCAGGCATCCTCGAGCGCCAGCGCGACGCCGTCGTCTCGGCCTATGTCGGCCAGAACTTCCGCCATATCAAAACCTTGCACCGCGAGGGCTGGGTGACGATCCATCTCAAGCATTGAGGGCCGGCACGACCGGGCCTGGACCAAGTTCCGCAGGTTGTCAGTCAAGCGATGGTGTAGCAGTTTGCGCCAGCTGGAAATCGATTCCGATTTCCGCGACCGTGCGCTACGGTTGCGCTGATTGCAGGAGGCCCCACCATGTTCCAGACCTTCGATTCTGCGGGCGACCCGGCCGTCGGCAAACCGCGTGTGGCGCTGCTGCGCCAATGGCTTGAAGCCAACGGGCTGGACGGCTTCATCGTGCCACGCGCCGACGAACATCAGGGTGAATATGTCGCCGATCGTTCGGCGCGGCTGAAATGGCTGACCGGCTTCAGCGGTTCGGCCGGCGTCGCTATCGTCCTGCGCGACCGCGCCTTCATCTTCGTCGACGGACGCTACACGCTGCAAGTGCGCAGCGAGGTCGATCTCGACATCTTTTCGATCGAAAGCCTGGTCGACAACCCGCCCGCCGTCTGGCTCAAGGATAACATCGGCAAGGGCGCACGGCTGGGCTTCGACCCATGGCTGCACACGATCAGCGACGTCAAGGCGCTGCAGGCCTCGGCCGACAAGTCGGGCGCGGTGCTGGTGCCGCTCGACAAGAACCCGATCGACATCATCTGGGAGGATCAGCCCGACGCGCCGATGGCACCTGTCGAACTTCACCCGATCGGTTTTGCCGGCGAACTTGCCAAGGACAAACTGGCGCGGCTGGCAAGTGCGATCGGCAAGGACGGCGCCACCCACGCCGTGCTGACCGACCCCTCCTCCATCGCCTGGGCCTTCAACATCCGCGGCGGCGACGTGCCGCACACGCCGCTGGCGCTCGGCTTCGCCATCCTCGCCGCCGATGGGTCGCATCAGCTTTTCATGGACCGGCGCAAATTCTCGCGCCAGGTCGAGGCCTACCTCACCCAGCTCGCCGAGCCGCATGAGCCCGGCGAATTCGAAGCGGCTATCGTGTCCCTCGCCAAGGGCGGCGCGAAAATCGCGCTCGACCCGGTGCTGGCAGCCGACAGGCTGCGCATGCTGGTCGAGAGCAACGGCGGCACGGTGATTGCAGCGCCTGACCCCGCCCGCATCCCGCGCGCCACCAAGAACAAGGCCGAGATCAACGGCTCGCGTGCCGCGCATCGCCGCGACGGCGCCGCCGTGGCGAAGCTTTTGTGCTGGCTGGAGCGGCAGAAGCCCGGCTCGCTCGACGAGATATCCGTCGTCACCAGGCTGGAGGAGACGCGCCGGCGGACGGGCGAGGAAACCCAGATGCCGCTGCGCGACAACTCCTTCGACACCATTTCCGGCGCCGGCCCGAACGGCGCCATCATGCACTACCGCGTATCGCGCGCCACCAACCGCAAGCTTAAGGCCGGCGAACTGTTCCTGCTCGATTCCGGTGCGCAGTATCAGGACGGTACCACCGACATCACCCGCACCGTACCGATCGGCCAGCCGACGCAGGAGATGCGCGAACGCTTCACGCTGGTGCTGAAAGGCATGATCGGCATTTCCACGTTGCGCTTCCCCGCCGGCACGCGCGGCTCGGAAATCGACGCCGTCGCCCGCATCGCGCTGTGGAAGCATGGCTGCGACTTCGCCCACGGCACCGGCCATGGCGTCGGCTCATATCTGGCCGTGCACGAAGGCCCGCAGCGCATTGCCCGCACCGGCACCGAAAAGCTGCTCGAAGGCATGATGCTGTCCAACGAGCCCGGCTACTACAAGGAAGGCGCCTACGGTATCCGCATCGAGAACCTCATCCTGGTGACGCCCGCGGAAGAGGTCGAGGGCGGCGACATCGCCATGCACGGCTTCGAGACGCTGACACTGGCGCCGATCGACACCCGCCTAGTGCGCACCGATCTCCTGACGCGCGACGAGCTGCATTGGCTCGACACATACCATGCCCGGGTGCTGGCCGAGATCGGGCCGATGCTCGACGGCGAAACGCTGGCCTGGCTAGGCAAGGCCACCGCGCCATTGCCGCACGATCTCAAGCAGTAGTCGCGGCGGCACCCTTGCTTGGTATTGGTGTGCCTTGCTCCGTAAGCAGCTCCCGCAAAGCCTGGACGTTGGGAGAGCCTGCTCCCTTGCGCCAAAACAATACCGTCAGGGCACTGTCCTCGTCTGAAGGCAGTTCATGCACCTGCAGCCTGCCACCTTCAGGGAAGCCCTTGAGCACGCTTTTGGGCATCAGCGCTATGCCCATGCCAGCCGCCACGCAACCGAGCATCGCATGATATGAACCGAGTTCGACGATTTGCTCGGCCATGAAGCCTCGGCGCGCATACCATTCCTCCAGCCGCCTGCGATGTGGACAACCATGCTCGAAGGCTAGCATGGTTTTGGGCATGTCGCTGCGGTCCTCAATCGAACCGCGCGATGCCGCCGAGACAATGACCAACTCCTCGCGAAATGCAGCCTGCTTCTCGAACGGAGCGTCTGCGAGCGGTTCGGCCGCGAGCGCAGCGTCGAGTTCGCCGGCGAGCATGGCGACCGCGAGAACCTGCGGGTTGCCGGTTCGCAGTTGGATCTCCACCTCGGGATAGCGTGCGTGATACTCGGCGAGCAGGCCAGGAAGCCGAGTTGCGGCGGTGCTCTCCATAGCGCCAAGTCGCAACGCACCGCGTGGGCGCGGATCGAGGACCGCCGTTCGCGCTTCCTCGGCAAGCGCCAGCAACCGGTCCGCGTAGAGAACCAATCTTCGGCCGGCGGCCGACACCTGCAGCCGCTTGCCTTCGCGGATAAACAGCCGCACCCCCAGGTCCTCTTCAAGCTGCCGGATGCGAGTGGTCACGTTGGACTGCACGCGAAACAGCTTTTCCGCTGCCTTGGTGATACCGCCCTCGCGCACCACCATGCGAAAGATCCGAAGGTCGGCCAAGTCCATACATCTCTCCCGGAGAATAAAATGATCTTAATAATTCATTTTATCTGATGATCAACGGCGCGTAAATCGCCTGTTATTGACGCCGATTCGGGCGGTCAACCACGGGAGATGGAAATGTCACCTGAACCTCTCGGCCGCTGGCCGATCGATCTTGGCGAATTGACTCCAATGCAGCGCAACGCCCTTTACACCAGCGTTGTGCGTCGCGCCCATCAGGAGAGATCGGAGGCAATTCGGCTGAGCGCGGTGTGGATCGGTTCGATTTTTAAGAAGCGCCTGACAGGAATTATTGCTTGATCACTATGTATGGCGGCGCTGCGTAAGTGAGCATACGTGGACTAACTATGACAAAAAGTCAGCTGACGATCTGCCGAGCAACGATCAACACCGCCGCCCCCGCCAGGAACATCGCCATCAACCCACCGCGCAGCGAAACCACTGATGTGACGGCCAATGCCGCCCATTCCGCAGGGCCGGCGTTCAACAGCTCCGGCGCCACCAGCGTCGTCAGCACTGCCGCCGGCACGGCATTGAGGCCGGCTTCCACACGCGGATGGATGGTGTCGAAGCGGGAGATGACCAGATGCCCGCCGATGCGGGTCAGATAGGTCGCGATCGCGCCGGCGATGATGATCCAGAATGTCGTGCTCATGGCCGTGCCTTCACGCCGCTGTGGTGGGGTGGCAGGATGACGGCAAGCAGCACACCGGCAATCGCGCCGATCGAGACATGCCAGGGCGAGCCCACCGTCTTGTAGGCGATGATCGAGGCCGCAGCGCTGGCGATGACCACCGGCAGCCACAGCGGCCGCTTGCGGAAGCCCAGAACCAGACCAAGAAAATAGATCGGCAGCAGGAAATCGATGCCCAGCGCATGCGTATCGGGAATAAGCTTGCCGAACACCGCGCCGAGCGCGCTTTCGACGATCCAGAACAGATAGACCGGCAGACCGAGGCCAAGATACCAGGCGAAGCCGACCGTCTGGCCGGATTGCGCCCTCGCCTCGGCCACCGCGAATTGCGGATCGGTGAGGATGAAATAGCCGATCGCTTGGCTGATGATAGGCCAGTGCGCGATGCGCCGGCCGATGCCGGCGGAATAGAGCACATGGCGGAAATTGACGGCGAAGATCGACAGCACGACCAGCCACGGCGCGACATGCTGGCCGAACAGCTGGATGCCGACCATCTGGCTGGCGCCGCCATAGACCAGCGCGCTCATCAGGAAGGCTTCCAGGACCGAGAAGCCGTTGTCGACAGCGAGCGCGCCGAACAGCACTGCAAACGGCGCCGATGCCACCACGACCGGCATCGAGAGCCGCACGCCCTGCCAGAAATCGCTGCTCACGGAATTCGCGGTCAAAGTCTCAGCCGACATGTCACATTCCTAACGTCGCGCCGGTATTTAGGGGTGCGCGGTTGAAAAGTCAGACGAATTCGCTTGAGCCAACACATCAGCGAAACTGATATGCCCTGGATCGAGCAAGGTCGCGATACGCGCCCTTCGGGATTTCCTGATTCAGTTGGCTCCCGGGTGGCGCAGATGCCTGTGCTTCATCGGCTGTGCACGATGACGGCAGGGCCCGAAACGCAAAACCCGCCTCTGCGGCGGGTCGTTGGCGCGAATCAGCACCATGGCTAAATAGATAGCATAACTGCCCTCACAAAGCAACCAGGCCGTGCATCGGCCCCAGGGCAATCGCTTCGGGTTAACGGGAGGTGCGTATGGGATGCGAATGTGATTCATGAGGGGCTTCGTGATTTGCGGAGCCCTCG
>NZ_JAMYRC010000035.1:0-71547 GCF_040321205.1 Mesorhizobium sp. M0496 | reverse complement strand
CACGGACGGTCTCCCTTGCTTGAGATCTGTAACGACCTCATTCTGGCACATCATGATGCCGTCGGGGGCCGTCCACCCCAACACGTACTTAAGTACGCTCCGCTCCGGTTCTCGGAAACCACCATTTTCGGCTCGGCCTGACCTGAATCTCGACCAATCCTAGCTGGTGGCTAGCTCACCCGCCGGTGGCGATGGTCAGAACCTTGAACGGCGTGGTGATGACGATCTCGGCGACCGAGCCGACGGCTTTGCCGAGCCCTTGACCGATATTGTTGAGCTGTGTCGGGCCGGGTTCGTCCGATGCGAGGCCCGCCGGTGCGCGCAGCCGGTCGCCGAGCAATTGCACCATGATCGGGTTGTCGGCGAATTTGGCGTGGTTGAGGCGGTCGCCACCCTTTGCCTGAGTAAGGTCGACGACAGACACGCCATAGCTGGCAAGGTCGGCGGCGTTCCCGTAGTCGCCGACACGCGGCTTGTCGCCGGAGATCAGGGACGAAAGCTTGAGCGCGCGGTCGTCGCCGGAGAGCAGAATGGCGAACGGCTTGTCGGGTTTGCCGTAGCGGATCATCTGCTTCTTGAACACGTCGACATCGATATCCGGCGAGGCCAGGATAACATAGCCGAGCTTGCCGTCGAGATCGCGATCGCCGGTGATGGCGAGCTGGCGCAGCGCCTCCATGGTCACCCAGGTTCCCATCGAATGCGCGATGATGTCGATGCTCTTGACCTTGGTCTTGGCCAGTATCCTGAGCGTCGCCTCGAGGTCGTCGCGCGCCGCGTTGGCGCTTTCCTTGTCGTAGATGTAACCGGTGGTCTTGCCGCTCGACGCCCACGAGAACAGCACCGGCGTGCCGGGATATTTCGTGTCGTGCGCGATCTGCGTCAGCCGGTAGATGCCGTCATCGAAGCCGTTGTTGAAGCCGTGCACGAAAACCAGCGCACGATCGCCGCGCATGGCGATGTCGGCGCCGACCGCCTTGGCGAATTGCGGCGCGCCTTCGTAGAAGGTGACGTCTTTGGCGGTAAAATCCTTGGCCGGATTGCTGTTTGCGGATCCCTTGGCCCGTTCGATGGCGCCGACCTGATGGCTTTTCGGAACGGTGACGTCGACACGGGCAAAGCTGGTGGTCAGCGAGCGATCGCCGTCATACACCTGCCGTGGATCCTTTGTTGCCTTCTGGCGGGTCGTGGCGACGAAGATCTCATGTGTGGCCGCGATATCAGAAGCGGGCGCCGAGACCGTCGTCCTGTTGAGCAGGTCATGCGCATTCCGGCCGGCGCAGCCGGTGACGGCGAGCGCGAATGCAACGACGAGGTAGCTCTTCGACCGCACGGTCACACGCTGGCTCCCGCAAAGGGGGACGTCAAACGCATGACGTCGCTGGCTATTCCGATAAAGCCAGAGGCCGGCGCGGTCCAGTTCAAAAAGAGTCCATGCGTCCGCAATGGTGAACAGGCACGGTTAAAACCGCGGCACCGCATTTATTGCCCAAGCAGGCCGATGCGGTCGGTCACGTCACGGTCGCTGGCAAAGCCGTCATCCTCGCGCAGCCGCTGGCCGATCATCTTCACCAGCATTGGATTGTCGGCGAATTTCGTGTGGTTGAAGCTGTCGCTTCCCTTGACCTTGGAGAGGTCGACGACCGTCACGCCGTAGGAGGCAAGATCGGCGGCATCCTTGTAGTCGCCGACGCGCGGCCGCGAACCGGCGATCAGGCCGGAGAGCCTCAGTGCGCGGTCGTCGTCGGACAACAGCAGGATGAACGGCTTGTCGGGCTTGCCATAGCGCCGCATCTGGCTCTTGAACACGTCGACATCGATGTCGGGCGAGGCCAGCACCACGTCGCCAAGCTTGCCGCCGAGATCGCGGTCGCCGCTGATGGCCATCTGGCGCAGCGTTTCCATGGTCACCCAGGTTCCCATTGAATGGGCGACGATGTCGATGCGCCGGGCGCCCGACTGCTGCAGCATCCTGAGAGTCACTTCCAGCTGGTCGCGGGCAGCACTGGCGCTTTCCTTGTCGTAGACATAGTCGGTGGTCCTGGCGCCCGATGCCCAGGAAAACAGCACGGGCGTGCCGGGATAGCCGGAATCATGGACAATCTGGGTCAGGCGATAGACGGCGGCGTCGAAGCCGGTGTTGTAGCCATGCACGAAGACCATGACGCGGCCGCCACGCGCCGCGATGTCGGCGTTGAGGGCACTGGAGAATTTCGGCTGCGTGTCGTAGCCGACGACTTCGGAAGCCATGAAATATTTGGCCGGGTCGTCCGACTTGCCGCGCGAGCGCCGCTCGATCTGGCCGGTCTCATGGATCCCCGGAACGGTGACGTTGACGCGGGCGTAGTTAAGCGTCGCCGAGCGTTCGCCGTCGAAAACCTTGTTTGGATCGTCGGATTTCTTGCGCGTCGTGGTGATGAAGATGCTGTGGTTGCCGGCGATCTCCGTCACCGGGGCGGACACCATGGCGCTACCCAGCAGTTCCTGTGTTTGCGAGCCGGCGCAGCCGGTGACGAACAAGGCAAGGACAACGGTAAAGATCTTCTTCAAAGGCACGCTTGAAATTCCAACTCCGGCCGAAAGGCCTATCTACCCCCGCGACACCTCCCGGACAGTGAGAGTGCGGCGGAACTAAGTCGTGTCCAGTCGAAATGTGATCAGCGCGCGGCTGCGGCCACCGCACTGTTGCGCGAAAGCCAAAATGGCGGGAGGAACGCCCCCCTGGTGCGTGCAATGAGCGACATCCACCGTCGACGCGCCGATTCCGGTAAGGACATGGATTTCTAGCCAACCGCTGCGGAAAGCATGAACAAACGCCTCCAAGTGCTTGCAAGACTTTCGTGAATTCCCGTTGCGAAAGGACAGGAATGGCGGGACGATGGCGTCGCGAGGCCGGATATGCAATAGGCGGGATCGAGCTGCATCATGTCACGGCGTTCAACAGCTGACGGTGCGCGGCCCAACCAATGATAGAGGTCCGCGGACGACATGCGGCGCGAGGTGGTTTTCCAATGAACAGTTTTTCTTCCCGCGTCGCTGCCGCTGCTGCCGCGATCCGTCAGATCTTCCCGGAAACGCCGCTGCAGGAAAACGATTATTTGTCGAAAAAGACCGGCGCGCGGGTGCTGCTCAAGCGCGAGGACCTGTCGCCGGTGCGTTCCTACAAGATCCGCGGCGCCTTCAATTTCTTCCGCAAGACGCTGGCGGCGGGCAACGAGGCCGAACTGTTCGTGTGCGCGTCCGCGGGCAACCATGCGCAGGGCTTTGCTTTCGTCTGCCGCCATTTCGGCAAGAAGGGCGTGGTGTTCATGCCGGTGACGACACCGCAGCAGAAGATCGACAAGACCAGGCTGTTCGGCGGTGATTTCGTCGAGATCCGGCTGGTCGGCGACTTTTTCGACGATTGCTATCGCGCTGCCTTCGAATTCACCGAAAGTTCCGGCGCCCACATGGTGCCGCCCTTCGACCACAAGGACATTATCGAGGGGCAGGCGACCGTTGCCTATGAGATCGCGGACCAAATGCCGGGCGCCCGCATGCCCGACATCATCATGCTGCCGGTTGGCGGTGGCGGGCTTGCCGCCGGTGTCACGCATTATTTCGCCGAGCAGGGCCGGGAAGCGCGCTTCGTCTTCTGCGAGCCGGCCGGCGCGCCGAGCCTGCGCGAGAGCCTCGCTGCGGGAAAACGGCTCAAACTCGCCAAGGTCGACAATTTCGTCGACGGCGCGGCGGTGGCCGAAATCGGCCGCGAGCCGTTGCGGCATCTCAAGGATTTTCCGGCCGATACGGTGCGGCTGATCCCGGAAAACCGGCTCTGCGCCACCATGATCGAGATGCTCAACGTCGAGGGCGTCGTGCTGGAGCCGGCCGGCGCGCTGGCGATCGATGCGCTGAAGGATTTCTCCAGGAAGGAGATTAGGGGCAAGACCATCGTTGCCGTGGTTTCGGGCGGTAATTTCGATTTCGAGCGACTACCGGACGTCAAGGAGCGGGCGCTGCGCTTCGAGGGGCTGAAGAAATACTTCATCATCCGCTTTCCGCAGCGGCCGGGCGCGCTGCGCGACTTCCTCGAAATGCTCGGGCCCGACGACGACATCGCCCGTTTCGAATATCTGAAGAAATCGGCGCGCAATTTCGGTTCGGTGCTGATCGGCATCGAAACCAAGGACCGCCGCAATTTCGACCTGCTCAAGGCGAATTTCGAGGCCGAAGGCGTCCAGTACCAGGACATCACCGACAACGAGACATTGGCCGGGTTCATCATATGAGTGGTGCCGGAAAAATCTTCGTCGCGCTGTTTTCCGGCATCAATGTCGGCGGCAACCGCATCGTCAGGATGGCGGAGTTGCGGTCGTTCTTCGAGGATCTCGGCTTTTCCGATGTCGCCACCTATGTGCAGAGCGGAAATGCCGTGTTCCGGGCGAAAAAGGGCGATGCGGTCACGCTGACGAAACAGATCGAAGCAGCCTTCGAGAAGAAATGGGGTTTTTATTCGCGCATCATGGTACGCGATCTCTCATGGTTCGAGCGGCTGGTGAACGAAAATCCCTATCCAGACGTGGCTGCGGACCACACGAAGCTGCACGCCTATGTGCTGGAGCGCGAGCCGACCGCCGACGAGGTGGCGCGGCTGGCCGAAAAGTGCACCGGGCCCGAACGCTTCGAGATCAAGGGCGACGTGCTCTACCTCAGCGCGCCGGACGGACTGGGCAAATCGGTGTTTGCCGGGCTGATCCCGCGCACGCTGAAAGTGCCGGGTACCGCGCGCAACTGGCGCTCGGTGCGGGCGCTGCTGGAGATGGCCGCTCAGGCCGGTGGGAAGTGAAGCATGATCCTGAAAAGTGGATGCCGGTTTTCGGAAAAGGTCATGCTCAAATAATCACTTACGCCGCCGGCGCGGGTTTCCAGTCGAAGGTCAGTTCTTCGCGGAAAGCAAAGCGCTTGATGTGATCGGCGACGACGCTTTCCAGGCGCTCGAGCGAGCCGCCCTCGTCAGTCGTCACCGCGATATGAAGGGCGCCCGCGTCTGCGTCCAGAACTGTACGGCCCATTGAGAGATCGATGGTGCCATGGGCGGGATCGAACTCGACCGGAAATTTGTGCGCCCAATGCTTGCACAATTGCTGCAGGTAGCGGCTTGCATGTTCGGTGGCGACATCGGCACGGCTGGTCGGCATGAATGAATTCTCCTGGCAAGCGCCGGCCTTACCGGCAGGCGCGATAGGCAGGTAGATAGGTGCCGTCGATCAAAACGGCAAAGGCGGCCGGCTTGTCAGCATGGCCGCCCCACTCAAGATGGCGTGATCGCTACCAGGTACCGGTGTTCGGCATCGAGGCCCAGGGCTCGGCCTTGGGCTTAGCCGGTCCCTTCTGCAAAAGCTCGATTGAGATGCCGTCCGGCGACTTGACGAAAGCCATATTGCCGTCGCGCGGCGGCCGGTTGATGACGACGCCATTGTCCATCAGATGCTGGCAAGTGGCGTAGATGTCGTCGACCTCATAGGCGAGGTGGCCGAAATTGCGCCCGCCCTTGTAGTCTTCCGGATCCCAATTGTAGGTCAGTTCGATTAGCGGCGCCTTGTTGGCGATGCCGCTTTGCTCGTCTTCCGATGCGGCGAGGAAGATCAGCGTGAAGCGGCCCTGCTCGTTTTCGTAGCGGCGCACCTCCTTGAGGCCGAGCTTGTTGCAGTAGAAATCGAGCGAGGCATCGACGTCGGCGACGCGGACCATGGTATGGAGGTAGCGCATGTGATTTCCTCGATAAATTGCGTTGCGGTGCAACATAGGGTCGGCCCCGTCAAAGGGCAATCGTGCGGCAGTGCGCAATGCCGGCAAAGAACAAATCCGGTATTCCCGCAATGAACCGTGAAAAAAGGCACGTCAGGTCTTGCACACACGGGAAGCCGCGGTGTTAATCTGGTGTCAAGAATCAGTTGCGGTGTTCTTGAAAAAGAGGGGGCATTCTTATGGGGGAAAAGGCCTCTTTCATGGGGCGGGACGGACCCCTTGGCGACGCCTTGCAGCGTGACGAAGGCGGCGACACCGCCGGCCTGCTCGAAATTGCCGGCGCCATCAAGTGGTTCGATGTGGCCAAGGGCTATGGTTTCATCCTCCCGGATGATGGCATTTCGGGCGACATCCTCCTCCATGTGACATGTCTTCGAAAGGATGGCTTTCAGACGGCCTTGGAGGGCGCGCGCGTGGTCTGCCTCGTCAAGCATGGCGACCGCGGATTGCAGGCCTTCCGGGTGCTCTCCATGGATCTTACCACCGCGGTTCACCCGGCCGAGATGCAGGAGCAGCGCACCCATATCGCGGTGACGCCGGAAAGCGGTCTCGAACGCGCTTTGGTGAAATGGTTCAACCGCACCAAGGGTTTTGGTTTTCTTACCCGCGGCGAGGGCACCGAGGACATCTTCGTCCACATGGAGACCTTGCGCCGGTATGGCATCACCGAGCTTCGGCCTGGGCAGGTCGTGCTGGTTCGTTTCGGACGCGGCGATAAAGGCCTTATGGCCGCCGAAATTCACCCCGATATGGGGACCTTGCCGGTCTCGCACTAGAGCCTGATCCATCCCGATAGCATCGGGATGGGGCTCTATTTCCTCCTTGTTTGACCATGATCTCTGGACAAGCGGTTTCCGTTTGTCTGAGAAAACCGGTTCCACTTTTCGGGATCATGGTCTAGGACGATTTCCCGGTCGAGGATTTTGAATGGCTCACAGGAACTGGCTGACGGCGAGCGTGATGTGCGCCGTGATCGCCGTCATCGTCGCCGCAGGCGTTTTCTTCTATTCCGACCGGCCGACCTCGGCGGACAGCCGGGCGATGATTCTCCCGGTCGATCCGGCGCCACTGGTTGTGGTGACGAAAGGCGGCGATCGCTCTTTTTCCATCGAAATCGCCGACACCGATCCGGAGCGCGAAGCCGGTTTGATGTATCGCCAGGACATGCCGGACGACCACGGCATGCTGTTCGTGTTCGAGATGCCGCAGCAGGTCAATTTCTGGATGCACAACACCCCGATGGCGCTCGATCTGGTCTTTGTCGGCCAGGACGGAAAGATCCGGGCGATCAAGCACGGCGAGCCGCAATCCGACGCCGTAGTTTCGCCCGGTGTCCCCGTGCGCTTCGTGCTCGAGCTCAAGGCCGGCACTGCCGCCAGGAACGGCATCGAGTATGGCGACCTGTTGCGCCATCCGGCCGTGGGCACGGTGTCCGGCCCGGGCATGCTGCCCGCCGACAATGGCGATGCGCCCAATAGCGGCGGTGGTTGAGTGGTCAGGCTGGTTCGCTGATGCAGCTTTTCACCCATGACGGTTTCGACCTTGCTTTCCTCGACCGCCAGCCGGCATCGGGCGAGGGCGATCCGGTGCTCATGATCCACGGCTTCGCTTCGAGCCACTATGTCAATTGGGTGTCGCCCGGCTGGTTCAAGACGCTGAACGATGCCGGTTACCGCGCCATCGCCTTTGACAATCGCGGCCATGGTTCGTCGTCGAAGAGCTATGAGGAGGCCGATTACACGCCGGCCAAGATGGCTTCGGATGCCGCCGCCTTGCTCGGCCATCTCGGCATCGAGCGCGCCCATGTCATGGGCTATTCGATGGGCGCGCGCATCGCGGCGTTCCTGGCGCTGTCGGATCCGGACAAGGTGGCAACGCTGGTCTTTGGCGGCCTCGGCATCGGCATGATCGACGGTGTCGGCGATTGGGATCCGATCGCCGCCGCCCTGCTAGCCGATGATCCGGCCGCGACAAGCCATCCGCGCGGCCGATCGTTTCGCGCCTTCGCCGACCAGACCCGCAGCGATCGCCGTGCATTGGCCGCTTGCATCGCCAAATCGCGCGAACTGTTGAGCGAGGACGATATTGCCCGCATCGCCCAGCCGACGCTGGTTGCTGTCGGCACGACCGACGACATTGGCGGCTCGCCCGATGAACTCGCGGCCTTGATGCCGAACGCCAAGGCCTTTCACATCGAGGGCCGGGACCATATGCTGGCCGTCGGGGACAAGACCTTCAAGCAGCGCGTGCTGGAGTTCTATGCCGAAAATCCGCTCTGAGCGAACGGCGAGGGGAGCGGGATATGACTGCCCTCAGCCGGTAGCGAGGGCCGCCAGGGACCGCGCAATGTTTTTCCGGGCTTGCGGTTCGAAGCGCCGGCGAAACTCTTCGGTGTGGAAAATGTGTGGGCGGGCGAGGAAATTCTTCAGCACCGCACTGCGCCCGGCCCGCCACATCGGCTCCTCCACCCAAGCGTACTCGCGCCGCACGGCGCGCTCATAGGCGTCGAAGGCTTCCGGCGCGGCACCCAGGATCGACAGATCCATATCGAGGAAGAGACTTGCGTCCCGTGTGCTCTTCGCGTCGTCAAACGGCGGCACCTGGTGTGTGGCGGTGGCGACGATCATCGCCGAGATGCGGTTGAGGCGCGAACGATCCGCGCGGCCCGCCAGCTTCTTTTCGGCGAGGTGGGCACTTCGCGCCTCGTTGTCCTTGGCCTTGCTGTCATAGATGGCATCGTGGAACCAGATCGCCGCTTCGACGGCTTCGAGATCGCCGAGCGACCCTCGATAGTCACCTGCCAGCGCCAACATCGCCTCGATATGGGCAAGGTTGTGGTAGTGGCGGCCTGGTGCCCGGTAGAGCGCTGAAAGTTCGCTCTTCAGAGCGTCGTCGATCAAGGGTTCGTTTTCCATGGCTGCTTGAATTCCCGCGAACCAAATCCATTTGACAATGCACTAAGGAAAATTGAGTTCAATCGTGCTATGATCTGGCTTATATGTGCGGCCGGACAGCAGGCAAGCACAACAGGCAAGCCCGGCAGGGCGCAGGACGAGACGGCGATGAACAGCATCAGCATTTCCCGACATAGCGCATTGAAGCCGGTCGACCCGATCTGGCGCTCGATCCGCGATGAGGCGATGGAGGCTGTCAACCGCGACCCGCTGCTCGCCGCATTCCTCTACTCGACCATCCTCAACCAGGACAGCCTGGAGGAAGCGGTGATCCATCGGCTGGCCGAGCGGCTGGCCCACCAGGACATCGGCTCCGATCTCATCCGCCAGACGTTCAAATCCATGTTGGCCGACGACAAGGACTGGCCGACGACCGTGCGCGTCGACATCCAGGCTTATTACGATCGCGATCCTGCCTGCGACCGCTTCATTATGCCAGTGCTCTATTTCAAGGGTTTTCATGCCATCCAGACCCATCGGCTGGCGCATTGGCTGTGGAACCAGGGCCGCAAGGATTTCGCCCTCTATCTGCAGAGCCGCTCTTCCTCGGTCTTCCAGACCGACATCAACCCGGCCGCGCGCATCGGCAAGGGCATCTTCATCGACCACGCCACCGGCCTTGTGGTCGGCGAGACGGCGGTCATCGAGGACGATGTGTCGATCTTGCATGGCGTAACACTGGGCGGTACCGGCAAGGCCGGCGGCGACCGTCATCCCAAGATCCGCTACGGCGTGCTGATCGGCGCCGGCGCCAAGATCCTCGGCAACATCGAAATCGGCCACTGCTCGAAGATCGCGGCAGGCTCGGTGGTGCTGTCGCCAGTGCCGCACAACAAGACGGTTGCCGGCGTGCCGGCCCGCGTCGTCGGCGAGACCGGCTGCGATCAGCCGTCGCGCCAGATGGACCAGCTTCTGCCGTCGCAGACGATGGATCAGGTCGTCAGCTTCGACATCTGATTTTCACAAGGCCGCCGCCTGCTGCCGGAGTCCGGCCGCGGGCATGAGCGGCGGTTGTCTCGTCTTATCAGGCCGCTTGCCTTTACATCGCCATTGTCGACGTGCCAGAAGCGCGTTCGAACGAGCAAGCCCGATGATCGGAGAAGACTGTTGAAGCCGGACGAAATCAGAAAGCTGGACGCCTATTTCAAGCGCGTCTTCCAGAACCCCAAGCTCGAGGTCAAGGCACGGCCGCGCAAGGACGATTCGGCCGAGGTCTATGTCGGCGACGAATTCCTCGGCATCGTCTTCAAGGACGAGGACGACGGCGACTACAATTTTTCGATGGCGATTCTCGACATCGATCTGGCCTGAGCCAGCAAATCTTGCGGTCGGCCGACTCCATGCGGCCGGCCAGCCGGGGCCTTGAGGCGTTCTTAACGTCCCGCCTTCAGAACGTGCCCGGCTTCAGTGGCGATTGCCGCGTCAAGCGCCTGCCAATCACCCAGAAACTCTCTTGGGAAGCGATAGGTGAGGCTGAGTTCGTCGCCGACCTGGATGTCGCGCTCGCAGGGTGCCAGCGATTCGTCGGCACTCGGTCCGCTCAGGCAACGGGCCACGAACGGGTCCTTGCCGGGGTGCTTGCCGACAACCAGCACCTCGTTCAAATAGCCTGATTTCTCATTGAAACCGTACACCGTCGTGCCGCCGGGCCCCGCAATGCCGGGTTGGGTGATCAACGCGCTGTAGATCGGCGCGAAGCGGCCACTCATGTCACGCGACATCATCTGCTGTTCGAAGGACAGGAAGATGATGTTCTTGGCTGTCCCCGTGTGGTTGAAGTCGTCGCGCGCGGCCTCGCTGTAGCCGTCCATCTGGGGATAGCGCAGATAGAGGTCGAGCCGCGAGGCGATGCCGTCGCGCCGGGCCTGGGCGAAGCGGATGGTGTTGGCCGGCACGGCGATGACGTTGTTGCCGATCACCACCTGGTGAACCGTTGCGTCGTCGGTGTATCCGGCCATGGCGATCGAATGGCCGAACCATTTGCCGCCAAGGCTGATCGCCACCGACAGCAGGGCCAGCGCGGCGAACCCGTAGAGCACCCGCTTCATCAGCCTGGAATCGACCACGGTGAGTTCGTTGGTGAGCGTTGCCTGCTTCATCTCAGTCCTCGGATCCCGGGCCGCCCGTCCGCCTCCGGTGTCCCTAGGCGGCACACGTCGCACGGCATGGCTCTTGCAGCCTTCATGGAACGACTGTGCAATTTCATGGTAAATGGAAAGTTAAGATGGGACCGCTGGAACTCACACTCTTCGCTTTTGCCTTCGGACTGACGGCCTGCGGGTTGGCCGGATCGGCCATGGAACTGGTGTCGGGCCGCAAGGTCGCCTTCACCGAACCCTATGTGTCGCCGTCACATGTCTTGCGCTCGCTTCTCGCCACCGCATGTGCCGGGCCCTTCATGCTGGTCAACGATGCTATCGATGCCCGGCGCGAGCGCCGCATTTCGATGATAGCGCTGATGTCCTGCGGCTGCACGGCGATCGCCTGGGTCCTGGCGCTGGGCGTCGTCGTGCTTGCCATTGCCTCATGGACGATCCGTCTCCTAGGGTCCGACTGGCCAGCCTGAGACGATTCGGAGACCAGAAATGCCGCTTTATGCGATCGATGGAACACAGCCCAGCTTCGCGGATGCGGAAACCAACTGGATCGCGCCCGATGCCACGCTGATCGGCGACGTGCGCGTTGGCCGCAACGCCGGCATCTGGTTCGGCGCCGTCATTCGCGGCGACAATGAGCCCATCGTCATCGGTGCCGACACCAATGTGCAGGAACATACGGTGATGCACACCGATCCCGGCTTTCCGCTGTCGATCGGGGAGGGCTGCACCATCGGCCACCGCGCCTTGCTGCATGGCTGCACGATCGGCGACAATAGCCTGATCGGCATGGGCGCCATCGTGCTGAACGGCGCGAAAATCGGCAGGAATTCGCTGGTCGGCGCTGGTGCGCTGGTCACCGAAGGCAAGGAATTTCCGGACAATTCGCTGATCGTCGGCTCGCCTGCCAAGGCAATCAGGGTGCTGGACGACGCGGCCGTCGCCAGACTGCGCGGCTCGGCCGCGCACTACGTTGCCAACAGCAAGCGCTTCAAGGCGGGGTTGAAGAAGGCCTGAGGCCAGTTTGGCCTATATCTGTCGCCGACCGTCTTAATCGCGGCCCAACTCACCGTTGGAACCATACCCGGTCATCGCATCGTGCAGCAATGAAGCACCTGCTTCAAAACCGGCAATCTGGGCCTCTTCCACAGCCGTCCTGTAGTCATCGATGCGGGTTTCGAGTGCCGGGTCGGCGCCCGCCGCCAAAAGCAAGCGGATCGCATCGACACTGCGGATTGCCACCGAATAGTGAAGCGGCGTCCAATCGTTCACACCCCGCATGTTGGGATCGGCTCCGCCGTCGATCAATATCCGCACGATGTCCAGCCTGTCGGCCCGGTCGGTGGACAGCGCCGCGATGATGGACGGAAACCCGCCGTGATCCTGATAGTTCGGATCCGAGCCGGCATCCAGCAAGGTCGAGATGAAACCGACGGGGCTCCAATAGATCGCATATTCCAGCGGATGGCCGAGGCCGAGCTCAAACGGCATGCGCTCGTCGAACCAGCGGGGCGAGCCACCCAGGGCTACGCCGAGGCCTTCGAAATCGCCGGCCTTGAAGGCATCGTCGATCGCCTTGAACAGACGATGGCGCTCGCATCGATCTTCCGGGATTTCCAACATCGCGGTGATCCAGAGGTGGCAATTGATCGCTCATACTGCAGCGATCGATCGGCATTTGAAAGCCGGTGAGACGCGACGATACCGATGTAACACACGAGCGGATGCCATTTTCCAGCCGCCGTTCGTTTTCGGACGTGTTGCAGATATTCGAGCCACGGCAACGGCTCATCCATTCGATGCCGGGTTTGATTGCAAAATTTGCATGCCGCAACAAGGTTATCGAGTCTGTCTTGGCCTCCGTTCATCCGTGGGTTCAGATGCTCTGCGGTGCATTGGAAGCGCTTCGCCAATCCAGCGGGAATGTTATGGCGCTCTGAAAACTCTGTTGCGTTGCGGTCCCACATCGGAAACCTGCAATAAAAGCATCGCCAGTCTTGTTTGTTGGCGAGCGCAGTTCTCATTGTTGCAAGTTTGTCTGATTTTCCCATTCCGCACATCCTTTTGCTTCATCAACATGAAGCGGATGTGCAGCAACCCTGTAAAAGATTGCCCCTCATTCGGAAGGGAGATCCCTCGCACGAGACAGCACCCTCTAGAGTGCCACTCCGCAGTATTTCAGCAGTAGATGATGATCTTGTGATCAACATCCGTACGGCAACCAACGATGGTTTCCAGACGGACAATAGACCGTCTCCACAGGTTTTTAATACCTCAAAACTTGGTGCCGATCAACTCGATCTCCGTTACCGAGATTTCTATAGGTGATCCAGAAATGGCGGAGCCGGCCCGGGGACGGGGCCGGCTCCTTTCACCCGGTCGTTGGGGACGGGGAGGGTGGGGACTCGACCGGGTTTCTCCTTTAAGCGGGTCGCATCACGCGACGCGCTTGATCTCTGTTTTAGCGGACGCTGGCGACCGCGTCGGAGCGGCCGTCGTTGATCGTTACCCAAACACCGGAATTCTGGTCAGACTGGCGCTTGAGATAGGTGTAGTCGGTGTCCGTCCAGGACAGGACCTTGGTTTCCAGATTGTCGAGGATGAATTCGCCCAGGCTGGTGCGCACGGTCAGCACCGCGTGACCGTCGCCATTCGGTTGGCGCGCGACCGTCATCAGCAGGTTGCCGGCGGGCACGCCCGCAGCCATCAATTCGCGACGCTTTTCCAGCGCGTAATCCTCGCAATCGCCATAGCCATTGTCGGGATAGGCCCAGTATTCCTCGACACCGTAGTTTTCCATGTCGGTGCGCGGCTTGATGCGGGTGTTGACCGAATTGTTGATGTTGACGATCGCAGCCCACAGTTTGCGGGTCAGTTCGACCGGCGCGCCCTTGGGGGTCTTTTCGCTGCATTCGCCGGCTATGCGCTGGCAGAATTCATAATGGCCGACAGGCTGCGTGGTGCGTCCGCCGGTGTGCATATAGGCCGGTCCCGCGGCATATGCTGATCCCCAAGCGGAAAGCTGCATCGCCATTGCCGCCAGCAACAGCTTGCCCCTCGTTTTCTTCATTGTTGTAGTCTCCCCGTTCGAAGGAGACATTGCCACATGTGGATTTATTTGAGGCAAAAGCGCGAAGTAGATATTGAGTAAAACGCCAGTAGAATAAACATAAAATTTGAATCATTTGAGTATTAAATTATTTGGGGTTTCCGAAGCTGGCCCTTCCAGCTCGATGTCATGCAGGCCTTGCAAGCAAGGGGCTCAGTCTTGGCTGAAGCATCTCAATCAGCGATGTCGTGAACGCAAAAAACCGGCCGCAAAGGGCCGGTTTCATGAAAGCGTTGATGCCTTGTTAGGCGCGCGGCGCGTTGAATTCGGAATCGAGCGTTTCGGGGCGCTGGATGACGGCGAATTCGATGGCGACGCCATCCTCGAAATGGCGGACGATCTGGCCGCGCATGGTGCCGAGCATGACCTGGATGCCGATCGCCGGCTTGACGTCGATCTCGACCGCGGCGCCGGAAAGCGACAGGTCGATGATGCGGCACTGATACTGGCGGCCGTCGGTGAGCTGCAGCACGCTGGTCGGATTGCGCGGCGCGACGCGCTCGTGGCGACGGTCTTCCGGCAGGTCGAGTTCATGCTTGTTGGCAAGCCAGGTCAATTGCGCGGCAAGCTTGTCCTTCTTGCGATCCGACGCGATGACGGTCATCGCGAAACCGTCCTGCAAGGTGCGCGTGACGACGCCTTCGATGCGGCCGATATGATCGATGTAGGCGATGACTTTTTCGCCGGGCATGCCGATGCGGTCGGTGCGAAACGCGACATTGCCCGGTGACATGTCGACGACCTGGCAGGGGTGCTCGGTGCGGTCTTCCAGCATGAAGCGCCCGTAAATCTTGACACGGACGCGCTGAAAGTTGCGCCTTTCAGCTTGGGACGGCGCATAGTCGATCGCCGCTGACCTCATGACTGCCTACACCCCGTTTGGCATCCCACGCGTCGATGCGAGGAACTTCATCAAAGAAGTACAACAAAGCGGGTTAACAAAGGGAAAAGCGGGCGCTTCAGGGCTTTCCTTTTATGCATGTCGTTGTCCCAAAACCGCTGCGCGCCTTTCGGCGCCATGCATCAAGCCGCGAGAGCGCGGATTATTCCTCGCGCCCGCCATCGAAGACGACGAGATGGCGGATGCGGCGCGCCCGACCAAGCGCCGAGATCGTCTCGGGTGCCCCGAGTTCATCGGGAACGAGCGAGGGAACATCGATCGCCGGACGATTGTTGAGGAGTTCCTTTTCCGGGTCGATGACGCGGATCGAATCGATCAACGCGTCGGTGATCGGGTCGGCGCCCAGCCAGAAGGGCTTCTCCACGGCGCTGATGACACCCAGGCAGCGCGGATTTTCGACGCCGCCGTCCAGCGGCAGGGCAAGCAGTTCGAACTTGTTGGAGCGCCCGTTGCGGCTGAAGCCCTCATAGGTGATGAGCACAACCGACTTCTGCTCGAAGACGCCATGGATCAGCCGCGAGACGAGCCGCTGATCCTTCTCGCGCCACAGCGACGGAAAGGAAAACCCCTTGAGCTCGCGGCCATAGCAGGCGCAAAGCCTTGTGCCGGCGAGCCGGAATACGGCTTGCCCGCGCGTGTCCCGTTCCAGGATAAACGTGTCGGCCAGCAGCGACTTGATGTCGGCCGGCTCGACCTCCGAACGCTTCGGGGCAGGGCGTCCGTCACGCAGGCGATTCCAATAGTGGAACAGCGTGATCGATCCATTCTGGTTCATGCTATGCTGCTCCGCGCAATCTGTCGTCTGATGTCCCATCGGTGAACAGAAGGGCGCCCTCCGATGACCTACATGCGTTGCGGAGCAGGAAGCGTGCCAGCGTCGTTAACACTTGTTCACGGGTCGGGGCCGTTAAGGTTAACAAGTGGTTTACGTTGCATCGAGGTGAGCCCCGTGGCACACAAAAACCACTCCAGAAGCGGTCGTTTCGCGACGATCGGCAGCACTTCAGTCAGAGTTTTAGGGGAGCAGGGGGCTCGACCGGCCGTTCAAGGGAAACTTTGAACGGCTTATTTTTTTGATTCGCGCCTGGCGATTCGGGGTTAATGGCGGGCGGGCATTTCTGCTTGCCGGCAGTGCCGGCAATCATCCCGATAGTCGACAACACGGCATCGCCGATCGCGAGGCCCAGCGGCAACATTTGCCAACGACGCGCTTCGAAAGAGAAAAATCTGCGTTCCGAATGGTTCCGTTGCCGCTGTACTCTCGCGAATTCGTTCCTCAAGACGCGACGGCGGCGGTTCCGCGGTCCGGAGACGTGTCTTGCTGGCGCGTTTTTTCTGGGGACCTTCATGAAGACTTCCATTCTTGGACTGATCACCGCCAGCCTGCTCGCCTGCACCATTCCGGCCGGGTTGGCTCAAGCTGCCGGAATTGCGGGCGCTCCCGCGCCTTTCGACAAGGGCGGCGTGAAAGTGGCACTCGTCACCTTCATCTCCGCCGGCGATTTCTTCCAGGCCTATCAGGCCGGCGCCACAAAACAGGCGAAAGCGCTCGATATCGGTCTCACCGTCTTTTCCGGTCGGCAGGATGCGGCAGCACAGCGTGACCAGATCGAACAGGCGATCAATCTCGGCGTGCAGGCGATCATCATCGATCATGGCCAGCCGGAAGCGTTGAAGGATGTCGCGCAGAAGGCACTCGACGCGGGCATCAAGGTCGTCGCGTTCGACGTCGATCTCGGCAACCCGAAAATCCCGCAGGTCGAGCAGTCGGATCACGAGCTTGCCAAAGCCTCCCTTGGCCAGGCACTCAAGGATAACGGCACCACGTTTCAGGCCGGCTATGTCTACGTTGCCGGTTTCGCGCCGCTCGACCGCCGCAACGAAATCTGGGAGGAGACCAAGAAGGCCAATCCCGGCGTTGTCGAGAAAGCACGCTGGGGAACTGTCAACGACACGACCGCTGTGTCTACAGCCGACCAGACCAAGGCGGCGTTCCAGGCCAATCCCGACATCAGTGTCGTCTTTGCCCCTTATGACGAGTTCGCGCGCGGGGTGAAACTCGCCACCGACGAACTCGGCATCTCGAACAAGGTGAAGATCTATTCGGCCGATGTGTCGACGGCCGATATCACCGAAATCACGGCGGAAGGAAGCCCATGGGTCGCCACCGCGGCCACCAATCCGGCTGTCGTCGGCGCGGTTTCGGTTCGCGCGGCGGCAAAGCTGATCGCGGGGGAGGATCCGGGGCACAACATCGTCGTCAAGCCGGTCTTGCTGACACAGGAGGAGTTGCGCAAGAACGGCATCAAGACGATCGAGGATCTCGACGCCAAGCTGCCCGCTTTTGGTCAGAGCGACGCAGCGACCGCAAGCTGGATCCCCACCAACTGACCTTTTCTCCCCTCCCTCGTTTCGCCGCGAAGGAGGGGAGATAACGCCTGTGCCGGTGTGGACTATCGTTTCTTTCCCAGGCCGAAGGTCAGCGCCAGAGCGCCAACCAGCACGACGCCCTTGACGAAATCCTGCGTGTAATAGGGCGCGTTCAGCATGGTGAGGCCGTTCAGGAGGACGCCGACGAAGATCGCGCCGGCCACAGTGCCGATCACATGCGGGCGACGCTTGTCGAGCACGGCATACCCGATCAGCGAGGCCGCCACCGCATCGAGCAGGAGCGAGTTGCCGGCCGAGACGTCGCCGCGGCCAACACGCGAAGCGACGATCAGCCCTCCCAACGAAGCCAGCGTGCCGGACAGGATATAGGCCCAGAGCCGATATGCCTTGGTCGGCGCGCCGGAAAGATGCGCGGCCGTTTCGTTGCCGCCGATCGCATAAAAGACGCGCCCCCAGCGCGTGCGCTCCATCAGGAACCAGGCGAGCAGGGCGACGACCGCCATGACCACGACAGACAGAGGTACGGTGTCGAACAGCCGCGACCGGCCGAGGATCAGGAAAGCCGGATCGTAAGCACCGGGAACGGACGACCCGTCGGGCAGCACCATGCCGGCGGTGATCGAGCGGCCGCCTGTCGGGATCAGCTGCAGGCCGGCGAGCAGGAACATCGTCGCCAGCGTGGCGAGAAGATCGGGGACGCCGACGCGGACAATCAGCAGTCCGTTCAGGAGGCCGATGAAAGCGCCCATCAGCAAGACCAGACCCATGGTCTGGACCGCATCCAGTTGCCAGACGACCATGGCATAGCTTGCCGCCATCACCGACGAGGCGGCGATGCTGCCCACGGAGAGATCGAAGCCATCGGCCGACATCGTGATCGAGACCCCAACGCCGAGGATCGCCACGACCGAAACCGCCTGCAGGATAGAAAACAGGTTGGCCGAGCGGATGAAGGCGGGCTGCGCATACCAGAAGCCAATCACCATCAGTGCCAGCAGCACGAAGAGCGCGTAGCGGCGCGTTTCGCGGAAAAGCGATGTGCGCGGGGCGGCCTGCTGGACTGTCGTCGGGTTCGTCATCGATGATCTCCGGCCTTTTTGCTCTCGACCTTGCCGATCTGGTCGGTCAGCGAGCCATGGCCGTCGCCGGCCTCGTGAAGGGAGTGATCGCGCATGACGAGGATGCGGTCGGCAACCTCCAGCGCCTCTTCGGTGTCGCTTGTAGCGATCAGCGTGGCGGAATCGCTCTGGCTGTTGCGGATCGCGGCGATCAGGTCGGCACGCGCGCCGACGTCGACGCCCTGGAAAGGCTCGTCGAGCAACAGCAGCCGGCAAGGTGCCGCTTGCCAGCGGGCGAGCACGACCTTCTGCTGGTTGCCGCCGGAAAGTTCATCGAGCGTGTCGTCGGGTCCGCGCGCCTTGATACCGAGCCGGGCGATCGCCTCTGCGGCGACTTTGCGCTCGCGCGCGACCCGCAGCAGGCCGCCCGGAAACCAGCGCCTCAGATGCGGCAGGGCGATCGTGCCGGCAATCGAGGCGCCGGGGACCTCGGGTGGCAGAAGCGACGATGCCCAGCGATCTTCGGCGACCATGAAGACGCCGTTTTCGATCGATCGCGCGGGTCCGTTGGAAAGCCACGGTTTTCCATCGAGCACGAAGCTGCCCTGCGCCAGTGTTTCCAAACCAAAAAGCGCGCGCAGCAATCGGCTCTTGCCCGAGCCAAGCGTGCCGGTCAGCGCCACGACCTCGCCTGAGTGCAGATCGAGATCGAAAGGCCTCGCACCGGGAATCAGCCGCGCGCCCTTGATGGAAGCGATAATTGGGGCCGCCGACATCTTGCGGTCATGGGTGGCGGCTTCCAGGGTCCGGCCGATCATGGCTGCAACGGCAGCCGGGAAATCGATCGGCCTGGCAAAGGCGCCGACGATACGACCGCCGCGCATGACGACGGCGCGGTCGGCGATTGCGGCAAGGTCGCCAAGCCTGTGCGAGATATAGAGGATTGCCATGCCGTCCGCGCGCAGCCGCCGGATGATGGCGAAAAGGCGGTCCGCCTCCGTGGCCGAGAGGCTGGATGTCGGCTCGTCGAGGATGAGGACGGAGGCCTTGGCCACGACGGCGCGGGCAATGGCGATCAATTGCCGTTCCGCCGGCCGCAGGTCGACGAAGTCACGGTCGAGCGGCAGGTCGAGATCGATCAGCGCCGCGATGGCGCGTGCGCGCCTGCGGATCGACCGGGCCGAGACGAAGAAGCGGCCGCCTGGCTGGCAAAGTTCATCGAGCAGGAGATTCTCGGCGACCGTCATTCCGGCAGCCCCCGCCTGATCCGTCGCTTGATGAACGGTCGCTATGCCGGCAGCCTTGGCGGCGCTGGGTGAGGCGAAGGCGACGATCCTGTCGCCCAGCGTGATCGTTCCGGCGTCGGGTACATGCGAGCCTGAAAGGATTTTCACCAGCGTCGATTTGCCGGCGCCATTGGCGCCCATCAGCGCCACTACCTCCCCGGCTGCCACGGCAAGATCGGCTCTGGCGAGCGCACGCGTCGGGCCAAAGGATTTTTCGATGCCGGCGACGGCGACGGCAATGGGGGCGGGGGTGAGGGACAAGTGGTTCAGCCGGTTAAGGATTGGGTGTGAACTGGGAAAGGCAGGCAAGCCAACGGGGCACGGTCGTGTCTGTCAACCGCCATATTCAATGATTGCCAGCCCGGCATTGTAATCGGGCGAATAGATGATGCCATTGGCGTCGACGAACACATCGGTCGACTGGATCACTCGTGGCCGGTTCGGACGCTTGTCGACCATACGGCTGGGCGCCGGCGGTACCAGCGCTCCTGTCTCCTTCGGCCGATAGGGGTCGGAGATGTCGAAAACGCGCACCCCTGCATTCTGGTAGGTTGCAAAGATCAGCGTGTCGGACACAAAACTGCCCGGCCGATTCTCGTGCAGATTGTGCGGACCGAAATGTCCGCCTTTGGCGGTGTAGTCGGCTTCGTCCGGGGTCGGCAGGGTCGAGATCGAAACCGGGTTCGCGGGATCGCGTACATCAAAGATCCAGGTGAGCTTGCGCCCATCCTCCTCGTGGTCGAGTACGGCCTCGTCGGCGACGACGAGCAAGCCGCGTTTCGGCAGCGGCAGCGCCGAATGTGTGCCACCACCATAGGGCGGCGACCAGTTCCTGTGGCTGATCAGCCTCGGCAGGGCAGGGTCTGCGACATCAAGGATGGTCAACCCGCCGTCGCGCCAGCAGGCATAGGCGGTATCGCCCTCGACGACCGCATGATGCAACGCATAGCGGCGGCCACTAGGCCAGCCGGGTGTCTCGCCGCCGGCGAGATGCATGCCTGGAATCCACCAGCGACCAGCCTCGACGGGTCGTGTCGGGTCCTGAAGATCCACCGTGAGCAGGATGTAGTCGCTGTAGCCATCGAGAAGCGCCGATACATAGGCGTAGCGCCCGCCGACATACCAGATGCGGTGAATGCCGATGCCGTCGACCCGGAAGAAACCGATCTGGCGAGGCTGCGTCGGCTTCGAGATGTCGTAGATGGCCATGCCGGCCGACCATGTCCGCGCCGCGCCCGGACCGGATGCGGTGCCGATCGTCTCGCCGATCGACTTGGTGTAGTAGACCTTCTCGTCGAAGGCGAAAGCGGCGTCGGCGAACAGATCGCGCGCATGGACGACCAGCAGCAGATCCTCATGCGTCTGCAGATGGATCGTCCAGGTATTCGGCGGCGCAGGCACGAACGCCGTCCCACCCGGATTTTTGGGATCGCGCACATCGATGATGGAAAAGCCTTGAGACCAGGGATGCGCGACATAGGCGAAGCCGCGATGCACCATTACTTGCAATCCGTCCGGCCGCCCGCCCTGGTCGGAATGACCGATCAGGCGCATGTTCCTGGAATAGTCGGGGGTAGGGACAGAACTCATAATCGTCTTTCGAAAGGTCGGGCCGGCGCACTTTGCCTGTCGCAACAGGTGGCGTCGCAGATGCCGGCACAATCATCCCCCGGTCAGGCCGGGGGATGATTGTTTGGATCGCTGATTTTGTGAAAGAAGGCGCTGGAACTCTCAATTCGTCGCCGGGATCCACGGTGCCTTTGCGGCATCGCTGTCCTTGAAGGCCGGGAATTTTGCCTGCAGGTCCTCGATCGTCTTGATATTGTTGTCGACGAGGTCCTTTCTGGTGACGAGCGTCGGCTGGATCAGCACCGAATGGCCGGGATCCTGGCCGGCGATCAGCTGAGCCAATGCGCGCACCGAAGCCTCGCCGACCACGGCCGGGTTGGTTGCCGCCGTCGCCACCCAAGGGCTGTTCGGTTCGAGAATGGCCTGGATGTCCGATGTCGAGATGTCGACGCCGTAGATCTTCACCTTGTCGGCGACGCCAAGCTCATCGATGGCGAGTTCCACACCACGGGCGAACTCGTCCCATGGGGCAAAGACGACCGAAAGCGTCGGGTTGGCAGTGAGCACGGCCTTGGTCTGGTCGGCAACCGAAGCGGCAACGGTGTCATTGACCACGCCCCAGGTGGCGACTTCCTTGATGCCTGGGTACTTCTTGCCGAAATCCTTCCACACCGCGTAGCGGCGGTCGAGCGGTGCGAAGCCGGCGACATAGAGGACGCCGCCATCGAATTTCTCGCCCTGGTCCTTGACCGCCTGGTCGAGCACGAGGCGCGCCATGTCGGCATCGGACTGCTCGACCTGCGGGATCTTGGGGTTGTCGAGGTTGGTGTCGTAGGCCACCACCGGAATCCCGGCGTCAAGCGCTGCCTGTGCGACGTCCTTGATGGCTTCAGGCTGGCCGTTGTTGATGATGATGCCTTGCACGCCGAGATTGATGGCCTGCTGGATCAACTGCCGCTCGGTGTTGATGTCGTTGCGCGCCTGCGAGATGTTGGCCTCGATGCCGAGCGCATCGGCCTGGCGCTTCACGCCGGCCTCGAATGCCTGGAGCCAGTCACCGGAGCCGAGGAAGCTGACGACAGCGATCTTGACGCCGCCCTTGTCGAAGGGTGCCGGCGCGCCGGATATGCCCTGCGCCGAAGCAGCGGTGGCAAGACTGGCTATGCCGGCCGCTGCCGCCAGCGAAAGAATATGCTTGATCATGTGGAGACCCCTTTGAAATCGGCTGCATTCTAGGGAGGGGGCCGATCGCTTCCGAGAACGCTGATTGCGAGTTTTTCAAATCCCGGAGCATTTCCGCTTCGCTTCCTTTCGGTTTCGTAGCAAATGAAGGCGATGCTGTGCCGGGCGTTCGCTGTTTGAGAAACAGAATTGTTCCAACGCGGGCATCCTTGCTCTAAAGGACGCGCATCGAATTCTGGACCAGATGCGCATGAGCGAACCGGCAGACCCTTCCGAAACGGAACAGATGGACGACACGCCGCCACGACGGCGCGAGCCGGTGTTCAACCTGCCGCCCATCGTGCTGGCGGTGATCGGTATCTGCGTCGCAGTCTATTTGCTGCAGCAATATGTGCTGAACGACGCACAGCAGATGACATTGCTGTACGACGGGGCCTTCATCCCTGTCCTGTATACCGGGCAATACGGCTTCGACTGGTTCCTCTTTTCCCGGCCGTTCACCTATGCCTTGATGCATGGCGGCTTTGCCCATATTGCCATCAACATGGTCTGGCTCGCCGCCTTTGGTTCGCCATTGGCTAATCGTCTGGGCGCGCTCCGGTTCGCGCTGTTCTTCGCCGTGACCGGACTGGCCTCGGTCGCGCTTTTCTGGGCGGTGCATCCGTATGGAGAGGCGCCGCTGGTCGGTGCCTCAGGAGCCATATCAGGCATGATGGGGGCTGCAGCGCGATTTGGCTTCCGCACCGACCGCTCTGCCGGAAAGGCAGCCTTCGCCGGCCCTTTGCTGCCAATCACATTCGTATTGCGCTTGCGCGGCGTCGTGATCTTTCTCGCCGTGTGGATGATCATCAACCTCGCCACCGGCCTTCTCGGCTTTGCCCCGGGAGTAGACGGCCAGATCGCCTGGGAGGCCCATATTGGCGGCTTTGTCGCCGGCTTCTTTGGCCTGCGCTGGTTCGACAGACGGTGGCAGGCGTCCGAATGGGAGACCACCGACACTTGAAATGCAACCGATCACGGCGCACGATGTTCACTCTTATGTGAAGGCCGGTCAGGCCAGGAACCGGCAGGCAAAAGCAGAGGAGGACGCCATGACGGTGAAGGCAATTCTCGAGAAAAAAGGCCATGACGTGTTGACGCTCGGGCCGAACGAAAAGCTGAGCGAAGCCATTCGCATCCTGTCCGAACACAGGATCGGCGCGCTGGTCATCACCAATGGCGATCACAAGATCGTCGGCATTCTTTCCGAGCGCGACATTGTGCGGGTTCTGGCTAAAGAAGGCGGTGCCGCGCTCGATATCGCCGTGCGTTCGGCAATGACGCCGAAGGTGAAGATCTGCAACGAAAACCACACCGTCAACGAGGTGATGGAAATCATGACCCGAGGCCGTTTCCGCCATCTCCCGGTGGAAAAGGACGGCATGCTCGATGGCATCGTGTCTATCGGCGACGTGGTCAAGCGCCGCATCGAGGACGTCGAGCGCGAGGCCGAAGAGATCAGGGCCTATATCGCCACCGCCTGAGCGGTGACAAGGAGCCGCCGGCCGGAGAACCGACCGGCGGAGCCGTATCTACCTGTTGTCGAGTTCGGAACGGACGAGTTCCAGTCCGCGCCGGGTGATGCGGTAGGGTCCACCGCCCGACGAAGAAACGGCCTTCTTCCGCTTCAGCTTTCGAAACATGTCGAGATCGACGCCCGGATAATGCCAGCCGTCACGGGTCAGGCATTTGACGGAGGCGATCCGCTTTTTCTCGTTCTTTTCGATTTCAATGCGTCCGCCCTGCGCGAGCAGGTGCAGGATGCGCTGTTCAATGCGCGAAATATCCATGGGAGAGTTTCCGGGAAAACAGAAAATGCCGCCGCCGCGAAGCTTCGCGGCACGGGGTTTCAGGTCTTCTGCCCTGCCTCGCTAGGAGGTCAGGGCCTTACCGGGACTGAGCGTAAGTGGACATCCACTCTCCATTGGAATGGACGTCCTATAGGCGAAAGCGGCTGAAAAGGCCAGTCCGTGGCTTTGCGCTTGTCTCGTTGAACGGTTTGCACTAGCGAAGTTGCACACCAAAATATGCGTAGACGCATAATCCGTAGTTCCAATACGCAGGCCACAATGTCCCTCATCGACACCCGCACGCCCGACGCAAAGCGCCTTGTTTCCGGCGCGACCGGCGACTGGGAGATCATCATCGGTCTCGAGGTCCACGCGCAGGTCACTTCGGAAGCAAAGCTGTTTTCGGGCGCCTCGACCGCCTTCGGTGCCGCGCCCAACGCCAATGTCAGCCTGGTCGACGCGGCCATGCCGGGCATGCTGCCCGTCATCAACGAGGAATGCGTCAAACAGGCGATCCGCACCGGCCTTGGGTTGAAGGCGCAGATCAACCACAAGTCGGTCTTCGATCGGAAAAACTACTTCTATCCCGACCTGCCGCAGGGCTACCAGATCTCGCAGTTCAAGCAGCCTATCGTCGGCGAGGGCACGGTGATCGTCTCGGTCGGTCCCGACCGCCAGGGCGAATTCGAGGACATCGAGGTCGGCATCGAGCGGCTGCATCTGGAGCAGGATGCCGGCAAGTCGATGCACGACCAGCATCCGACCATGTCCTATGTCGACCTCAACCGCTCCGGCGTGGCGCTGATGGAGATCGTCTCAAAGCCGGACATGCGCTCGGCTGACGAAGCCAAAGCCTATGTCACCAAGCTGCGCACCATAGTGCGCTATCTCGGCACCTGCGACGGCAACATGGACGAAGGCTCGATGCGCGCCGACGTCAACGTCTCGGTGCGCAAGCCCGGCGGCGAGTTCGGCACGCGCTGCGAGATCAAGAACGTCAACTCGATCCGCTTCATAGGCCAGGCCATCGATTATGAGGCGCGCCGGCAGATCGCCATTCTCGAGGATGGCGGCAAGATCGACCAGGAAACGCGGCTGTTCGATGCCGTCAAGGGCGAGACGCGCTCGATGCGCTCCAAGGAAGAGGCGCACGATTACCGCTACTTCCCCGATCCGGATCTTCTGCCGCTGGAGTTCGACCAGGCCTATGTCGACGTGCTGGCGAAGGAATTGCCGGAACTGCCCGACGACAAGAAGACGCGGCTGATCTCGTCGCTCGGCCTGTCGACCTATGACGCTTCGATCCTGATTTCGGAAAAGCCGATCGCCGACTATTTCGAGAAGGTCGCCGCCGGCCGTGACGGCAAGCTCGCCGCCAACTGGGTCATCAACGATCTGCTCGGGCAATTGAACAAGGCCGGCAAGGACATTGAAAACGCTCCGATTTCGCCTGATCAGCTCGGCGCGGTCATCGATCTGATCAAGGATGGCACCATCTCCGGCAAGATCGCCAAGGACCTGTTCGAGATCGTCTGGAACGAGGGCGGCGATCCGCGCCAGCTGGTCGAGAGCCGTGGCATGAAGCAGGTCACCGACACCGGCGCCATCGAGAAGGCTGTCGATGAGGTAATCGCTGCCAACCCCGACAAGGTCGAACAGGCGCGCGCCAAGCCGAGCATGGCGGGCTGGTTCGTTGGCCAGGTGATGAAGGCGACCGGCGGCAAGGCCAATCCGCAAGCGGTCAACGACCTCGTCAAGGCCAAGCTGGGCATCGAGTAGGGCCGTGTTCGTCCGCACCGCCGGAGAGCGCGACCTTGCCGCAGTGCGGATGCTGCTGGTCGAGACCTGGCATGCGACCTATGACGCCCTTTATGGCGCTGCCAAGGTGACCGAGATCACCGATGAATGGCACTCGATAGCCTCGCTCCGTTCGCGGTTGACGCGGCCGAACTCGGAGTTCCTGGTGGCCGATGACGGCAAGCGGATCGGCGGCATGGCATTCGCCGCCGCCACCGCGGATGCGAAGGTCATCCTGTTGAACCAGCTCTACGTCCATCCGGACTGCCAGAGGCGCGGGATCGGGCAAGCACTGCTCGACGAGGTCGAGGCCAGTTTCCCGGAAGCGCGAGTGCTGCGCGTCGAGGTCGAGGAGGTCAATGGCAGCGCCATCGCCTTCTACCGATCGAAGGGGTTTTTGCCCGTCAGCACCGCCGCAGATTCCCGAGAGGCCTCAAGGTCGACGACGCTGAGTTTCGAGAAGCCGCTCGGATAGGCTGCCGCCGGGCTTCTTCGGCGCCATGGCGGCAGCGATCCGGCCATGCGTCATCCCGGCATTTGCCGTGCCGGCTCACGACGGATATGCAAGGACATGACCAAACTGTCCCGCACCGTAGCGTTGGCGCTGCTCGCCATCATCATTTTCGCAACCTTGTCGCCGATCCAGATGCGGCCGCACCTCGCCGAAGCGAATGTTGAACGCGCCCTGGCCTATGTCCTGTTGGGCTTCGCCCTGGCACTCGGCTTCCCCAACCGACTGTATCAAGCCGTGATCTTTGTGACTGTGACCGCTGGCATACTGGAACTGCTTCAGATCATTGATCCCGGTCGCCACGCGCACTTTGCCGATGCACTCGTGAAAGCCTGCGCTGGTATTGTCGGGATCCTTGTGGGGCAATTGTTCGTCAGGAGCAGCGGACGAATAGGAGAGCGGTAGGCGCGGGCAGAAAACCGCCGCGCCGACGGGACAAGACTTCGCCTCGAGCTTAGCTACGCCGAGAAAACGTCCACATTGTCGATCAGCCTGGTCTTGCCGAGCCAGGCCGCCGCGAGCAGGCGCCCCTCGTGGTCGCGACGCCACGGCGCGAGCGTCAGGCTTTCGCGTGCCTCGATATAGTCGACTTTTTGGAAACCGGCGGCGATGAGAGCGCGGTGGGCCCCTTCGGTTGCGTCGCTCGGGTCGGCGCCTGCCGTCAGGGCCACTGCCGTGTTGCGCAATATCACATTGAGCTGGCGGGCGATCTTCAGTTCGGTTTCGTCGAGATAGGCGTTGCGTGACGACATGGCGAGACCATGCGTGTCGCGGATCGTCGGTGCGCCGATGATCTCGACAGGCAGGTCGAGGTCGCGACAGAGCTGCCTGACGACGCAAAGCTGCTGGTAGTCCTTCTCGCCGAAGATCGCGCAGTCGGGCGTTGCCTGCAGCAAGAGCTTTGCCACCACGGTGGCGACGCCGTCGAAAAAGGTCTGCCGAAAGTCCGATTCGAGCCCGGCGGAGGGGCCGCCGACCGAGATTTTCGTGGCGAAGCCGGCAGGATACATCTCGCCAACCGTCGGTGTGAAGGCAAGGTCGGCCTTTGCCAATCCCAGTCGGTCGAGGTCGCGGGCGAGCTGGCGCGGGTATTTGTCGAGGTCTTCGGTCGGCGCGAACTGTGTCGGGTTGACGAAGATCGACACGACGCAGCGATCGGCCTTTTCGAGCGCGATTCTGACCAACGAGATGTGCCCGTCATGCAGCGCGCCCATGGTCGGCACCATGGCGACACGAAGGCCATCGCGCCGCCAGGCATGGATTTGCGCGCGAAGTGCGGTAACGCTGTCGACGACCACCGGCCGGCTCATGCGTCATCCCTGCTGTTTGTCGCCGAAAAGACGTGGCCGGGACCAGGGAATGTCCGGCTCCGCACCTCCGCTGCATAGGTTTCGGCGGCATGCGAGATCACGCTGCGCAGATCGGCGTATTCCTTGACGAATTTCGGCACGCGGTCGACGGTCAGCCCGACCATGTCGTCGATGACCAGGATCTGGCCGTCGCAGTCGCCGCTGGCGCCGATGCCGATGGTTGGAATGGCGATGCGCCGGGTGATATCGGCGGCGACCGTCTCGACCGTGCCTTCGATGACCACCGAGAATGCGCCGGCGCTTTCGACCGCAAGCGCATCGTCAAGCAAAGCCGCAACAGCCTCCTCGGTGCGGCCCTTGATCTTGTAGCCACCGTCCTTTTCGACCGATTGCGGCTGCAGGCCGATGTGTCCCATGACCGGAATGCCGGCGGCGACGATGGCCGCGATCTGCCTGATCATGTCGACGCCGCCTTCGAGTTTCACCGCCTGGCAGCCGGTTTCGTCGGCAACGCGCCGCGCCGAGGCTACGGCTTGCGTTGCCGAAGCCTCATAGGTGCCGGCCGGCAGGTCGACGACGATGCAGGCCCTGGCCGAGCCGCGCATCACCGCTTGCCCATGCGCGATCATCATCTCAAGCGAGGCTCCGAGCGTCGTCTTGTGGCCGTGCAGGACCATGGCGACACTGTCGCCGACCAGAAGCAGGTCGACATGCTCATCGAGCAAGCGGGCCACTGGGTAGGTATAGGCGGTCAGGCAGACGATCGGCGTGCCGCCCTTGCGGCGGCGAATCGTATCGGCGCTGATGCGGATGTCGGTGGTCGGCAATTTTGTGGCCAATCGTCACCTCCTTCGGCCTGCTGCCGGGTTGGATGCAAGCATGGCGCGCGCAGAGCTTTAGAAAGACCACAAAGGCTTGGCAAGCGCGCATCCTGCGACGGAGAGGATCACGGGCTTGTGTCGAGTTTCCGGCAAGCCATTTGTGCGTTGGCCGTGGCAAAAGCCTTGCCTTCGGCAAGGCCTGACGCCATAAGCAGGAAACGGGCGCTGCCGGCGCGAGGGTTCCAACGATGAAGACTTTCCTGACTCAGTTTTTCACCTGGTGGAACAGCCAGACGCTGGGAACGCGCCTGCACACCTGGCGGCATGGCAAGAAAGTCGGTCAGGACGAAACCGGCAATGTCTACTACGAGGGCGGCATTGATTCGGAAGGCCGCACGCGCCGCTGGGTCATCTACCGCAACTATTCGGAAGCCTCCGCCATACCGCCTGGTTGGCACGGCTGGATCCATCATCGGGTCGACGTCGCACCGGCGAGCGAGGACTACAAGCCGCGCGACTGGCAGAAGTCGCATCAGCCCAATTTGACCGGCACGCCGGCGGCCTATCGCCCGAAGGGCTCGGTGCTGACCAATCAGCATCGTCCGCAGGTCACCGGCGACTACGACGCCTGGACGCCCGGGTCGTAGCGACAGGGTGCAGGCCGGTCCTTTATCGCCACAATTGGTGTTTAGCTGCTTGCTGATCAGAAAACGGCGACTAGCCTTGGTGGTCGACAGAATCACCCGGGCGCGAACCACCGGTATCCCTATATGAGCTTTTTCAACCTGACATCGATGGCCAGCCTGACGCTAGCCGCCGGTCTTGCCGTCGGCACCGCGGCGTTTGCCGCTTCGCCTGAACCCGCCGCACCGGCGCCGGCACCGCCCGCGGGATCGGAGCGGATCACCAATCCTGTCGCCGAGTTTGCCGGCATCGACAAGATCACCGGCCGCATCATCACCTTCGATGTCTATATCGACGAGACGGTGCAATTCGGCGCTTTGCAGGTGACGCCACGCGTCTGCTATTCGCGGCCGCAGAGCGAAGAGCCAAAGACGGATTCCTTCGTCGAGGTCGACGAGATCACGCTCGACCGCAAGATCCGCCGCATCTTCACTGGCTGGATGTTTGCCGAAAGCCCCGGCCTCAACGCCGTCGAACATGCCGTCTATGACGTCTGGCTGAAGGAATGCAAACAGAAGTCGGATGTGCCGGCACCCGACGGCACCAAGGCTGACGCGACCAAAGCCGATGCTTCAAAGCCCGCCGCGGCCAAGCCGAAGCCTGCTGCCACTCCGGATGTGGCACAGCCGGATGCCACGGAACCCGATACGACGACCGACCCCAACTGATCCTTCGGAACCGTCCTGGCGACCATGCGTTGGACCACGGACGATCGCGCATTTATGCGCACGGAGGATTTTCCGATGTCAGACAGCAAGCGGATCACTGCCGGCAAGGCAGAATTGCTCGAACTCGAAAAGGGGTTTTGGACCGGCGACGCGGCCTATTACGCCGCCAATGCCGACACCGAATGCCTGGTGGCATTTCCGCAGATGGCCAAGGCGATGGACAATGCCGATCTCGCCAAGACTGCAACCAAGCCCAACCGCTGGCGGGACCTGAAGATCGACCTCAAGGGTATTATCGAGCCGGGCAGCGACATCGTCATGCTGACCTACGAGGCGCATGCGACACGCGAGAACGGCGAACCCTACGCGGCCCTGGTCAGCACCGGCTACGTCCATCGCGTCAATGGCTGGAAGATGATGTTCCATGCGCAGACGCCGCTGGACGCCGCGGCCGGGAGGTAAGAGGCTCCATCGTCAGGGATAGAATATGGCCTCGCCCTTCAGCGCTTCGGCCAGCATCTTCTCATATTTGCCGCGCGGCACGTCGACCGCGCCGAAGCGCTTCAGGTGCTCGGTGGTGAACTGCGTATCAAGCAGCGCGAAGCCTCGTGCCTTCAACCGCTCGACGAGGTAAAAAAGGCAGGTCTTGGAGGCGTCCGTCTCCCTGGCGAACATGCTCTCGCCAAAAAACACCCGGCCAAGCGACACGCCATAGAGGCCGCCGACCAGCCGGTCCTCGCGCCATGCCTCGACCGAATGACAGTGCCCTATCCGATGCAGTTGCACATAGGCTTCGCGGATCGGCGCATTGATCCAGGTCGACCGGCGCTCCGCGCGCTTTTCGGCGCAGCCGTCGATCGTCGCTTCGAAATCGAAATCGAAACGGATGTCGAAAGGATGCTTCTTGATCGTTTTCCTGAGGCTCTTCGGTGTGTGAAAATCGTCGAGCGGAATGATGCCGCGCGTCTCCGGCCGCACCCAGAATACCTCCGGGTCGCCGGCACTTTCGGCCATAGGGAAGACGCCCGAGGCATAGGCCTTGAGCAGAAGGTCGGTGGGGATGCGATAGCCGGGCGCGTAGGGACGGGTCATCGCGACTCCGCGCTACTCTTCCTTGGCCAGATATTTTTCCAGCCAGTGGATGTCGTAATCGCCATTGGCGATGTCGGCATTGCCGACGAGATCGCGAAACAGCGGCAATGTCGTCTTGATACCATCAACGACGAATTCGTCCAAGGCGCGGCGCAGGCGCATCATGCACTCGACCCGGTTGCGCCCATGCACGATCAGCTTGCCGATCAGGCTGTCGTAGTAGGGCGGGATCTTATAGCCGGAATAGACGCCGGAATCGACGCGGATGCCCAGGCCGCCCGGTGTGTGGAAGTGGGTGATCGTGCCGGGCGAGGGCGTGAAAGTGCGCGGATCCTCGGCGTTGATACGGCATTCGATGGCGTGGCCGTTGAACTTGATGTCCTCCTGTTTCACCGAGAGGCCACCGCCGGAGGCGACGCGGATCTGCTCGTGCACGAGGTCGATGCCGGTGATCGCTTCCGTCACCGGATGCTCGACCTGCAGGCGTGTGTTCATCTCGATGAAATAGAACTCGCCATTCTCGTAGAGGAATTCGATCGTGCCGGCGCCGGAATAGCCGAGGTCCGCGATGGCCTTGGCGCAGATGCCGCCGATGCGGGCGCGCTCTTCGGCATTGAGGGCCGGCGAGGGAGCTTCTTCCCAGACCTTCTGGTGGCGGCGCTGCAAGGAGCAGTCGCGCTCGCCGAAATGGACGCCGTGGCCAAAGCCGTCGCCGAACACCTGCACCTCGATATGGCGCGGCTTTTCCAGGTATTTCTCGATATAGACGGCATCGTCGCCGAAGGCCGCACCAGCTTCGGTGCTCGCGGTCTGCAAGGCGACCTCGAGGTCGGCCTCGGTAAGGGCTACCTTCATGCCGCGCCCGCCACCGCCCGCAGATGCCTTGATGATCACGGGATAGCCGATCGCGGCGGCAATGCGCCTGGCTTCCTTTTGATCGGTAACCGCGCCGTCCGAACCGGGCACTACCGGAATGCCGAGGCGCTTTGCAGTGCGCTTGGCCTCGATCTTGTCGCCCATGATGCGAATGTGGTCGCCGGTCGGGCCGATGAAGGTGATGTTGTGCGCAGCCAGGATGTCGGCGAACTTGGCGTTCTCCGACAGGAAGCCGTAGCCCGGATGCACGGCATCGGCGCCGGTGATTTCGCAGGCCGCGACGATCTGATGGATGTTGAGGTAGCTGTCGCGCGATGGCGGCGGGCCGATGCAGACGCTCTCGTCGGCGAGCCGCACATGCATGGCGTCGGCGTCGGCGGTCGAATGCACCACCACCGTCTGGATGCCGAGTTCCTTGCAGGCGCGCAGGACCCGGAGGGCGATTTCGCCGCGATTGGCGATGAGGATCTTCTGGAACATCCGGCCGCTCTACTCGATCACGACAAGCGGCATGCCGTATTCGACGGGCTGCGAATCCTCGAACAGGATCGCCGTCACCGTGCCGGTGCGCGGCGAGGGGATCTGGTTCATCGTCTTCATCGCCTCGATGATGAGCAGCGTCTGGCCTTCCTTAACCTTCTGGCCGACCTCGATGAACGCCTTGGCGTCGGGCGACGGCGCCAGATAGGCGGTGCCCACCATCGGCGAGGTGACCGCATTCTTGGAAAGGTCCGCTACGACGGGCATGGCAACGGCGGCAGCTTGCGCTGCTGCTGGCGCGTAGGCCTGCTGCGGCGCTGCGATCGCGTGAACGGCCGGCGCCTGGCGCGAGACGCGCACCTTCAGGTCACCCAGTTCAACCTCTATCTCGGTGAGGTTGGTGTCGTTCAGTATGCCCGCCAGATCGCGGATCAGCTGCTGGTCAACACCGTTCTTCTTTATCGACATTTTCGAGCCTTCTGTTTGTTGGCCGGTCATAGGCGTGCTGCCAGCGCCTGCAATGCCAGCGTGTAGCCGAGCGGCCCAAAGCCACAGATCATGCCGACGGCGACCGGCGCGACCATGGAGACGTGGCGGAATGGTTCCCGCGCATGGATGTTGGAAAGATGGACTTCGGCCACCGGCAATGGCGCGACAGCGCGGATGGCGTCGTGGATGGCGATCGATGTGTGGCTGTAGGCGCCAGGATTGATGACGATGCCGACAGCCTTGTCGCCGGCTTCCTGGATCCAGTCGACAAGGTCGCCCTCATGGTTCGACTGGCGGAAATCTATCTCAAGCCCAAGTGCCGTGCCGGCCTGCTTGCAGTCGTCGGCGATGGCGGCAAGTGTCTTGCCGCCATAGATGCCCGGCTCGCGCTTGCCGAGCGCGTTGAGATTGGGACCGTTCAGGACGAAAACCGTTTTCAAAAAAGCCGACCTTTCCCGGCGCCGACATCAAGCCGGCGCGCTGGGCCCTCTATAATGGGCATAGACGCCCGCGGAAAGAGCGCAAGTGCGTTCTTTCACTGTCCACAACAGGCGGAAATGTGCCCGTGAGAAATATGCTCGCGAGCAAGATCAGAGCGCGGCCTTCGCCGCCTCGATCTTTTCAGCCAGCACTTCCTGCCCAAGCGCACCAAACACGACCTCGTTGCCGACGACATAGGATGGCGTTCCGGTGATCGCCAGCTTGTTGGCAAGATCGAAGGTCTTGGAGAAGGTCTCGGTGATCGAGGGATCCTTCATCTTCTCGCGCAGCGCTGCTTCGTCGGCACCGAGCGACAGCGCGACCTTGATGGCCGCTGCCTCCGTGGCGCGCCCCTGGCCGCCGAGCAGCGCATTGTGGAACTCGCCGTATTTTTCCGGGTGCATCAGGTGAAAGGCCATCGAGACGACGCTCGCCTTTTGCGAATCCGGTCCGAGGATGGGGAATTCCTTGAGGACGAAGCGCAAATCCGGATCGGTCTTGGTCAGCGCCTTCATGTCGTCGATGGCACGTTTGCAGAAGCCGCAATTGTAGTCGTAGAACTCGACGATGGTGACCTTGCCGTTCGGATTGCCGACGACGCCGTCGAAGGCGGAGTTGAAGATCTGGTCCTTGGCGTTCTTGATGACGCCGAGATGGGCGATACGCTGCTCTTCCTTCTGCTTGGCTTCAAGCGCGTCCTGGACCTCCAGAAGGACTTCCGGGTTCTTGAGCAGATAGTCGCGGATAATGCCTTCGACCTCGGTGCGGTCGATCTTGGTGTCGGCCGCCGCCGTCTCGACCGGCTGCGCGGTACCTGCCTTGGCAATCTGCGGGTTCCCTGCCACGAATCCGAAAGCCAGCATGGCAAGAGCGACCGCAACCCCCGTGGTGCCCAGCAGCAGTGCCTTTTTCATCGTTCCGTTCCTTCTACCTGTTTTCCGGTCTGGCTGTGTCGTGGCGCGCGGCCGGAAGGTTCACTTGATCTTGGTTGATGGCCTGTAGTTTATGATATCCTGGGCGCGAAGCCAGCGCGGCTCGCCGCGCTTCATCTCTTGCTGTGCCCGCATGGCGAAAATCTTCGCATCCTTGTAGTTGCCGGAATAGAAATGGCCTTCGGCGGTGGCAAGTTCGGCGCCCGGTATGTCACCCAACTCGCCATAGGCCTGCGCCAGATAGCGATACCCGGCCGAATTTTCCTTGTCGCGCCCGAGGCCGTTGTTGATCTGCACCACGGCCTTTTTCAAGGATTCCGGTGTGCCGACGGCCATCAGCGCCTGGCCCATGGACACCGGCAGCAAGCCGGACCGTGCCGGATCGAGGCTGACCGCCTTGGCATAGGCGTCCGCCGCTTCCTTGGGTTTGTTTGCCTTCATTAGGATATCGCCGCGCAGTTCCTGGAAATAGGCGTTCTTCGGCTGCGCCTTGATCAGTGCATTGGTCTTGGCGAGCGCGGCGGCAATGTTGCCGAACAGGTAGGTCGACTGGGCATCGCCATACTGCGCGGCCAAGGTTCCCTGCATCTTTCGCATCAGCCGCGACGCAGCGGCCTGGCCATTCATGTAGACGGCGATCTTCACCCGCATCATGTCATGACGCTGCTGCAACGCGGGAGGGTCCAGCCTGTCGATATTGGGGCTCTGTTTCACCAGCACGTCGAGATTGGCGATGCGATCCTGCGGCATTGGGTGGCTGATCCGGTAGGGATCGACCTGGGCGCCCGAAAGCGACAGCGCCGTCTGGAAACGGTGGAAGGTCTTCAGCATGCCCATGCCGGACTGGCCGGTGGCGTTGAGATAGGTGATCGCCGAACGGTCGGCCGTCATCTCTTCGGTACGCTGGTAGGCGAGGATGCTGCGCTGTGCCATCTCGCCGCTGCCGGCCGCCACGCCCATGCCCGCACCGGCAAGGCCGCGACTGTTGGTGGTCGCACCGGCGACGATGGCGCCGGCGCCAAGCAATGTCGCGATGATTGCCATCGTCTTGGCGCGTTCGAGCTGATCGCGCAGTTTCTGCTGATGGCCGCCGGCGATATGGCCGGCTTCGTGGGCAATGACGCCGATGATCTCGTTGGGCGTTTCGGCCGTCATCAGCGCGCCGGTGTTGATGAACAGCCGGCGCCCGGTGACGAAGGCGTTGAAACTCTGGTCGTTGACAAGAACGATGTCTATGCCGTCATTTGCCAGGCCCGCCGCCCTGAAGATCGGCCGCGCATAATCGCGCACCAGCGCCTCGATCTCGGCGTCGCGTACCACCGGCACGTTCTGGGCGAAGGCGCTGGCCGAACTTGCCACTGCGACGGCAACGCCGAGCGAAAGCGTCGCGAAGACGCGCGCAGCCTGGGCAATCGTCGATCTGGGTCGGCTCAACATGATGGGTCCACTGGTAGACGAGCGGGCGAAAGATGAAAAGTCGGCGCCGGAAACTTCCTCAACTTGTGATCCTCACATCAATCGGGCATTTGTGCGGCGTATGCATCAGGGGCTTGGCGCGCTTGATCGTCGGGAATAGGGATAAAATGGTTGTTTCGCTCTCACGCCGCGGCAATGTCGAGCCCTTCCATGCCATGGACATTCTGGCCGAGGCAAACCGGCTGAAGGCGCAAGGCGTGCCGGTCATTTCCATGGCCGTCGGCCAGCCCTCCGATCCCGCACCGGTTCTGGTTCGCGCGGCGGCGACCAAGGCCTTGCAGGACGGTCGCATCGGTTACACCGATACGCTGGGACTGGCAGGTTTGCGCAAGGCGATCGCCGAACACTACGCTGATCACTATGGGCTTGATATCGAGCCCGGCCGGATCGCTGTGACCACCGGATCGTCGGCCGCCTTCAATCTCGCCTTCCTGGCGATGTTCGATCCAGGCGACCGCGTCGCCATTGCTGCACCCGGCTATCCTGCCTATCGCAACATCATGGCCGCACTCGGCATCGAGGTGGTCGAGATCGAACTCGGCGACGCCGCCTATCTGCATGCCGGCCATCTGGAAACCGCGCATCGCGAGAACCCGCTGAAGGGCGTTCTGTTCGCCAGTCCGGCCAATCCAACCGGCGCGGTCATACCGGCCGATGAACTGGCGGCCCTGGTGAGGACGGCACAAGAACTCGGCATCGCCGTCATCTCGGACGAGATCTACCACCGGCTGGCTTATTCCGCTCCCGACACCACGGCGCTTGCCTACGGAGGCGACGTGACGGTGATCAATTCCTTCTCGAAATACTACTGCATGACCGGCTGGCGCATCGGCTGGATGGTGCTGCCCGAAGAGCTGGTGCGGCCGGTCGAGCGCGTCGCCCAGAGCCTCTACATCTCGCCGCCGGAACTGTCGCAGATCGCCGCCATCGAGGCGTTCAAGGCAACCGAGGAACTGGAAGCGGTAAAAGGCCGCTACGCCCGGAATCGCGAACTTCTGATGAAACGCCTGCCGGAACTCGGCTTTCCGCTGGCGGCACCGATGGACGGCGCCTTCTACGCCTTTTGCGATGTCACCCGGCACACCAACGACAGCATGGCCTTTGCACGAAAGATGCTGGCTGAGGCGCATGTCGCGGCAACGCCCGGCCGCGACTTCGACACCCAGGCGGGGCACCGGATGATGCGGTTTTCCTATGCCGGCAGCCACGACGACATGGTCGAGGCAATTGCGCGCATTGAACGCTGGTTGAGGTAGCGCTATGCCGGAACTTGAGCAGGCGCTGGGCGAAGTCGCCGCCGAAATGGCCGAACGCAGCGATCGCGGCGACGTTGCCACCTACATTCCTCAGTTGGGCAAGGTCGACCCCAAGAAATTCGGCATCGCCGCTGTCACCAATGACGGCCGCGTGCTGATGGCGGGCGACGCCGAGCAGGCCTTTTCGATCCAGAGCATCTCCAAGGTGTTCACCTTGACGCTGGCGCTCGGCAATGTCGGCGACGCGCTGTGGCAGCGGGTCGGGCGCGAACCGTCAGGCAATCCGTTCAACTCGATCGTACAGCTCGAGCATGAGAACGGCATTCCGCGCAATCCGTTCATCAATGCCGGCGCCATCGTTATTTCCGACATCCTGCTTGCTGGCCACCAGCCACGCGAGGCGATCGGCGAAATCCTGCGCTTCATCCAGTTCCTCGCCGATGACGAGACGATCATTATCGATCGCGAGGTCGCGGCGTCCGAACGGGCCACCGGCTATCGCAACTTCGCGCTTGCCAACTACATGAAATCTTTCGGCAATCTCCACCATGCGCCGGAGCTGGCGCTGGGCGTCTATTTCCATCACTGCGCCATCGCCATGAGTTGCCGGCAACTGGCGCTCGCGGGCCGCTTCCTCGCCAATGGCGGCAAGAACCCGGCGACCGGGCATTCCGTGGTGTCGGCCGAGCGGGCACGCCGCATCGGCGCCATGATGCTGACCTGCGGCCATTATGACGGCTCAGGCGATTTCGCCTTCCGCGTCGGCATCCCCGGCAAGAGCGGCGTCGGCGGCGGCATATTGGGTATCGTGCCGGGCGTGGCGTCGCTTGCCGTCTGGTCGCCAGGCCTCAACGCCAACGGCAATTCCAAGCTGGGGTCGATCGCACTGGAAAAGCTGGCCAGGATGATGAACTGGTCGATCTTCGCGCCTTGATGCATGTCGCCCAAAAGTGCGCAGCGGTTTTGGGGCAACGACATGCGTAGAATAAAAGAAGCGCTTTAGCATCTCGCGGCGGATCGGAACGCCAGATGTGAAAAAACGGTAGTGGGTCAGTTTGGAATCTTAGATTGCCGGCGAATGCCCACAGCGCCTGCCGCGGCACCGCCTAACCCGAACGACATATATCGTTCGATCAGTTCCGGGCCATTAACCATAATACTATCGAATAGAGAATGGACCCGTCCTCGCTGGAAGAGTCTCATGGTTCTTTGCGGCATCAGGCCGTGCCTCTGCCTCTCACGTGCCTCTGCCTCTCAAAAAAAGATGCGGCCTCTCAAAAAGATGGGTCGCTTTTGGGCTTCTCAGTGGAGGAATAGATGAAAACGCTCCTTACGTTCGCGGCGGCTTTGGCACTCGCACTCGCAGCGTCCGCTCCCGCGTCTGCCGTGAAGAATGGATTTGACAGCGATACGTCAACTACATCCGGACAGGGAAATGGCGGAAAAACAAATGACAGCGCCAACCCGGATAACAGTGGCACGACGACAACGACCACCACGACTTCAGGGCCACATGGTCAGGTGAAGCAGGGCGAGACCGATTGTAACAACTGCTCGACGACGACCACGTCGGACCTGCCGGGCAAGAACAGATAGGCCAATGAGGAACCAGGGGCGGGGAAACCCGCCCCTCGCTACCAAAAATCCCGCGCCGTCTTTCAAAACAGCGCGGGATTTATTTGTCAGAAAATCACTTCAAGTGACTAAAAGGCTTAGAAAAAGCCCTTCCGCTGCCACCAGCCGGCGCGCTTCGGCTTGTCTTCGGTCTTGGCTGCGGACTCTTCCGCAACGGTCGAAGACACAACCGGGGCGACTGGCGCATCCGCGGCCGCCGCCTTGCGTCGCGACGGGCGGGCCTTCGGTGCCTTCTCGACAGCCGCTGCCTCGTCGGACGCAGTGGCCGGCGTCTCGACCGGTGCTTCCACCTCGGCGGCCGGCGCCTCGGCGGCGACCTCGGCCGTGGCCTTCTTCGGCTTGGCGACACGGCGTGGCTTCTTCGGCTTCTCGGTGCTCGGCGTGTCGTCGTTGGCCGGAGCAAGCGCCACCGGCTCTTCGATCGGTGCGGCAACTACTGGCTCGCTGGCGATCACCTCGGTTGCGGAGACTTCGCCTTCAGACGCGTCGGCTGTCTCGCCGGCGCTTGCCTCGGCTTCGCCTTCGCCATCTTCACGGCGATTGCGTTTGCCGCCGCGCTTGCCGCGCCGGCGCTTCTTGCCCGGGCCTTCATCCGAAGTGCCCTGGCTTTCGTCCGAAGCCTCAACCGTTTCGGAGGTTTCGGCAACACCAACAGCGGCGTCCTCGTCCGCTTCCGCGTCACTATCGCTAGCGGCCGAGTCGGAGAACTCATTGGCAGGCGTCGAGACGGAAGCACCGTCCGTTGGCGCGCCATGTTCGCGGTCGCGATCCTTGCCGCCGCGACGTCTGCGACGCTTGCGACGCTTGCGGTCGCGGCCTTCACCTTCTTCGCCAGCGGCAGCAGGCCGGGGTTGTTGCTGCGGCTGCTGGCGTGGCTGTTCGGCCTGCACCGGCGCCTCGTCGTCTTCCTCGATGACGACAATCTCGTCTTCGGGCTCTTCCGGCTCGACATAGGCAGGCAGGCTGCGCAACTCGACAAAGCCTTCCGGCTTTTCAGCCAGCGCGCCGCGGAAGATCGCATAATGCTGCGCACCGACCGAATCGTCGGCCTCGACGGTGATCGTCAGCCCAAAGCGGCTTTCGAGTTCCACCAGCGTGCCGCGCTTGTGGTTGAGCACATAGAGCGCGGTCGCCGCCGGCGTCCGCACGGTGATGTGGCTGCGCGAATCCTTGAGCAGGAATTCCTCGATCGCCCGCACCACCAGCAGCGCGACCGACGAATCGGATCGCACGTGGCCGGTGCCGCCGCAATGCGGGCAGGGCTTCATGGTAGATTCCAGCACGCTGGCGCGGATGCGCTGGCGTGACATCTCCATCAGGCCGAAATGCGAGATACGGCCGACCTGGATGCGCGCACGATCGTTCTTGAGGTGATCCTTCAGCCGCTTCTCGACGGAGCGGTTGTTGCGGTTCTCCTCCATGTCGATGAAGTCGATGACGATCAGGCCGGCGAGATCGCGCAGCCTGAGCTGACGCGCGACTTCCTCGGCCGCTTCCAGATTGGTGTGGAGCGCGGTGTCCTCGATCGAGTGCTCCTTGGTGGAGCGGCCCGAATTGACGTCGATGGCAACCAGCGCCTCGGTCTGGTTGATGATGATGTAGCCGCCGCTCTTCAGCGTCACTTGCGGCTGCAGCATGCGGTCGAGCTGCGCTTCGATGCCGTTGCGCACGAAGATCGGCGTCGTGTCGCGGAACGGCTGAACCACCTTGGCGTGGCTCGGCATCAGCATGCGCATGAAGTCCTTGGCCTCGCGATAGCCTTCCTCGCCGGAGACAAGAATCTCGTCGATATCCTTGTTGTAGAGGTCGCGCACCGAACGCTTGATCAGGCTGCCTTCCTCATAGACCAGGGCAGGGGCCGTGGACTGCAAGGTGAGACTGCGGACATTTTCCCAAAGCCGCATCAGATATTCGTAATCGCGCTTGATCTCCGCCTTGGTGCGGCTCTCGCCAGCGGTGCGCAGGATAACGCCCATGCCTTGCGGCACTTCGAGATCGGCAACGACCTCCTTCAGGCGCTTGCGGTCGACCGCGCTGGTGATCTTGCGCGAAATGCCGCCGCCGCGGGCCGTGTTCGGCATCAGCACCGAATAGCGACCGGCAAGCGACAGATAGGTGGTCAGCGCCGCACCCTTGTTGCCGCGCTCTTCCTTGACGACCTGCACCAGCAGGATCTGTCGGCGCTTGATCACTTCCTGGATCTTGTACTGGCGGCGCACCGGCTTGCGGCGGTTGCGCACTTCTTCCAGCGCATCCTCGGCGCCGACCGATTCGACCTCGTGATCATCCGGATGCGAGGACTGAACCTCCTCGAGCATGCCGCGATCATTGTCGCCTGACGTCGCTTCGCTGCCCTGTTCGGCCTGCGGGACGGGTTCGGAAATCACATCGGCTTCGACCGAGGCTGCGATCGACGTCGGACCGCCTTCGCGGGTTTCGCCTTCGTCCTGATCGGCGGAATCCTCGCCATGCGCGGAGGCATCGGCATGTTCCGACGTATCGGCCGCATGTTCGATGATCTCGGACGTGTGGGAGATGTCATCGGCAACAGCATCGTCGCCATTGTCGCTTGTCTCGTCGGCAGCATCGCTTGCCTCGCCGGAATCGGCTGCATCGCGCTTGTGCTCACCGCGGTCGCGGGGCTTGCCGCCGCGCCGGCGGCCGCGCCGTCCACGATCGCGGCTTTGGCGATCATCGCCGTCGCCGTCCTCGTTCTCCTCGTCTTCTGCCTCTTGCGCTTCCGCGCGCAGCAGTGCCTGACGATCGGCGACCGGAATCTGGTAGTAGTCGGGGTGAATTTCACTGAAGGCGAGAAAACCGTGACGGTTGCCGCCATATTCGACAAAGGCTGCCTGAAGGGAGGGCTCTACGCGCGTTACGCGGGCTAGGTAGATGTTTCCTTTGAGCTGCTTCTTGTCCTGGGATTCAAAGTCGAATTCTTCAATACGATTACCGCGAACGACGACAACGCGTGTTTCCTCCGGGTGGGAGGCGTCTATTAGCATTTTGTTGGGCATTATTTCGTTTCCTCCCGGCAGCCGTCAGCCGCAGCTTGCGAGGCAAAGCCTGCTGCTGCGTGTCTGGAATGTGGGTGCCGGATATCTGGATGTCCGCCGGCCGCCGCTTGAGCGCCATGGCGGTGCCGCCCGCAGCCATACTGGCGCGGTTTGATGCGGACCTTTCCATGATTGCGCTTGAAGCCATCGTCACCAGCAGAACCTTTTGAACCAAAGCCCGGACGAACCGGACCAGCTTGTTTGCTCATACAGAGCCGGCGCGGGAACAAACCCGGCCGTTTTCCTCACGCAGGCGATTCCCCCGCCACGGGCGCACACCTGCGAAATTCGTCGCGATCACCTGAACCCTTTTCGCGTGAAGCGAAAGGAGCCGCCTTTTTCATCTGACCCTGTAGCAGGAAGCTGCGGAGGAGGGCGGTTCCAGGATTGCAGTGATCCACCATCGCTTTTATGATTTGGCAGGGTGGAAGGCAACCCCGATTTCCGATGCCGGCAAAAAGCAGTTCCGTAACGTAAGTACAGCTACCGACCCTTGCATGAAAAGGCTTGGTTAACCTTCTCTGGATACCAATCGTTAATCGAGTTCGCGGCCTAACCGGCACTTCGACGAAACGACCAGGCGCCTGGCGCCAAACCGGGAGCGACTGGAAGAGAGATGGGACTGGCAGACTTCACAGACAAGGGATGTCGTGTTGGCGGCCGGATTCTGGCCGCTTTCTGCTTCTTGCTGCTGCTGGCGATCTCGTCTGCCTTTTCCTCTGTCGCCAATGCCGCCGACGCTCCACTTGTGGCAAAAGGCTACAAGATGGCCGGCGATGCCACCAAGACGCGCATCGTCATGGATTTCGACCGCGAGCCCGATATCAAATGGTTCCTGCTGCGCGGTCCCAACCGGCTTGTCCTCGATCTCGCGAATACGAGATTCGCCATTGACGCCAAGGATTTGAAGGCGCGCGGCCTGGTCAAGGGCGTACGCCTGGGCCAGCTCGGCGAGGGCGTTTCGCGGCTGATCATCACCGGCAAGGGACCCTTCGCCGTCGACAAGCTCGATGTGCTGAAGAATGAGGACGGAAACGGCTACCGCATTGCCATCGACATGTCGGCGGCGTCCGCACGCGAGTTCGATGCCGCACTTGCCAATCAGGCGCTGACCACCGGATCGACGGTTTCGACCGACAAGGGAGAGCGGGTCGGCACCGGACCGGTCTCCAATCCGGGCCATCGCTTCACCGTCGTCATCGACCCAGGCCATGGTGGCATCGACGGCGGGGCCGAGGGCCTGAACGGCACCATCGAGAAGAACGTCACGCTCGCCTTCGCCACGGAGCTGCGCGACAAACTGGCCGCCGTCGGCAATTACGATGTGTTCATGACGCGCAACACCGACGAATTCCTGCGTCTGGACGACCGCGTGCGCATTGCCCGGCAGCATGAGGCCGACCTGCTCATTTCCATCCATGCCGACACAATCAGCGTCAAGGGCATTCGCGGCGCCACCGTCTACACGGTTTCCGACAAGGCTTCGGATCCCGAGGCGCAGGCGCTTGCCGACCGGGAAAACCTCTCCGACCAGTTCGCCGGCATGGAAATCAAGAACGACAGCAAGGAAGTCACCGACATCCTGATCGACCTGATCCGCCGTGAAACGCACAATTTCTCGATGAGTTTCGCCCACACGCTGGTCGGCCAGTTGTCAACCAGCGTCGGCTTGATCAACAATCCGCAGCGTTCGGCGGGCTTCAAGGTGCTGAAAGCACCAGATGTGCCATCCGTACTGGTCGAACTCGGTTACCTCTCGAACGCCAAGGACGAGGCGCAGCTGCTCAACGCCGACTGGCGGGGCAAGGCGGCCCAGAGCATAACCAATGCCGTCGCGCTTTTCGCTTCGGCCAAGGCGGAACCGGGAACCGGAGGCTGATATGCCCGGCGGCGCCTGCAACCAGAGGCAGCGTTGCTCGGCGACAACACACGGTGCTTTTATTTTCGGCTCGCGACCGCGAAATCCTGCGTTGCCGTATTTTGTCCACATGGTGGCGACAAGGGTCTTCGATTACGGATTGGGACCGGCTCGAAAGCTTGCGCGAAAGGCGGCTTCGTTTAGGAAATTCCCGAACCAAGGACTGGAGCGGGTATGATTCGTCTCATTGGCTATTTTTTCGGCATCGGCACGACGCTGGCCCTTCTGGTCGCGGCGGGCGTTGCGATCTACATAGGCCATTTATCGAAGGATCTGCCCGACTACGAGGTGCTGGCTAAATACGAGCCGCCGGTGACCACCCGCATCCATTCATCGGATGGCGCGTTGATGGCCGAATATGCGCGCGAACGGCGCCTGTACTTGCCGATCCAGGCCATACCGGACCGCGTCAAGGCGGCCTTCCTGTCGGCGGAAGACAAGAACTTCTACAACCACCCTGGCATCGACGTGACCGGCCTCGGCCGCGCCATCATCGTCAACCTGCAGAATCTCGGCTCGGGCAGGCGTCAGGTGGGCGCCTCGACGATCACCCAGCAGGTGGCGAAGAACTTCCTGTTGTCCTCGGACCAGACCTACGAGCGCAAGATCAAGGAGATGATCCTCGCCTTCCGCATCGAGCAGGCCTATCCCAAGGACCGTATTCTCGAGCTCTATCTCAACGAAATCTTCTTCGGCTTCGGCGCCTATGGCGTCGCCGGCGCGGCGCTGACCTATTTCGACAAGTCGGTCAACGAGCTGAGCGTGGCCGAGGCCGCCTATCTGGCCTCCCTGCCGAAGGGGCCGAACAACTACCACCCCTTCAAGCATGCCGATCGCGCGCTGGAGCGCCGCAACTGGGTCATCGACCAGATGGTCGAGAATGGCTACGTCACGCGTGAGGAAGGCAACAAGGCCAAGGCTGAGCCGCTGGGCGTGACGCCGCGCCGCAACGGCAACTATCTGTTTGCCGGCGAGTACTTCACCGAAGAGGTGCGCCGCCAGATCATCGCCCGTTACGGCGAGAATGCGCTTTACGAAGGCGGCCTTTCCGTCCGCACCACACTCGATCCGAAGATCCAGCTCATTGCCCGCAAGTCGATGCAGAACGGGTTGATGAAATACGACACCCTGCGCGGTTATCGCGGGCCGGTGAAATCCATCGACGTGTCGGGCGACTGGGGCGTGCCGCTGGGCGCCGTCAAAGGGCTGGAGGACGTTCCCGAATGGTCGCTAGCCGTCGTGCTCGACAGTTCGGCGACCGGCCTGTCGATCGGTCTGCAGCCCGCGCGCCAGGCATCGGGCGAAATCGTCAAGGAACGCGTCGAAGGCACCGTCAGCAAGGAGGACATGGGTTTTGCCATGCGCCATGTGGTCGACGGCAAGACCGTCAAGGCCAAGTCGCCGGCGGAGGTGTTGAAGCCGGGCGACGTCATCTTCGTGCAGAAGAACGATGGCTCCGATGGCGCCTACAGCCTGCGCCAGGTTCCAGAGGTTGAGGGCGGCCTGATCGCCATGGATCCGCATACCGGCCGCGTGCTGGCCATGGTCGGCGGCTTCTCCTACGCGCAGTCCGAATTCAACCGCGCGACGCAAGCCATGCGCCAGCCGGGTTCCTCGTTCAAGCCGATCGTCTATTCGGCGGCTCTCGACAATGGCTATACGCCGGCCTCGGTGATCATGGATGGGCCGATCACCATCCAGAGCGGCAATACGACCTGGACGCCGAAGAACTACGACGGCACCGTCGCTGGTCCGGCAACCCTGCGCTCCGGCATCGAGAAGTCGCGCAACCTGATGACGGTGCGGCTTGCCAACGACATGGGCATGAAGCTGGTCGTCGAATATGCCGAGCGCTTTGGTGTCTACGATCATCTGGCGCCGTATCTGCCGATGGCTCTGGGCTCCGGGGAAACGACCGTGATGCGTATGGTGTCGGCCTATTCGATCATGGCCAATGGCGGCAAGTCGATCAAACCATCGCTGATCGACCGCATCCAGGACCGCTACGGCAAGACCGTGTTCAAGCAGGACGAACGTGGCTGCCAGGGCTGCAATGCGCCCGAATGGCAGAACCAGCCTGAGCCGGAACTGGTCGACAATTCCGAGCAGGTGCTCGATCCGATGACCGCCTACCAGATCACCTCGATGATGGAAGGTGTCGTGCAGCGCGGCACCGGCGCCACCATCGGCGAACTGGGCCGCCACATCGCCGGCAAGACCGGAACGACGAACGATGAAAAGGATGCCTGGTTCATCGGTTACACGCCCAACCTCGTCGTCGGCCTCTACATGGGCTACGACACCCCGCGCGGCCTTGGCCATGGCGCCACCGGCGGTGGTCTCGCGGCACCTATCTTCAAGGACTTCATGCGGGTGGCGCTGGACGGCACGCCCAATGTCGACTTCAAGGTTCCGGACGGCATGAACCTGGTCGCCATCAATCGCAAGACCGGCATGCGTGCCGCCTCGGGCGATCCCGGCACCATCATCGAGGCCTTCAAGCCGGGTACCGGCCCCGCCGACAGCTATTGGGTGATCGGCATGGGCGCCGATGGCTCCAATGCCACCGGTGGCGCGCTGTCGCCGCAGGCCAATCAAGCCATCCAGTCCGGCGGCGGCGGCCTCTACTGACGATTTTCATGAGCGGATGGGCTGGCCTTGCGCCGGCCCATTTTGCTTTACAGCCGGCGGCGGCCTCCCTATGTATCGCCGACCAAATTCGGCAAACAGGACAGAACAGCCAGCCATGCGCGCGGAAACGCAGAATATTGTCGACGAGATCAGGCAGGCGATCACCCTGCTGAGGAGGCATCTTTGACTGGGATCAGGCCATAAAGCGGCTTGAATACCTCAATGTGCGCGCCGAGGACGCCAGCCTCTGGAATGAACCGCTGGAAGCGCAGAAGCTGATGCGCGAACGCCAGGGCCTTGAAGAAGGCATCGCCTCGGTGAGAGGCCTGACGCAGGCGCTGGAAGACAATATCGGCCTGATCGAACTCGGCGAGGAAGAACGCGACGAGGGCGTCATTGCCGAAGCCGAAGCCGCGATCCGCTCGATGCAGGGCGAAGCGAAGGCCCGTCAGGTCGAGACGCTGCTGTCGGGCGAAGCCGACGCCAACGACACCTATCTCGAAATCCATGCCGGCGCCGGCGGCACCGAAAGCCAGGATTGGGCCTCGATGCTGCTGCGCATGTACACGCGCTGGGCCGAGCGGCGCCGCTTCAAGGTCGAGATCCTGGAAGTGCATGACGGCGAAGAGGCCGGCATCAAGTCCGCCACGTTGATGATCAAGGGCCACAATGCCTATGGCTGGATGAAGACGGAATCGGGCGTTCATCGCCTGGTGCGTATTTCGCCCTATGACAGCAATGCGCGCCGCCATACGTCCTTCGCCAGCGTCTGGGTCTATCCGGTCATCGACGACACGATCGAGATCGACGTTTCCGAATCCGATGTCCGTATCGACACCTATCGCTCGTCCGGCTCCGGCGGCCAGCACGTCAACACCACCGATTCGGCGGTGCGTATCACCCACCTTGCGACCGGTATCGCTGTCGCCTGCCAGGCCGAACGTTCACAGCACAAGAACAAGGCCAAGGCTTGGGAGATGCTGCGCTCGCGCCTCTACGAGGAAGAGCTGAAGAAGCGCGAGGCGGTTGCGAACGCCACCGAAGCGTCGAAGAGCGATATCGGCTGGGGTCACCAGATCCGCTCCTATGTGCTGCAGCCCTACCAGCTGGTGAAGGATCTTCGCACCGGCGTCGAGAGCACCAGCCCGTCGAGCGTACTCGATGGCGACCTCGACGATTTCATGGAAGCCTCGTTGTCGCAGCGCATCGAAGGTGGTGCGGGTGAAGCCGTGGCGGACCTGGACTAAGGCTATGCTCATATTCAGGTGAGGCCGGCCTGCAAATGGCGGCTTCCTGCGTTTCCGGTGCTCACGGACCCGAATGTCCGCTCCGCTCCGGTTCTCGGAACCCACCATTTTTGACTCGGCCTGACCTGAATCTGAACATACCCTTCGCACCTTGGCGACGGAGGAGAGAGTGACTAGCAAGCTCACCGGAAAGTGCTTTTGCGGCGCGGTTCACTACGAAGTCGCGGACGAATTCATCTATGCCGCGAATTGCCATTGCTCGAACTGCCGCCGCACCACCGGTTCGGCCTTCAAGCCTTTCGCCGGTATCGAGCGCGAGAAGTTTGCTCTCACCGCGGGGCATAACAAGCTCCTGATCTTCGGCGACGAAAGCGGCCATGACGCGCATTGCGGCCGGTGCGGCTCATTGCTCTATTCGCTCGTCCGCGAGGGCGCTTTCGTCCACGTTGCCATGGGAACACTTGTCGACGATCCGGCCATCCGCCCGACCGCGCACATCTTCGTCGGCTCGAAGGCCAGCTGGTTCAACATCGCCGACGGCCTGCCTCAATATCAAGAGCATGTGATCGCCAACCAGCCATAGGCTGGAACCACACCGCACCAATCCCGTTTATTCGACACCTGTTTGCCGGGAAGTTGATTTCAGCGGTCGGTAGCGGATGGTTGGTTGGCATGCGCCGCGGCACTCGTGAACGCAGCAATTTCTTGCGCCGACTCACATTTGCGCTCACCATCACGGCATCGAGGGGAGACAAAAAGCATTTATGGCCGGGCGCGGCATATCTGCAAGCTGACGATCTGGCCGCTGGGAAGACACGTTCCGGGAACGGGCAAGCAAAGTGCTTGATGCTCGTTTGAAAGGAACGCTTCCATGTCTGCTGCCACATCCAGATCGGCCCATGCCGCTGAACCGGTCGGCCGACTCTTGTTTTCCCTGTTCGCAATTGGCGCAATCGCAATGCTGACGGCACCTGCCTTTGCGCATGACGCCACACCGACAGCGGCAAAGCCACTAGGCTGGAGTTACCCATTCGCATGCTGCGCCAACTATGATTGTCGTACGGCTCATACCGGCGAAGTGTTGGAAAAACCCGAGGGCTATGTCATCGCCGGCACGGGTGAGGTTGTTCCCATGAGCGACAAGCGCGTCAAGGACAGCCCGGATGGTGAGTTCCACTGGTGCGCGCATCAGGCCGGTCTCGACGCCGGCAAGACGATCTGCCTGTTCGTGCCGCCGCGCTCTTACTGACGAGGGCGTCGGCGGTCGACACTTTTCTTAGCGGGCAAGCCTGCTGACGGATGGTTGTCAGGAGCACTTCTTTATGTTGCCTTGCCTCACAGGTGGCGGGCAATGGAGAGGAATTCGCTGATGACCATCAAGGCAAGCTGTCATTGCAAGGCGACGACGTTCGAGGTTTCGCAGGCACCGCAGACGGTGACGCAATGCACCTGTTCGTTCTGCTCGAAACGCGGCTCGCTCTGGGCCTACTACATTCCATCGCAATTCAAGCTCACCAGTCCGATAGAGAACGTTTCTTTCTACCAATGGGGATCGAAAACCGTAAAGCATGGGTTTTGCGCCACCTGCGGCTGCGGCACCTTCACGGAAACACCGGATTGGTCGACCGGCGAGCCGGATTTCGATAATCCCAAGATCAGCGTCAACTCGCGGCTGTTCGATGATTTCGATCTAGACAAGGTCGAAGTGGTGGTCATCGACGGCAAGAATCTCTGGTAGCCTGGTTCTGGTCATCCCAGCGCGGCGATGCGGCGCGTTCGCCGGGGCATGGTCCCCGGGAAAAGCCATGGGCGGTGCTTTTGCCGTTCCGCTTTTCGCCGCAATTCATGGTACAAGTCGCCGGAAGGGCTGATTTGGCGCCACCGCAAGGCGTGACTTGGAGAGGGACCATCTATGAAAAAGACTGTGCTCGTCGTCGTGGCGACGGCTGTGCTCGTGAGCGCCTGCACCACCACTGATCCGTATACAGGCGACCAGAAGATTTCCAATACGGCGGCCGGAGCAGGCCTCGGTGCTCTGGCAGGTGCCAGTCTTGGCCTGCTTGCCGGCGGCAATGACCGCCGCAACGCGCTGATTGGTGCCGGCATCGGCGCGCTCGCCGGTGGCGCCATCGGCGCCACAATGGACCAGAACGAGGCCGAACTGCGCCGACAGCTTGAGGGTACCGGTGTCAGCGTCACCCGCAGCGGTGACCAGATCATCCTCAACATGCCATCCGACATCACCTTCAACGTCGATCAGGACGCGGTGAAGCCTGGCTTCTACCAGGTGCTGAACTCGGTCGCGCTGGTGCTGAAGAAGTTCAAGCAGACCACGGTCGACGTTTTCGGTCATACCGATTCGACCGGCGGCGAGCAGCATAATTTCGATCTGTCGCAGCGCCGCGCTCTGGCGGTCGCCAACTATCTGTCCGGTCAGGGCGTCGATCAGCGCCGCTTCGCCGTCACCGGTTTCGGCAAGACGCGCCCGGTCGCATCCAACGCCACGGCCGAAGGCCGCGCTCAGAACCGCCGCGTCGAGATCCAGCTCTCGCCGCTCACCTGATCTGTTCGGCAAGCGAATGCGAAACGGCCCCACATGGGGCCGTTTTTGTTTGAACTGATGTCGATGCTCTTCAGATTGGCGCATCATAGAATTAGCTATTGCTAAAATAATTGCTTTCCCGCAGCCATGGAAGGGAATAGCATCGTTGCTGTTCCGGAGGGGATGAGGCGGTACAACTGGCCGCGCAATCAGCATTTTTCCGCCTCGGTCTTGCACGGCCAGATCAGAAAATCTGGGAGGAATGCATGCCAAGAACAGCCAGCCTCGGGCGCTGCGGCGTCCTCATTTTAACAGGTCTCGCAAGCGCATGGTTGGGCGTCGCTACGGCTCGGGCCGAGGACGCCAACAAGGCCGACATCGATGCCTTGAAAAAGTCACTCGCCAAATATGAGGACTACACCGCAGCCGTCCGCGACCTCTATCTGTCGACAGTCGGCTGCGTCTACTACAGCGGAGAAAAGATAGCGGGTGCGATGGATTACCCGAAGGGCGCCATGGGTATCCATTTCGTCAATGTCCCGAGTATCGGCCAAAAACTCGACCCGATGCACCCCAATGTCCTGATCTACGAACCGACCAAGAAGGGCTTGCGTCTGGTGGGCGTGGAATGGCTGATGCCTCTGACGCCAGACACCAAGGAACCCCCGAAGCTCTTTGGCCAAACATTCATGGGACCGATGGAGGGGCACTATCCGCTCATCCCGAGGGAGTTCGTGCACTACGACCTTCATGCCTGGCTCGGCGACAACCCGAACGGCATGTTCAGTCCGACGAACCCGAACGTGAAATGCAGCAAGGCCGAGTTTCCGATGCTGGAAAAGCCGACCAAGATGATGCCCGGGCCGATGTAACGGGCGAGACAGGCTGGCGTGAACTCATAAATGGCGCTTCCAAGGCGAAAGCGCCCGTTTCGGCTCCTGTCGCCATGTCGCAGAGGGCCAGAGCGGTCATTGACCAGGCATCTTAAAATCTCTTCCGCCGGCTCGGGCGTTGTCGCCAGCTTGTCTAGGACAAACCCGTCATGGAACTCTCTTCAGGGAGGATGCAATGATCAAGCGAGGACGCATGTGGGTGACAATGGCTTCGTGCGTCCTTTGCCTTTTTACACTGCCCGCCCAGGCGAGCAGCTTAGGTGATCTTGTCAGGAATGGCGACGTCGCGGCAGTGGCTTTCGCCTTGGACAAAGGCGTCGCTGTTGACGAACTTGACGGCGTTACGGCGCTCTACATCGCCTGCGAAGGCGGAAATGTCGAGTTAGCCAAACTTCTGATCAATCGTGGCGCGGACGTCAACCTGCCCGTCAGCTGGCAAAGAACGCCACTCTACGCCGCCAACAAGGCTGGGCACGCCGAGATCGTGAAGCTGTTGCTCGACAATGGGGCCGATCCAAATCAGGTGGCGAAAGCGCAGACGCCGCTGCACGTGGCTGCCGAAAATGGCTGTCTTCAGTGCGTCATTCATCTTGTGGACGCCGGGGCAGAGGTCAACGCACTGACATCGAATGGAAATCCGCCCATACATTTGGCCAAGCTCAGTGGTCACGAGGACGTCGTGGCCTACTTGCGCAGTCATGGCGCCGGACGACCGGCCCTTGCGCCGATTTCGGCACGACTTGCATCGGCAAACGCTGAATCGGGCAAAGAAATTTTCGGCAGAACGTGCGGGGTTTGTCATCTTGCAGCGCCGGGGGTCAAGATTTCCAAAAAGGCCAATCTATGGGGCATCGTAGGGCGGCGTAAGGCTTCGCAAGGCGATGTCGAGTATTCGTCAAGTTTAAAGGACGCTGGTGGCGATTGGACCTTCGAGGAACTCAATTTTTTTATCTCAAACCCCGCACTCACTTTGCCTGGAACAGATATGATTTTCCCGGGCCTGCAGGACGAGAAGCAGCGAGCAGACGTCATCGCTTACCTGCGGACCTTGAGTGACACACCGCCGCCGCTTCCCGATTGATAGCTCCTGTCTGGTGGTACCGTGATCCGCAAATTAACTTGCAGCGGCGCGAGCGGAATCGAGCCCACCCCAAGATTAAAAACACACGCGGATAGAACGTGGCCTAGGACCGGGCTGGCTGATCGACGATCACTGCAACGATCCGCCGCACGATCGGAAGGACAATCAGCAGGCTCGGAAACGCGACAAGCCATGATGCTCCCCATGCATACGACCAGGTCGCCACGAAACCGCTCGCCCAGCCCGTGCCGATTGCCGTCGAAACCGCCGAGACAATGCAGGACATGAGGATCGAAAGAACGAACGGCATCATCACCGCGCTGTAGGAAGGCGGTAGTTTTCTCAATTTCAAAACCCTGTCGCGTGCCATGAAAAATCTCCTTGTCTAAAAATGTGAGTGGACCCGTTGTGAGTGCGATCAGGCGGCGTGTGCCGTTCGCATGGCCAGTTCGCGAATGAAGCTTTGTAAAGAGCGTGGCTCGCGCCCAAGGGCGGCACGCAACGTCAGGCTGTTTCCGCCGACACCATATTGAGCGTAGTGGTCAAATACCTTGGCCAGCAATTGCATCTGGCCGTCGCTGTAGGAAAGACGGGCTTTTGCTGCCCATTCCGCAAATGTCGGCTCGCCAGCGGAGATCGGGCGGCCAAGTTCCTCACCCATCATTGAAACGATCTCGTCGCGGCTGTGCATACCGGCGCAAAGTTCCAGCGTCGCATAGGACAGTCGCGTTTCGGTCAAGGCGATCGCAGCCACTTCGGCGACATCGCGGTAGTCGACACGCGCCACCTTTGCTGTCTTTGGAAACGGTTCCGAGAAGACGCCACGCTCGACAATGGACGGCCAAGCCGCTCCGATGTTCTGCATGAAATTGGCAGGGTGCAGAATGGTGTATTCCATATCAGTCGAATAAAGAGCAGCTTCGACCGGCACCTTGCTCGCGTGGTTTTCCAGCCTCGTATTGGTGGGCTGGATCACCGACGAGAAGACGAATTTTCGAACACCCGCCCGGCTCGCCGCTTCAACCATGGCGACACCCATCGCGGCTTCATCGGGGGCAAAAGCGGGCCCGATGTGAAAGACGCCGTCGACGCCTTCGACAGCGCTTTCCAGGCTCCGATGGCTGCGCAAATCTCCAGTCACGACCTCGGATGCTCCGAGCTTCCCGGCCTTTTCGATGTTCGCGGGATGGTCGCGAACAAGCGCTCGAACATTGGCATTGCGGCGGACAAGTTCAGGCACGACAAGTCCGGCAAATCGGCCTGTGGCGCCGACAACCAGGACGGTTGGATTGGGTGCTCGCATGACATTTCCTTCCATCAAGCCGTCCTTTCGGACTTTCTTGCAGGAAAATAAAATGTCGCGAACCGCGTTACAATTGTCCGGCGTTGCGATAGTTTCTATCGATTTTCGGGAGAGTCCATGAACCGGATAGATGATTTTGAAGCTTTCATTGCAGTCATCGAACTGGGAAGTCTGACGGCTGCCGCACGCCGACTGAACCGCTCACTGCAGTCAATCAGCCGGTCCTTGGCGACACTGGAAGACTCCGTCGGGGTCGAGCTCGTCCACAGAACAACACGCCGATCGACACCGAGCGAAGCCGGAGCGGGCTTTTTCCACCGCATCAAACCAGCCATCGAGGAAATAAATGAAGCCCGACTGCAAGCGGCCAACCAGCGATCGGAGCCGTCAGGCATCTTGCGTGTGAGCGCACCAGTTCTGTTCGGTCCGGATTTCCTCGTGCCTGTCATCGCCGATTACATGCGGACCTATCCTCGGGTCGAGGTTGACCTCCAGCTTTCCGATGGATTTGTCGATCTCGGTGCCGAGGGCCTCGATCTGGCGATACGAATCGGCAATCTGCCGGATTCCAGCTTGCAAGCGAAACGCCTGGGCGCATTGCGGCGCGTCGTATTCGGCGCACCTTCCTACTTTGCACACCGCGGCCGCCCGGCTCATCCCTTTGAACTGAATGCGCATAGCTGCATCGTTCGAACCGTTGACGAGCGTCCGGGTGAATGGATGTTTCAGATTGAAGGCAAGCCTCGAGCGGTCAAAGTCGCCGGCGCTTTTCGGTCCAATTTGATGACGCCCATCTATGCCGCGGCAATCCACGGATTGGGCCTGGGCTACTCACCCCTTTGGCAGATAAGGCATTTGGTGGATGAGGGTCGCCTCGAGCTGGTTTTAACGGAATTCGAGCCGGCGCCGGTGCCGATACACGCCTTGTGGCCAGAAGGCAGATCGTCTTCCGCCAAGCTTCGCACGTTTCTGGATATGTTGGCGTCCCGCCTGCAACTCAAAAACCTTTAGCCAGCCGGCTGGTCATTTTCGCAGGTGGCTGGCTTTGCGCGTCCAAAAGGACGCGCAGCGCTGTCGTATCAGACCTTGGCGACGATCTTCATGAAGGCCGGCATGTCATCGCCGAAGCCGACGGTGGAGTCGTTGTCTTCCTGGTGGCGTTGGCGGGCAGGGCGGTTGCTGTCGCGCTGCGGCCTCGTGTCGCCGCGTTCCGGTGCGCGCGGTTCGTTGCGATCGGATGATTTGCGCTCGGTGTTTTCCGAACGGATCGCTTCCTTGCGCGAGCGCCGTTCGCCGATGTCGGCGACTGCGGCCTCGGCCCCCGGCTGATCCTCGCGCACCGTTTCCGGTGCCGCTTCCTCGCCGTGCCTGGCGTGGCGTTCGCGTGGTTTGCGCTCGCCGCCCTTTTCCCTGCGATCATGGTCCTTGCGGTCATCGTCCTTGCGGCCGGCACGGCGCGGCGCGCCCTTGCCGCGGCGCGGAGCATCGTCCTCGCCTTCGCTGGCGACCACTGTCGACAGGTCGCCGTCATGCCACTCGATCTTGTTGCCGATCAGCCGCTCGATGGCGTCGATGTACTTGGTGTCCGACTTGGTCGCGATAGTGAAGGATTTTCCAGAGCGCCCGGCGCGTCCGGTGCGGCCGATGCGGTGAACGTAGTCCTCGGCATGGATCGGCACGTCGTAATTGAAGACGTGGCTGACATCGGGGATGTCGAGACCGCGCGCGGCGACGTCGGAGGCGACGAGGTAGCGCAGCTTGCCGTCGCGGAAATTGGCCAGCATCTGCATGCGCGCGCGCTGGTCCATGTCGCCATGCAGCGCACCGGCGTCGAAATCATACTTCAGCAGCGAGCGGAACAGCTCCGACACCTCGACCTTGCGGTTGCAGAAGATGATGGCGTTCTTCAGTTCCGCATCCTCGGCCTTGATCAAATTGCGCAAGGTCTCGCGCTTGTCCCATGGCTTGGAGCCGGACTTGACCAGGCGCTGGATGATGTTGGTCGCGGCCGATGCGGCCTTCGAGACCTCGACGCGCACCGGCGCGTGCAGGAACTTTTCGGTGAGCTTGGTGATTTCCGGCGGCATCGTCGCCGAGAAGAACAGCGTCTGCCTGGTGAACGGGATCATCTCGCAGATGCGCTCGATGTCGGGGATGAAGCCCATGTCGAGCATGCGGTCCGCTTCGTCGATGACGAGGATCTCGACGCCGTTGAGCAACAGCTTGCCGCGCTCGCGGTGATCGAGCAGGCGGCCGGGCGTCGCGATCAGCACGTCGGCGCCGCGTTCCAGCTTCTTGTCCTGTTCGTCGAAGGATACGCCGCCGATCAACAGCGCGATGTTGAGCTTGTGGTTCTTGCCGTATTTGACGAAGTTTTCCTCGACCTGCGCGGCAAGCTCACGCGTCGGCTCGAGAATGAGCGTGCGCGGCATGCGGGCGCGGGCACGGCCCTTTTCCAGTCTTGTGAGCATCGGCAGCACGAAGGATGCCGTTTTGCCGGTGCCGGTCTGGGCAATGCCCAGCACGTCCTTGCCGAGAAGCGCGTGCGGAATGGCGCCGGCCTGGATCGGCGTCGGCTGCGTGTAGCCGGCATCGGTGACTGCGGAAAGAACCTTCGGCGACAGGCCGAGGTCTGAAAAGGTCAACGCTTCTGGAGCGGTCGTGGTGTCTGAGGACAATTGTTGTTGTCTTTGGCTGGTTCGGGGAAGCGCAACGGCGTCTAACGACATCTGTCGCGGCAAGCGCCACGCGCCTGCAAGATTGGTATTGCAATTAGGAGCAAGCCCTCGATTTGTCAACAGAAACGGCCGTGATTGGCGCGATTGTGAAGTTGTAACCTTAATCGGGATGCTTAATCGAGGTGCTGGTCGCGGCCCCGGCTCAATAGCGGAACTGTTCGGCGAGAATGCGTTCGTTCCAGGAATGGTTGGGATCGAACAGCAACGTCGCCGTCGCAGTGGGCGATTCCCTGACCGTGACCGAGGTTACCGCCTTGACTTCCGTATGGTCGGCGGCGGCGTTCACCGGCCGCTTTTCCGGCTCGAGTATGTCGAAGCGCACGGTCGCCTTGTTGGAGAGCAGCGCGCCGCGCCAACGGCGCGGGCGAAACGGGCTGACCGGGGTCAGCGCCAGCAGTGGCGCGTCGAGCGGCAGGATCGGCCCATGCGCGGAAAGATTGTAGGCGGTGGAGCCGGCCGGCGTGGCGATCATGACGCCGTCGCAGCTCAGTTCCTCGAGCCGTACCTGATCGTCGACGGTGATCCGTATCTTGGCCGTCTGATAGGATTGCCGCCACAGCGCCACTTCGTTGATCGCCAGCGCCGAAAGCGTTTCGCCTTCCGAGGTCATGGCCAGCATCTCCAGCGGGCGTATCGTTTCGGCAACGGCGGCCGCGAGACGCTCGGTAAGCCCACCGGAGCGGTACTCGTTCATCAGGAACCCGATGGTGCCACGGTTCATGCCGTAGACCTTCTTGCCGGTCCCCATCGTGTCGCGCAGGGTCTGCAGCAGAAAACCGTCACCCCCAAGCGCGACGACGGTTTCGGCTTCCTCGACGGAGGATTGTCCATAGCGCGCCGACAGGCTTTCCAGCGCCGTCTTGGCGTCAGCAGTGTCGGACGAGACGAAGGCGATGCGGCTGGCGGCTTTGCTCATGGCTCCCCAATGACGACCGGTTGGCAGCGGCTGGGCCGCGCCAGCGCCGGGGTAGCATGGGCAGGGCATGTCTGCAAAGGGAGCCATGGCAGCACCATCCCGGATGGCAAGGCCCGTCCCGGGCTGCAAGGCGGCATAAAAAGGCGGGATGCGGCCTTGCCGTTCGCGCATCATGTCAAAGGCTACCCGAATGTGATGGTTAAGATCGGCTTTAAACTCTCGTAAAGCCGGACCGGTCATGTTAGCCGGCAGTGGATGGGTGGCGTGGGGGCTAGCCAGTCGAGGCCGACATATTGCCGGTAACACGCCTGATCATCGTCTTTCTGATGCTGGGAAGCTTCGCGCTTCTCTTTGCCCAACTGGTGCGCCAGTCCGAAGAGACGAGCTTCCGACCTCAGCCAACAGCGTCGCGCTGCGGTGATGCCGCCGGGGCTCCATGCCCACAAAGGGCGCTGTAGTCACGAAGGCATACGGATCGTCGGCCTGGTGACCAGCGGCACGGGTTCTGCGCAGTCGAGGATCTGACGCGACGGACGCCTGTTCACTGCGCCAACCATTTGCAGGTTCACGCCACAACTCGTCCCGATTCATCAACGGTCTCGCCTTGACCATATCATGACGGTTCACCGGCGCATCGGCCATATCATCGCCGGTCGGTGCCGTATGTTTCGGCAAAAAGATATTGACTGTATGTTTAGTCATAGTTATTCGTGGCGTCCAGGATGGCCAGCCGGTGTGCCGGTGAATGGTCACGGAGGAGAGGGGAATATCTTGACAGCCATGCGGCCCGCCGTTGAGGCGAAGGGCGTCACCAGGGTCTTCCGGGGAACCGGCCAGGATGCGGTCAGAGCGCTCGACAATGTCTCCGTCGCGATCCGCGAAAATGAATTCTTCACGCTGCTGGGGCCATCCGGCTGCGGAAAGACGACGCTGCTACGGCTGATCGCCGGCTTCGACTTTCCGACCGACGGCGAGATCCTGCTCTATGGTCAGGACATCGCGCCGCTGCCGCCGTTCAAGCGGCCGGTCAACACCGTCTTCCAGTCGTACGCGCTGTTTCCGCACATGACGGTTGCCGACAACATCGGCTTTGGCCTGAAGATGATGGGCAGGCCGAAGGCCGAAATCGCTGCACGTGTCGACGCGATGCTGAAACTCGTCCACATGCAGGAATTGAAGAACCGGCGCACCAGCCAGATCTCCGGCGGCCAGCAGCAGCGCGTGGCGCTCGCCCGGGCGCTCGCACCGCAGCCGAAAGTGCTTTTGCTCGACGAGCCGCTGTCGGCGCTCGACTACAAGCTGCGCAAGGAAATGCAGATCGAGCTGAAGCGGCTGCAGCACGAAACCGGCATCACCTTCATCTTCGTCACCCACGATCAGGAAGAGGCCCTGACCATGTCGGACCGCATCGCCGTCATGTCGTCGGGCAATATCCTGCAGGTCGGTTCGCCCTGGGAAATTTATGACCATCCGGCGGAGCGGTTCGTCGCCGACTTCATTGGCGAGACGAACTTCCTGACCGGCATGGTCGAAAGTGCAGGCGATGGCCAGGCGCAGGTCGCCTTGCGCTCGGGTGCGAAGATTCGCGCGACCGCCGCCGTGGACTTCCGCGCCGGCGGCAACGCAACGCTGATGGTCCGGCCCGAACATGCGAAGCTCGTCAAAGGCCGCGGCGATCTCGGCGGCACGATCGAGAACATCGTCTATTTCGGCACCGACACGCATATCCATGTCCGGCTGGACGAAGGCGATGTCTTCATGGTGCGCCAGCAGAATTCGCGCAGCGCCGGCTGCGGTTTCGAAAACGGCACCAGGGTCGGTATTTCCATCGGCAATGACGCCGCCCAGTTGCTGAAGGACTAGGGCGATGGCAACCGCGAGAGAGGTCGCCGAAAAGGCCGAACGTGACGATATCAGGTCGCGCTGGCTGCTTTCCGCCCCGGCGCTGCTGATCGTCTTCCTCGCGGCGCTTGGGCCGCTGCTGATCGTGATCGTCTACTCCTTCCTGACGCCGGGCAATTACGGCGATGTGAAGTGGCAGTTTTCGACCGACGCCTGGGTGAGCGTGCTGTTCGAGCGCGATGTCTTCGACGACACGCTGTCCTTCGCCACCGCCTATCTGTCGATCTTCTGGCGCTCGGTGTCGCTGTCGCTGGCAACCACTGTGCTGACCCTGATCCTCGGTTTTCCCACCGCCTATTTCATCGCCACGCGGCCGGATCACCGGCGCGACATCTGGCTGTTCCTGATTACCATACCGTTCTGGACGAACCTTCTGATCCGCACCTTTGCCATGCAGGAAGTGCTGCGCAATGACGGCATCATGAATTCGGCGCTGCAAGCGCTTGGCATCACCGACCATCCGATCCAGCTCATGTACACCAATTTCGCCGTGCTGGCCGGCATGGTCTACGTCTTCCTGCCGCTGATGGTGCTGCCGCTCTACGCCAGCATGGAGAAGATCGATTTCCGCCTTGTCGAGGCCGGCTATGATCTCTACGCGACGCGGCTCGAGGTGTTGAGGCGCATCATCGTCCCGCTGGTCACGCCGGGCATCGTCGCCGGCTCGATCCTGGTCTTCATTCCCTCGCTTGGCGCCTATGTGACGCCGCGCGTGCTGGGCGGCGGCACCAATCTGATGATCGGCAATCTGATCGAGCTGCAATTCGGCCAGGGCCGAAACTGGCCGCTTGGCGCGGCGCTGTCGATCACCTTGATGGCGATCGTCATGGTGGCGCTGCTGTTTTATGTCAGCAACACGACCAGATCGGATGGCGCCCATGCCTAAGCGCTTCGACGTCCGACGGCAGAACGGCTTCGTCAGCTTGGCGATACTGTGTTTCTTCCTGCTTTATCTGCCGATCGCCACGCTGGTGGTCTACGCCTTCAACGACAACGATTCCCTGGCGATCTGGAAGGGCTTCTCGCTGCGCTGGTTCCATGTGGCCTGGAACAACGGGCTGGTGATCGAATCGTCGCTCCGCTCGTTCCAGATCGCGGCCGTCACTGCGTTGCTGGCGACGGTCTCGGCGACCATGGCGGCGCTGGCGACGACCCGGACCAAACCCTATCGCGGATTGACCTTCAAATACGCCTTCATCAACCAGCCGCTGATGGTGCCGGAGATCGTCACCGCGGTGGCGTTGCTGATCGTGTTTTCGCGCATCAAGATCTGGACCGGCTATTCCGGCCTCGGCTACCTCATCGCCGCGCACACCGCTTTCTGCATTCCGTTCGCCTATCTGCCGATCCGGGCGCGGCTCGAAAGCATGGACCTGTCGCTCGAGACCGCGGCGGCCGACCTCTACGCGACGAAGTGGAAGACTTTTCTGCACGTGACCTTGCCGCTGCTTTGGCCGGGCATTCTGGCCGGGCTGATGCTCGCCTTTGTCGTCTCGCTGGATGACGTCGTCATCACCGAATTCGTCAAATCCGGCGGCCAGGACACGCTGCCCACCTACATGCTCGGCCAGATTCGCCGCGGCGTTACGCCCGAGATCAACGCAATCTCGACGGCGTTCCTGGTGCTGTCGATCGGCATCGTCACCGCCTTCTTTTTCGTCAGCAGGAAACGGACCTGAGGCAGCTTTGCCGCCGGTCCCAACAATGGGAGAAAGCAGCATGAACTGGAAACTGACCGCGACGGCCATCGGGCTGTCGATGCTGGCCGCTACGGGCGTGGCCCGCGCCGACGGCGAACTCAACATCTACAATTGGGGCAACTACACCAGCCCCGATCTGATCAAGAAGTTCGAGGAGACCTACAAGGTCAAGGTCACCGTCACCGACTTCGATTCCAACGACACCGCACTTGCCAAGATCCGCCAGGGCGGCGCCGGTTTCGACATCGTCGTGCCTTCGGCCAGCGTCGTTCCGATCTGGATCAGCGAAGACCTGCTGCTGGAGACCGATCCCAACAAGATGGAGAATTTCAAGAATATGGACCCGAAATGGGTCGACGTACCATTCGATCCGGGCCGCAAATACACCGTTCCGTGGCAGTGGGGCACGACAGGCGTGTCGGTCAACAAGTCGGTCTACTCCGGCGACATCAACACGTCCGCGATCTTCCTCGACCCGCCGCCCGAACTCGTCGGCAAGATCAATGTCGTCCCCGAAATGGGTGACATCATGTTCCTCGCCATCGCCTATGAAGGCGGCCAGTACTGCACCGACGACAAGGTGCTGCTGAAGAAGGTGCGCGACAAGCTGGTCGAGGCCAAGGCGAAATGGCTGTCCTTCGACTATGGCGCCGTCGACGGCCTGGGCAAGGGCGACATCGCGGCCGGCGTCAACTGGAACGGCATTTCGCTACGCCAGCGGATGCAGAACGACAAGATCGTCTACGGCTATCCCAAAGAAGGCTACCCGATCTGGATGGACAATGTCGCGGTGCTGAAGGACGCCAAAAACGTCGAAAATGCCAAGCTCTTCCAGAACTTCGTCATGGATCCGCAAAATGCCGCGATGATCTCGGCTTTTGCCCGCTATGCCAACGGCATCAAGGGCTCGGAAGCCTTCATGCCCGCGGACATGAAAGGTGCGCCGGAAGTCGATGTTCCCGCGCAATTCGCCGCCAAGGGCCAGTTCATGCAGGCCTGCCCGCCGGACGTCCAGGCGCTCTACACGAAAATCTGGACCGACCTCCAGAAATAACCTGACCCGGTTCTCCGCCCCGCGACACGCGGCGCGGCCACCTCCCGTTGCCAAACGCGATCCGGCGATCGCAGGAGACTTCCCATGACCGATCTCGACCTTTGCTACATGCCGGCCAGCGAGGCGCTGCGGCTGTTCAAGGCCAAGAAACTTTCGCCTGTCGACCTGATGCAGGCCACCATCCGACGCGCCGAAGCCACCAGGCCGACGATCAACTGCTTCACCTTCACGCATTTCGACGAGGCGATGGATCTGGCTGGGAAGGCCGAGGCCAAATACGCCAAGGGCGCCCGCACCGGGGCGCTCGAGGGGCTGCCCATCGGCATCAAGGATGAGAGCTATATCAAGGGCAAGCCGACATCGCATGGCTCGCTGCTGTCCAAGGATGCCATCGGCGGTCATACCTCGACGATGAACGAACGCATCATCAAGGCCGGCGGCATCGTGCATGCCCGCACGGCGACTCCTGAATTCAGCTGCGCCGGCTATACCTGGTCGAGGCGCTGGGGTGTGACGCGCAATCCGTGGAATCCGGATTTTACGCCGGGCGGTTCGTCCGGCGGTGCGGCGGCGACGCTGGCTTCCGGCACATCGTCGATCGCCACCGGTTCGGACATTGCCGGATCGATCCGCATTCCCGCATCGGCCTGCGGTCTCGTCGGCTTCAAGCCGCCTTACGGCCGCAATCCGGACGAGCCGCCATTCAACCTCGACTTCTACTGCCACACCGGACCGCTGGCGCGAAACGTCAGGGATGCGATCGTGCTGCAGAATGTCATGGCTGGACCGAGCCCGCTCGACATCGCCACGCTGCGCCCAAAACTGCGCCTGCCGCTCGACTACAAGCCGATCAAGGGCTGGAAAATCGCTTTCTCGATGGACCTTGGCTCCTTTGAAATCGACCCGGACGTGCGCAAGAACACGCTTGCCGCCTGCGAGGTGTTCCGCTCGCTTGGCGCTATGGTCGAGGAAGTCGACCTTGGCTGGGGCGACGACGTGCTCAAAGCCGGCATGGCCTATCTGGAGCATCTCTTCGGTGCCTCGCTTGCGCAACTGCTCAAGGAGCACGGCAAGGACATGACGACCTATGCACGGCAGTTCGCCGAGGACGGGCAAAAGTCCAAGGCCACGGACTTTGTCGCGACCCTGGACGTGGCGGCCAGGATGTACCAGACGCTGGGCCCGCTGCTGGAAAAGTACGATGTGCTGATCTGCCCGACCAACGCGCTTCCCTCTGTGCCGGCGGAGTTCGATCAGACCAAGGGTACGGTCGAGATCAAAGGGAGAGAGGTGAACCCGTCGCTTGGCTGGGTGATGACAACGCCGTTCAATATGATGAGCCGCTGTCCGGTTCTATCGATCCCTTCGGGCCGCGCGGCAAGCGGCGTGCCGACAGGCATCCAGATTGTCGGACGCAGCTATTGCGACGCCGATGTCTTCCGAGCCGCACTGGCCTATGAAACGGCGCAGGGCCAATGGTACACGAACACCGAAACACGCCCGTCGCTCTGACCGGGCGATGAGGCCCTTGCCGCGATGGTGCTTGATCTCCGGCTTCGGTTGTGGTGAGCCGACGCTGGACACTCGATGCCCGAACCTCAGGTGGGCTGGCGATCGCCGCCGCATGGTTCGAAAGGAACTGACGAAGATGGCGCAACGCAAGGCTATAGTGGCACCCGAGACACGCAAGGTTGCCGTCACTGCGGGTCGGGGCTCGAACATAGAAACGGCTCCCAAAGACCGCCGCCGCGAGCGCGGCGAAGCGAGCGTGCAGCGCATCATCGACGCCACCATCGAGCTGATCGCGGAGGAGGGCTTGGCGAGCGTCACCATGCAGCGCATCGCCCAGCATGTCGGTTCCTCCAACGCGCTGGTTGTTTTCCATTTTGGCAGCAAGGAGAATTTGTTCCGGGCCGTCCTGCAGTATCTCAGCGACCAGTATGACGAACTGTGGGTGTCTCTGGTGCGAGCGCCCGGCCTGTCGCCGGTTGAGCGCCTGCTCGGCGCGGTCAACTGCGCGCAAAACTTCGCCCGGCAGCATCCGAAATGGGTTTCGGTCTTTGTCGTATTCTCCAGCGACCGCAAGAGCATGCAGATCTACAACGAGATCGGCCTGCCGAGCGACCTTGCCTACACCGCCGAGGCGCGCGAGCTGCTGATCGAGATTTCGCGCAGCGGCGGCTATACCGACGTCGACATAGACACCCTGTCGGAGAGCTTGAATTATCTGGTTCATGGCGCCTGGTATTGGGATCACCTGAACCCTCGCGGCCGTAATACCAACGTGCTGCGCAAGACCATGCTGCTCCTGCTGCATCAGGCGTTTCCGCGGCATTTCGAACTGATGCCTTGATCCCACTTAAGGGCTTTGCCGCAGATGGCAGCCGGCCTGCCGCTTCTGCGCCAGATACTCGTCGACAAGCTGGCGGTAGCGCACCTTGCCGAAGCTCGGAAAATGGCCGCCATGCACGACCGAGACATCGAGGTCGCGCAGGCGCATGAGGGTCGCCATGTAGTCTGATATGTCCGAGTGGTAGACATCGTCGATCAGCGGGCCGTCATAGATGATGTCGCCGGATAACAGGATGCCCGTCCTGTTCTCGTAGAGTGCGATGCCGCCGGGTGAGTGGCCGGGCGTGTGGATCACCTCGAAGGCGCGGTCGCCGAGATCGACGACATCGCCCTGCGCGAGCAGGCGGCCGGCGGGTGCGGGCAGAATGCCGTAGCGCGCCGTGTCCCAGCCTTGCGGCATGCCATCGAACATCTCGTCCGTCGCATAGGTGCCGGCGGCCGTCCATTCGTTGCGCGGATCGGCGAGGATGTGAGCCTCGGCCGCGTGCACGCAGCGGTCGGGAAATTCGTGGTGGCAGCCGATATGGTCGAAATGCGTGTGGCTGGCGACGCAAATGAGCTTGCGCTCGCTCACCAGCGGCACGTGACGCCGGAGGCTGAAATGGCCAAGCCCGGTGTCGAACAGAAGATCGCGGTCGCGGCCGCGCACATGCCACATGTTGCAGCGGAAGAACGGCTTGATCCACGGCTCATGGATCAGCGTCACGCCATCGCTCATGCGGATGGTCTCGTACCAGTCTGGAGCGTCGATGACCGCAAGCGTGCCCATGCTCAGTCCGTCAGCAGGATGATCTGGTCGGTATCGCAGGAAATCGCGACCGTGTCGCGCGGCCGGACGGCGGCCGTCGCCGGCAGCCTGGCGATGAAGTGAAGCGAGGGGTCTTGGGCGGAAACGGCGAGCACGCGCTTGAAACTGCCCTGGAAGACGACGTCGCTCACCTCAGCCGTTCCCAACTTTACGGTGCCAGCGGCCGCGCCGAGGACAAGATGCTCCGGCCGTATGGCCAGCACAACGGCAGCGCCCAACGGCAGCGTGCCGGGCAGCGAAACCGGCCCGACCGGCGTCGCGACGGTGCTTGTCCGGTTCCCGGCCTCCGTGACCGTGCCGGCAAGGATCGTGCTTTCGCCCATGAAGGTGGCGGAAAAGCGCGTCGCCGGCCGCGCATAGACGCGCTCGGGCGGGCCTTCGTCCTCGATGCGCCCGTCATTCATCACCACGCAATGGTCGGCGAGCGCCATCGCCTCTTCCTGGTCGTGGGTGACATGGATGAAGGCGGTGCCGACGCGCTTCTGGATTGCCTTCAATTCGTCCTGCATCTGGCGGCGCAATTTGAGGTCGAGCGCGCCGAGCGGCTCGTCGAGCAAAAGCACCGCCGGCTCGATCACCAGAGCCCGCGCCAGCGCCACGCGCTGCCGCTGGCCGCCGGAGAGCTGGTGCGGCTTCTTGTCGAAGGCTGCGGCCAGTCCAACAAGCGCCAGTGCCTCGCGCGCCTTTGCTGCCCGTGTCGCACCGTCGACGCCCTGCATGCGCAGGCCGAAGCCGACATTGCCGCCGACGCTCATATGCGGGAACAGCGCATAATCCTGGAACACCGTCGTCGTCGGCCGCTTGGCCGGCGGCACCGACGTGCAGTCCTCGCCACGGATGAACACCTTGCCTTCGCTGGGCGTGACGAAGCCGCCCAGAATGGACAGCAGCGTCGTCTTGCCGGATCCCGAGGGTCCGAGCAGGATCGTGTAGCTGCCGGGCTCGATCTGAAGCGAAACGTTCTTCAGCACCGTGTGCTGGCCGAAGCGGTGCGAGACGGAGCTTATATCGACCAGCGGCGCGGTCATGCCTTTCTCCTCCTCAACAACGTCAGTTCGAACAGCACGACCAGCACGATGGAGACGGCGAAGACCAGCGAGCCGACGGCGTTGGTCTTCGGGTTGAGGCCGGAACGCAAGAGGTTCCAGATTTCGACCGGCAGCGTGGTGTCGAAGCGGGTCAGCAGGAAGGAGATCACGAACTCGTCCCAGGAGAAGGTCATCGACAGGAAGAAGCCGGCGAAGATGGCAGGCGCCATGACCGGCACGGTGATCAACAGCAGCACCTTCCATTCCGGCGCGCCGAGGTCGCGTGCGGCGCGTTCGATGTTGATCTGGTGGTCGCCCATCTGGCTGTAGATGATGGCAAAGCACAGCGGCAGGTTGATCACGACATGGCCGATGCCGGCGGCAAGCAGCGATTTCGGCACGCCGGCCCAGTTGAACAGCACCAGCAGCCCCATGCCGATGATGAGATAGCTGACCGTCAGCGGCAGCGTGATCAGCCCGCGCAGCAGGCCGGAGCCCGGCAGGACGAAGCGGGCAAAGCCCCAGGCGGAGAGGAAGCCGAGCGTGACGGCGGCGAGCGACGAGATGGACGCGACCAGCAGCGAATTGAACAGCGCCGAGGTCAGCCTGACGTCAGAGAGAACCGCGTCGTACCAGCGCAATGACGGGCCGGTGAAGGGCGGGATCGGGAACGACGTCGCCTGCAGCGAAAACAGCACCAGCACGACGACCGGCAGGAAGATGAAGCCGCAGATCAAGACGGCGTAGAGCCACGAGGCGATGCGGACGATCCTGCCCATCTCAGGCCCGCTCGATCTTCAGCCAGCGCGCGCAGGCGAGGTAGGCTACGGTGACCACCGCCATCAGGATGATCGACAGCGCCGAGGCCAGCGGAAAATCGCCGCGCCGGCCGATCTGCATCATCACCAACTGCGGCATCAGAAGCTCGTTGTTGCCGCCCAGGATTTGCGGCGTGATGTAGTCGCCGATGCACAGCACGAAGGTCAGGAAGGCGCCGACCATGATGCCGGGCAAGGTCAGCGGCAGCACGACATGCAGGAAGGTGCGCACCGGCCCGGCGCCGAGATCGGCGGCGGCCTTGCGGTAGCTTGGGCTGAGCTGCTTCAGGTTGGCGAAGATCGTCAGCGTCAGAAGCATGACGAAGAAGTGCACGAAGCCGGTCACGGTGGCGAACCGGGTGTTGGCGAGTTGCAGCGGCTCGCTGAACAGGCCGGAGCCGGTCAGCGCACGGTTGACCACGCCGTTCTGCGCCAGCACCAGCAGCCAGGAGTAAGAGCGCACGACATAGGAGGTCCAGAACGGCAGCACGGCCAGCATCAGCGCCAGCCGCTGCCAGCGTTCCGGCACCTGTTCGGCCAGGATCCAGGCAAAGGGGTAGGCGAGCAGGACCGAGATCACGGTGACGATCGCCGTGACCTGCAGCGAGTTCACCATCGCCTGCCAGTAGGAGGGGTTGGTGAAGAACTGGCTGTAGTTGGACAGCGTGAAGCCGCCGCCCTCATGCGCCGTCAGGCTGGAAAACCCCATGGCGATGAAGGGCAGCACGAAGAACAGCAGCGTCCAGCCGAGCGCCGGCGTGACCAGCGCCCAGGGCAGGGCCGCCCGGGGCAGGGCACGCCGGTTGTTTCCTGCCGGGTTCATGAGCGGTATCTGCTCATTTTGCCTGCAGCATTTCGGTCCACATGTCCTGCATCTTCTTGTCGAGATCGGCGTTCGGCGCCGGATAGGCCTGGGCGCGCGCCAGGAAGCCCGGCTGCTCGTCGAAGCGCAGGACCTTCTTCTGGTCGTCGGTCAAAGTCGCCTTGGTGTTCGCCGGCATGCCCCAGTAGCAGGACGAGGTGGCAAGGCGCGCCTGGCCCTCCGGGCTCATAATGTACTGGATGAATTTCAGCGCCATGTCCTTGTTCTTGGAATCCTTGAACATGGCCAGTGACTGCGACCACAGAACCGCGCCCTCCTTCGGGATTGAGAAGTCCAGCGCCGGGTTTTCCTTGGCCACCCCGCCGTCACCCATTCGCCGCCGCCGACCAATATGTCGACCTCGCCGGTCGCCAGCGCCGTCTGGCTGGCGGTCACTTCGCCGACCAGCTTGGCGTTCGCCTTCATCTTGAGAAGCTCGTCCTTGAGGGCGGGCAGGTCGGCTTCGGTCAGCTCGGCCGTCTTCTTGCCGATGGCGAGTGCGGCCATGCCGATGACCGGCAGATAATAGTCGTAGATGGCGACCTTGCCCTTGTATTTGTCGCCGGTCAGCGCCGCCATTGACTGCATGTCGGCCGGATCGACCTTGGTCTTGTTGTAGCCGATCGTGTTGTAGCCGAACTTTTCGGTGATGCCGTAGCGCTTGCCGCCGACCACCGTGGAGCCGTCCATCTTCACCTGCGGGAACAGGTCGGCCAGCGGCAGCTTGTCTTCCGGCAGCGGCTCGAACAGACCCTTTTCGACGCCGCGCGGCACGTCGATGCTATCGATCACCATCACGTCCCAGTCGCCCGGCTGCGACTGTTCGACGATGGCCAGGCCGGCGCCGGTGCCCTCGAATTCCTTGATGTTGACCTTGACGTTGTTGGCCTCCTCGAAGGGCTGCAGCAATGCCGGATCGGCATGATCGCACCAGATCAGCGCGTTGAGGTCGGCGGCCTGGGCAGCACTGCCGGCGCCGAGCAGCAGCGCGGTGGCGGCGCACGCCGCATGCAGATGGCTCTTCAGGATGGAAAGCGGATTCCTGGATGTAGGTTTAGCGGACATCGAGTGTTCTCCCTTGCCTTTGTGGCTTCTTGCAAAAAATTGAACCAATTCTAAAATTGAGTCAATTCTGTTTTTATGGCAAGAGGCTGATATGAGCGGATTGCGGGCACGGCAAAAGGCGGATCGGCACAGGCGCATCATCGAGGCGGCGGCGGAACTGTTTCGCGAGGCCGGCTACGAGGGCGCCAAGATCGAGGCGATCGCCGCCCAGGCCGAGGTCTCGGTCGGCACGATCTACAACTACTACCAGAACAAGGGCGACATCCTCGGCGCTATCGTCTCGCTGGAGGTCAACGAGGTGCTCAATGCCGGGCAGGGCGTCGTCGCCAGGCCGCCGGCCAATGTCGGCGATGCGCTGGACACGCTGATCGGCATCTACATCGAGCACTCGCTGCACTATCTCAGCAAGGAGATGTGGCGGCAGGCGATGGCGATCTCGACGCAACTGCCCGACAGCCCGTTCGGCCAAGCCTACACCGCGCTCGATCGCACGCTGACCGAACAGATCCGCGCGCTGATCGCCCGGCTGCAGGCGCTCGGCCTGGTGCGCCAGGACATCGACGGGGCAGCGCTCGGCGAACTGCTCTTCAACAACATGAACATGATGTTCATCGAGTTCGTGAAGCGCGACGCGGCGAGGATACCGGAACTGCGGGCGGCGATACGCCGGCAGAACAGGATCCTGGTGGCGGCGATTGGGGTTTGAGGGAGTCAGAAGCAGACAGGAGAAATCGTCCGCTCGGCATATTGTCATTTCACATTAGGGCTCGCCTCTTGAGTTGAATTTGAAATCTGGTACAACTTAGAGGGGCATTAAAAGGGGGAGGGGTATATGGGGGCGTTTTCCATCTGGCATTGGGCGATCGTGCTGCTGTTGATCGGCGTGCCTGTTTTCTTTGCTGTTCGATCAGCCACGAAGCCGTCACAGAATCCTGCGGCTCTTGTAGGCATCGGCGGCTGGCTGATGCTGCTGGCGATCGGCCAGGCATTGTCACCGCTGCGCACACTCGCCGACTTCGCCAATTCGGCCGACGGCTACCAGCAACTCATGACCCTCTCGAATGGGCCCCTTGCGGTGTATGGCGAGGTTGCTCTCAATCTGGCATTTCTGGCGCTTCAGCTGGTTGTGCTCGTTTCGATGCTGCGGCGAAGCCGCCGCTTTCCGCAATTGTTTCTGCTCCAGTGGCTCGCGATTCCTGTCGTTTTTGTGCTGGACACGATCTGGGTTGCGTCAGTTCTGGGCGTTCCGGTGAGCCAGCTGCTCGCTGGCGATGCGCTGGTGGCCCCCATAGTCTCGTTTGTGCTGACAGGGCTCTGGGTCGCCTACGTCTATAAGTCGGTGAGGGTGAGAAATACGTTCACCAAGGCGAGCGTATCTACCCAAATTGCGAGTGCCTGATAGGGGAATATCGGGGGCGGTCGGACATCAAGGTCGCGCAGGCGCGTGAGTGTCGCCATCTGGTCGGGATGTCCGAGTGATATAGACGTCGATGATCAGCGGGCCGTCAGAGATGATGTCGCCGGATAACAGGATGCCCGTCCTGTTTTCGCAGAGCGCGATGCCACCGTTCGGCCAGGCCTACACCGCGCTCGACCGCTCACTGACCGAACAAATCCGCGCGCCGATCGCCCGGTTGCAGGTGCTCGGCCTGGTGCGGCAGGACATAGACGGGGCGGCACTCGGCGAACCGATCTTCAACAACATGAACATGATGTTCATCGAGTTCGTGAAGCGCGACACAGCGAGGATACCGGAGGTGCGCGTGGCGATCCGCAGGCAGAACCGGATACTGGTGGCGGCGATTGGGGTTTGATGGAGCAAAGAATCAATAGCTATGCAGATCTGGCTCTGATTTCCCTAGACTTCCGTCTCAGGCAAGCTTCTCTCAGCGGCCACAGTTGTCGACGGCGTTGGGTGCTTCTGGCTTTTAGGTCCGGTTGGCATCGTCGGATTTCCATTGTTCCATCATCATCGTCATCCACGGCCCGAATTCTTGCCAGTTCTCGCGATCCCACGCTGTCAACGTGTGCATAATTGCGGAGCGACCTTCGCCGGCAGAACAGTGGCCGTCTCGCACCCTTGTTAGGACTGCGGAGATAAAATGGCCCAAAGTGTAATAGTCATCGTCCGAAATTCGCATGCTGGCCCCAAAGCGAGCGGATCGCAAATGACCGCATTTTGCAATGTCAGCGATAAGGCTGGTACGTCGTTAATCCCCCGATGTTGTCCGGGTAGGCTGCTCGCGCACTCGTTATTGCAGATTCAAGCTTTGACCGTCGGCTATCGTCAGCCACGGCGGCGAAAATCGGATCGCTCAAGTCACTTCCGGCAGGCAGTGACTTTCGTAGACTAATGCCATCTTTGATTGCGTTGGTCACACATGCTGCTGCACCGGCAAGGTTGTCGCCGTTCAGTTCCAAGCATTTATCCTTGAGAGGAGACGCTTCGGCTGGGTAGATGGCTGAAAAAGCATCCAGTGTCTTGATGGCTACATCCGCATCGGGAAGACATTGGGCGATCTTGGTAAATACCTTAGACGTTTTCTGACATGCTTCTAGCGCGCGAGGGTCTGCCTGCCCCGCTACGGCTGATGTAGCTATCGTCACTGTTATCAGTGATAGAATGGTTCGCACCTGTCGCCTCCCGCCGATTTCCCCGGAAGGCAACTTGTCACGACTAGAACCGCATTCGCAAGCGATGATGCTTTAAGCGTCCGCAGCAAAAGGTGACGTTTTAATTACGGTCAGCTACAAGTGGGCGTGCCAAACAAGGGGAGTTCCCATGAGCTACGGGATGTCGGCTTGTGCTTATATCAAACGAGCAGAAAGCTGCTTGCAGCAGAGCGATCCAAAGTACCTTTTCTACGCTGCGTTCGAGAGATCGTGTCCCGCTGCGTGGTGTAGCTGACGGCTTGGTCGCCGCGCTCTCCGGCATGGGGCCGGGCTGATCAGCGTGCCACGGCT